>DATFGV010000505.1:0-6965 GCA_035249115.1 Vineibacter sp.
CCGCACGTGCGCCGGATGATCGGCCAACAACTTGGCCGTCGCCTGCTTGCGGTTCAGCCGTTGCTGCAGGTCGTTGAACGGCGCCACGTTGACCGCTCCCGTCTCACCCGGGTGCGCCACCAGCAGCTCGCCGTCGAGCACGGCGTTGAAGTCCATCGTCTCGACGATGTCGGGAAAGGCCGCCGTGGCTTCCTCGGCCGCGCGCGAAAAGATCCGGCGATAGCCGGGCCCGGCGACAAGCTGCACGCGAATGCCGTCCCACTTCCATTCGGCGCGGTAGGCGGTGGGATCGAGCCCGCCGATGTCGGCGTCTTCCAGCGGTGTGGCCAGCATCAGCGGGCGGAATACCGGTGTGGTGCCGGGATCGGGGCGTGGCGCGCGGCCGTCGATCCAGTCGAACAGCGCCCTGTAGGGCGGCTCCAGCGCGTGCCAGACCTCCTCGACGGAGTCGATGTCTTGGCCGCCGAGGTCGGCGACCGCCTGCTTGGCGAGCCGCGCCGAGACGCCGACGCGCAAGCCGCCGGTCACCAGCTTGATCAGCGCCCAGCGGCCGGTGGCGTCCAGCCCGTCGAGCCAGCGCTCCAGCAATTGCGGCGTTTCGCGCTTGCTGGCGCGGCGCAGGGTCTCAACGACCTCCGCCAGCGACGGTGGCGGCCGGTTATGGCCGACGCCGATGTCGCTCGCCGGCTCCCAGATCAGCGCCAGGGTCTCGGCGAGATCGCCGACATAGTCATAGCTCAGCGTAAACAGCGTTTCGCCCAGGCGCTGGACGCCGAATTCCCGCAGCAGCGCCGGTTTGGCGTTGGGCAGGTCGAGGGTGCCGGTGAGCGCCGCCAGCGCGTAGCCGCGGTCGGGGTCGGGGGTCGTGCGCAGATACTCCGTCATCAGCCGCAGCTTGCCGTTGCGGGCCGGCTGGAAGGCGAGCGAATCGAGCAACTCGGCGAAACGCTGCATCGCTCAGCTTTCGGGCTGGGCGCGCGCGACTCCAGTCGCGCGTCTTGATGTTGGTACCGCGCATGACGCGTCACTGGAGTGACGCGCGCCCAGCGAGGCGACACGCACCATTCAGCTTCCCTCTTCCTCGCGGCCGGCGAGGTGCAGGGCCTCGGCGTTGATGCCCATCGCCTGCACCTGGTGCACCAGCGCATCCTCACGGCCATGCGTCACCCAGACCATGCCGGGCCGGACGTCGCGCACGGTCTGGATTAGCTCGTCCCAGTCGGCGTGGTCGGAGATCACCAATGGCAGCTCGACGCCACGCTGCCGGGCCCGCGCCCGTACCCGCATCCATCCTGACGCTGCGACCGGCAATGGCTCCGGGAAGCGGCGCGTCCAGCGATCGCCCAGCGCCGAAGGTGGGCAGAGCACGATGGCGCCCTTGAAGGTTTCGTGCTGGAAGAGATCGTTGCGCCGCACCGGGCCGGCCTCGCTGACGGCAGCGATGTCACCGAGATCGACGCCCTGGCGCTGGTACAGCTCGCACATCGCCATCAGCCCGCCATGCAGCCAGATGCGCCGGTCGTAGCCGGCGGCGCGCAGCAGGCGGATCACGCGTTGACACTTGCCCAGGGCATAGACGCCCACCAGGTGGCAGCGGTCGGGAAAGGTGCGCAGCGAGGTGAGCAGACGCGCGATCTCCTGCCTGTCCGGCGGGTGGCGGAACACCGGCAGCGCGAAAGTCGCCTCGGTCACGAACACGTCGCACGTCACCGGCTCGAACGGCGGGCAGGTCGGATCGGGCCGCCGTTTGAAGTCGCCCGACACGACGATGCGCGCGCCGCGCCAGTCGAGCACCACCTGGGCGCTGCCCAGGATGTGCCCGGCCGGCACCAGCCGGACGTCGACCTCGCCGATGCGCGTCGTTTCACCGTAGCGTACCGCCTGCAGCGAGCCGACGGACTCGGCACCCAGGCGCACCTTGATGATGTCGGTTGTCTCCGACGTCGCCAGCACCGCGCCATGCCCCGGCCGAGCATGATCGCCGTGACCATGGGTGATCACTGCCCGCTCGACCGGCACGCCGGGATCGACGAAGAACCCACCCGGCACGCAATA
Organism: Vineibacter sp.; assembly: GCA_035249115.1. Classification (GTDB taxonomy): domain Bacteria; phylum Pseudomonadota; class Alphaproteobacteria; order Reyranellales; family Reyranellaceae; genus Vineibacter. The sequence continues at coordinate 2,056 of DATFGV010000505.1, forward strand.
CAACCCCTTGGGCGTCGTTGTGAGCCACGACCTGGGGTCAGTGGGGGATGTGTTCATCGTTGCTCAGTCAAGGTCGGGGATTGAGAGTAAAGCTGTTTCGACGAACGCTGGGGGCGCGCCGCTCCGCGGCGCGTCATGCCTAGACACTTAGGTGAAATGACGTGAGTGAGCATCGCGGCTGGCATTCGCGCAACTGTTTGCCTCACTTTGACGCTGCCCATCTGACGCAGATGATCACGTTTCGGTTAGCCGACGCCTTGCCACCTGCATTGATTGACCAGGCGCGCCGTGTCCGGAACGCGCAATCGGAAGCCGAAGCCCTTCTTGACTCCGGGTATGGCGCTTGCTGGCTCAGCCAACCGGCCGTCGCCGCGATTGTGGAAAGATCTCTTCTGCATTTCGATGGAGAACAGTATCGCATGCTGGCGTGGTGCATCATGCCGAACCATGTGCATGTGATGGTGGAGCAGGTCGTCGGCCATCGACTGGGGGATATTGTGGGCTCATGGAAGCGCTTTACGGCGTTAAGAGCCAACCGGATTCTGGAGCGACGCGGACCCTTCTGGCAGACGGAGTACTTTGATCGCTTCATCCGGGACGAGAGGCACTACCATGCAGCAGTTGCTTACATTGAGGAGAATCCAGTGAAGGCAAATTTGGTGAAGGCGGCTTCCCGGTGGCCTTGGAGCAGCGCGAGGTATCGCGGAAGCTGACATCGTAGTCTGACGCGCCACAGAGTGGCGCGCCCCCAGCGCTTGATCGTCCGGCTTAGCTCATCACTTACACCGTGACTCGATCTGTCAATATAACCCAGCTGGAGCGGCGCGGCCCGACCGAAGACTCGTCGCTGCCCGCCCGCTTCGCCGACTGGTTTGCGGCGCGGGGGTGGGCGCCGCGGCCGTACCAGCTCGAGATGCTACGGCTGGCGGATGAAGGGAAGTCGGTGCTGCTGATCGCGCCGACCGGTGCCGGCAAGACGTTGGCCGGATTCCTGCCCAGCCTGATCGACCTGGCCGGCCCCGCCGGCAACGTTGAAAAAATCCACACGCTCTACGTCTCGCCGCTGAAGGCGCTGGCCACCGACATCCAGCGCAACCTGCAGGCGCCGATCGCCGAGATGCAGCTGGCGATCCGCGCCGAGACGCGCAGCGGCGACACGCCGCAGAACCGACGCGAGCGCCAGCGTGTGCGGCCACCGCACATCCTGCTGACCACGCCCGAGTCGCTGGCGCTGCTGCTGTCCTATCCCGATTCCGCCGACTACTTCGCGGCGCTGCGCACCATCGTGATCGACGAGCTGCACGCCATCGCCACCACTAAGCGAGGTCACCTGCTGGCTCTGGGCCTGGCGCGGCTGGCGCGCATGGCGCCGACGGCGCGCTTCGTCGGCGTGTCGGCGACGGTCGACGCGCCGCCGATGTACGCCGACTGGCTGCGCCTGCGCGACGCGCCGGTCGAAATCATCAAGGTCGAAGGCGGCGCCCAGCCGCGGATCGCCATCCTCAATCCCGACGCCCGCGTGCCCTGGGGCGGGCACATGGCGCAGCACACCATCCCCGACATCTACGATGCCATCCGGCAACACAAGATGACGCTGGTGTTCGTCAACACCCGCGCCCAGGCCGAGTTGACCTTCGATGGGCTGTGGCGGCTGAACAGCGAGAACATGCCGATCGGCCTGCATCACGGCAGCCTGGAGGTCGAGCAGCGGCGCAAGGTCGAGGCGGCGATGGCCGCCGGCAAGCTGCGGGCCGTGGTGGCGACCAGCTCGCTCGACCTCGGCATCGACTGGGGCGACATCGATCTCGTTGTGCAGGTCGGCGCGCCAAAGGGTGTTAGCCGCCTGCTGCAACGGGTCGGCCGCGCCAACCACCGCCTCGACGAGCCCAGCCGCGCGCTGCTGGCGCCGGGCAATCGCTTCGAGGTGTTGGAGTGCATCGCCGCCCAGGAAGCGGTCGCGGCCCGGGAGCTCGACGGCGATCCGCCGCGGCCGCCCTGCCTCGACGCGCTCACCCAGCACATCCTCGGCTGTGCCTGTGCGGCGCCGCTCGACCGCGATGCGCTCTACGCCGAGGTACGCCATGCCGCGCCGTTTCGCGACCTGTCGCGCCAGGACTTCGATGACGCCTTCGACTTCGTGGCGACCGGCGGCTACGCGCTTGCCGCCTATGAGAAGTGGCGGCGCTTGTTCCACCGTAGCGACGGCAGGTGGGAAGTGACGCGGCCCGACGTCATCCGCCAGTACCGCATGAATGTCGGCACCATCGTCGAACTGCCCCTGATGAAGGTGAAGCTGCGCGGCGGGCCGGTGCTGGGCGAGGTCGAGGAGTCCTTCATCCAGGGCCTGGTGCCGGGCGACACCTTCATCTTCGCTGGCCAGCTTCTGCGCTTCGAGGGTGTGCGCCAGCTGCACGCCGAGGTCAGCCGCGTGCGCGAGGCCGGCGATCCCAAGGTGCCGGCCTATGGCGGCGGCCGCATGCCGCTCAGCACCTATCTCGCCGCACGGGTGCGCGGCATCCTGGCCGATCCGTCGCGCCATGCGGCGCTGCCCGACGAGGTGCGCGAGTGGCTGCGTATCCAGGCGCTGCGCTCGATGCTGCCGCGCGAGGACCGGTTGCTGATCGAGGGCTTCCCGCGCGGCAACAAGCAGTTCTTGGTCGCCTATTGCTTCGAGGGACGCAACGCGCACCAGACGCTGGGTATGCTGCTGACGCGGCGCATGGAGCGCATGGGCCTGAAGCCGCTCGGTTTCGTTGCCACCGACTATGTACTGGGCATCTGGGGCCTTGAACCGGCGCGGCCGCGCCAGGTCGAGGCGCTGTTCGACGAGGACATGCTGGGTGACGATCTCGAGGCGTGGATGGACGAATCCTCCATGCTGCGCCGCTCGTTTCGCAACGTGGCGGTGATCGCCGGCCTGATCGAGCGCCGCCATCCCGGCCAGGAGAAGACGCGCCGCCAGGTAACGTTCAGCGCCGATCTGATCTACGACGCCCTGCGCCGGCACGAGCCCAACCACATCCTGCTGCGCGCCACCCGCCAGGACGCCGCCTGGCAGCTCGCCGATATCCGCCGATTGGGAGACCTGCTACGGCGTGCCAAGGGACGCATCGACTACCGGCGGCTGGACCACATCTCGCCGTTGGCGGTGCCGGTGCTGCTGGAGATCGGCCGCGAGCAGGTGATGGGCCGCGACACGCTCGATGAGCTGCTCGACGAGGCGGCACAGGACCTGATCGCGGAGGCGACGCGAATCTAGTTGCTGCGGACATCGCCGGATAAGCTACTTCGTCCGTCGTCATCGCAGAAGGCGTCATGCGCACGCAGTCTGGCGTCGCTCGCTTCCAGGCGCGTTGATCCAAGTTAGTCGTCGCCAATCGAAGGCTTCAGGCATCGCAAGGGGTGATGTCAGGCCGGCACGACGGCGGCACGGCAGTGCGCTGCGACTCGGGTCGCCAGATCGGCTGCCAGCTGGTCCGGCAGGTCGTGGCCCATGCCCGGTACGAGATCGAAGCGCGCGCCGGGGATCAGGTCGGCGACGTCGCGGCCATGCGCCGGCGGCAGTAGCGGGTCTTCCTCGCCGTGGATCACCAGGGTCGGTGCCGCGATGGTCTTCAGCAAGGCGACGCGATCGCCGCTGGCCAGTATCGCCAGGTACTGCCGGCCCATGCCTTCGGGGTAGTAGCGACGATCGACGTTCTTGGCGACGAAGGCCCGCAGGCGGGCCTCCTCCATCGGATAGGCCGGGCTGCCGGTCAGGCCGCGCAGCTTCATGGAATAGGCGATGATCGCGTCGCGATCGCTCATTTGCGGCCGGTGCAGCAAACCCTGCAGGGCCTCTGGCTTGCCCGGCGGCAGGCCGGGCCGCGAGCTGGTCGACATCACGATGGTCAACGCGGCGACTCGCCTGGGGTGCTCGCCGGCCATCAGCTGGGCGATCATGCCGCCCATCGACACGCCCAGCACATGGGCCCGGCCGATGCCCAGCACGTCGAGCAGGCCGAGGCCGTCGCGTGCCATGTCGCCCAGCGTATAGGGCGCCGCAACCGGCTTGCCGGCCGCTGCGTTGGCGGCGGCCACGGCCATGTCGCCAGCGCCCCAGGCGCTGAAGTCGCTCGACAGGCCGGTGTCGCGGTTGTCGTAGGTCACGACGTGCAGGCCATGGCCGGCTAGTGCTTCGACAAACAACTCGTTCCACAAGGTCAGTTGTCCGCCGAAGCCCATCACCAGCAGGATCGTCGGGTTCTTGGGGTCGCCGGCGGTCTCGTAGGCGATGTCGATGCCATTGGCGCGTGTGATGGGCATGATCACTCCAAGGAATGAGCGGACGTGGCGACGCGGACTGGACGAAGCCTAATACCGCGCCCGCGCGTGCGCCCACCAGATCCGCAGCGGGGTGAGTGCCGCCTGGCGCGTCGGCGTACCGGCGAAGACGTCGAAATCAGTGGCTTCGAGCAGCGCCAGGTGCCGGTCGGCCAGCCGGGCGGGTAAAAGGACGGGCAGGGCGGTGCGCGGCACCTCTGCGCGCGGCTGCCGCGCCGCATCAAGATGCGAGCGGGCGCATCGGGCCACCTCCCGCAATACCTCGCGCAACCCGGGCTCGGGACGGCCCTCGAACACCGACAGCGGGTTAACGCCGTGTGACGTCAGCAGATCAGCGGGCAGCAGCAGGCGCCGCTGCCGGGCGAAAAACGGCGTCGCGCGGATCAGGCCAGTGATCGCCCAGGCTACGCCGACGTGACGCGCCGCCTGGTGTGCTGCAGGCGTCTCGACGCCCACCAGGTCGAGCGCCAGCACTGAGAGTTCGCCGGAGGTGCCGTCGGCGTAGTCCTCCAGCGCCGCCAGGTCGGGCATCGGATCGTCGCTCAGATCCCGCCGGCGCGCGTCCAACAGGCGTTCGAAGCGGGCAC
>DATFGV010000506.1:0-15334 GCA_035249115.1 Vineibacter sp.
AGGTGCTGATTGCGACGTCGAGGCGGCCATTCACCACGTCGCTGATCTGCTGCGCCGTGTCCTTGTAGGCGACCGGCTCGATGCTGATCGCGGCCCCGGCCTTCATGTACTCCACCGCGAGGTGCAGGGTATTGCCGACACCGCTGTGCCCGTAGTTGTGCTTGCCCGGGTTCCTCTTGGCCGCTTCCAGCAGGTCCGAAAGCTTGCCGTATCGGGAATTGGCGCCGACGAAGAGCGCGAATGGGAACAGCGTCAGGGTCGAGATGTAGCTGAAGTCTTTCAGCGTGCTAAACGGCGTCTGCGGGTCGGTGGCGCTGATGACGTTGGCGCCGCCGGTGATCAGGTAGAGCGTGTGGCCGTCGGCCGGCTGGCCCATGACAAATTGTGCGCCGATGCGTTCGCCTGCGCCGGGCTTCGGTTCGATGATGACGCTTTGTCCCAGCGCTTCGGACAGGCCGGGCGCGATCACGCGCGCGATCGTATCGGGATTGGAGCCTGGGCCGTAGCCATGGACGATCCGGATCGGCCTGGACGGGAAGGGTGACTGCGCACGCGCGCCACCGGTCGCGATCAGGCTTGCCATCGCGCCGGTCAGCGCTACCCGCCGCATCATTCCGCAGGACATCGTGTTTCCCCCTTGCCGGTCGCGCCTTGGTCCGGTCGGCGAATCGACGCCGGATGATTAAAGCCGGGCAGGGCGGGCGCAAGGCCGTTTCGCGCACCGTGACGGCACATTCGATAGGGGAGGTATTTCGCAACCGCAGTTCTCAGTCGCGACCACGCCCGCCAGTATCGCCGCGCAACGATCGGTCACCATCGACACGCCTGCCAGGGAGAGCGTCATGCCGAAGCCGCCTGCCGTCAATCCGCGTGACCGCCTCCGGTCGTTCGCGCCCAAGCTGATCGACCTGACCGACAACGTGCTGTTCGGCGACGTCTGGGAACGGCCCGGCCTCAGCAAACGCAACCGCAGCCTGATCACCTGCGCCACCCTGGTGGCGCTCAACCGCACCGAACAGCTGCGCGGTCACCTGACCCGGGCGGTCAACAACGGCGTGAAGAAGGATGAGTTGATCGAGATGATCACCCATCTCGCCTTCTATTCCGGCTGGCCGACCGCCGTGTCGGCCGCCAGCCTTGCCAAGGAGGTTTTCGAAGAGGGAGAGAAGACGTGAAGCTGGTCTACTTCAACGATTTCCGGCTGGGCGTGCTGCGCGGCAGCGACGTCGTCGATGTGATGGATGCCGTCAAGGACATCCCGCATCTCGGGCCGCACGACCTGATCAATGGCCTGATCGCGACCTTCGGGCAGCGCAGCGCCGCGCTCGAGAAGGCGGCGGAGACTGGCAAGGGCGTACCGCTCAAGGACGTCCGTCTGCGGCCGCCGCTGCCCAAGCCGGGCAACATCGTCTGCATGGCGGTGAACTACATGGAGGACGGCACCTTGCCGGAGAAGCCGCAGATCAACGCCTTCCACAAGGCGGCGACGGCGGTGATCGGCGACGGCGACACGATGGTGCTGCCCGACGTGCCGGCCGGCATTTTCGAGGGCGAGGCCGAGCTGGCGGTAGTGATCGGCAAGCGCGCCACGCGAGTCTCGCAGGCCGACGCGATGAAGCAAGTATTCGGTTACACCTGCTTCATCGACGGTTCAGCGCGCGGCCTGCCGCCGCCGGGCAATGTCTTCTTCCAGATGAAGTCGCGCGACAGCTTCGCGCCGATCGGGCCATGCATCGTCACGGCCGACGAGATCGCCGACCCGCAGAAACTTGCCATCACGCTCAAGAACAACGGCGAGGTGATGCAGAGCTTCAACACCTCGGACATGGCGCACCACATCCCGCGCTGCATCGAATGGGCCAGCTCGATCCACACACTTGAGCCCGGCGACATCCTGGCAACCGGCACCAACCATCGCGGCCTGAACGCCTTCATGGACGGCGACCGCATCGAGCTGACGATCGAGAAGGTCGGCACCCTGCGCATCGCCGTGCGCGATGAGCTCAAGCGCACCTGGGCGCGCACCACGCGTTCGCAGCACAAGGACCGGGGCGGCGAAGGCCCGCACACGCCGCAGCTCACGGGCAAATACGCCAAGGCATGATCGCCAGACGATGTTGACGCCGCCGGAATAGGGGTCAAGGCATGGCCTACAGACGCATGGTGCTCGAGATCGGCATGGGCACCGACATCCGTGGCGGCGATCCGACCAAGGCGGCGGTCCGGGCGCTGCGCGACGCGCTCTGGCACAACGCGCTGACAGTCGCCGGCGCGCTCGGCAAGCCGGTCGATTCGATGCGGGTCGACGTCACCATCGGCGTGCCCATGCCGGACAAGGTCGACAAGGACGCCGTCCTTGCGGTGCTGCCGCATGGCAGCGGCACGGTCACCGTGGTGGAGGGTGGCCTGTCGCTGCTCAACGCCGAGGGCAGTGACGTTACCCTGGTCGCCCACGCCGCCGCGGTCGTGCGGCTGGACATTCCCTGAGGCCGCGGAGCCCGCCATGCGCAAGCGCGTGATCCTCGAACTGGGCGCCGGCAACGATTTGCACGGCGGCGACTACACCAAGGCGGCGCTGCGCGCGGTGCAGGACGCCTTGCACCACAGCTCGCTGACCCTGCTGCGCACCCTGCGGGTCGATCCCAAGACGGCGATGCATGTCGAGGTGACGATCGGCGTGCAGCGGCCGGAGCGGGTCGACGCAGCCGCCGTCAAGGCGTCCTTGCCGCACGGCATCGTGACGGTCAACGTGATCAAGGGCGGGCTCGACGTGCCGGACGAGGAAATCGGCGACGTGGCGGTGATCGCGACCGCAGGCGTCGCAGTCAGCCTCGACCTGCCGTGACGCCGGTCGCCGCCGCATGGCAGGGAACCGCAAAGGTGGTTGCCGGATAGCGCCGGCGCGACTAGGGAGGGGCGCCGCAGTAGCAGGAACGACAGCCGATGGCCGCCACGCCTGATCACGACCGCTCCACCGCCAACACCCTGGATTTTGACGCCATAATCATCGGCGCCGGCATGTCGGGCCTGTATCAGCTCTACCGCCTGCGCGAACTCGGCCTGCGCGTGCGGGTGTTCGAGGCCGGCACCGGGGTGGGCGGCACCTGGTACTGGAACCGCTATCCGGGCGCGCGGTTCGATTCCGAAAGCTATTCCTACGGCTATTCCTTCTCGAAGGAACTGCTCGACGAATGGGACTGGACGGAACACTTCTCGCCGCAGCCCGAGACCCTGCGTTATCTCAATTTCGTCGCCGACAAGTTCGACCTGCGCCGCGACATCCGGTTCCGCAGCAGTGTGACCGAGGCGCGCTATGACGATGCCATTCGCGGCTGGCACGTGACCCTGGAGGACGGCAGCCGCCACCGGACGCGCTTCCTGGTGACCGCCATCGGCATCCTGTCGGCGCCGACACTGCCGCGCATCGAGGGCGTCGGCTCCTTCCGCGGCCAGTCCTGCCACACCGCCCGCTGGCCGCACGAACCGGTGCGTTTTGAGGGCAAGCGGGTGGCCGTCATCGGCACTGGCGCGACCGGGGTGCAGACGATCCAGGAGGTGGCCAAGACCGCCGGCCACCTGACCGTCTTCCAACGCACGCCCAACTGGTGCGCCCCACTGCACAACGCTAGGATCGACGCCCCGGAAATGGCCAGGATCAGGACTGGGTATCCTGAGATCTTCCGGCGCTGCAAAGAAACCTTCGCCTGCTTCGTGCACACGCCCGATCCGCGCGGCACGTTCGAGGTCACACCGGAAGAGCGCGAGGCATTCTTCGAGAAGCGCTACGGCGAGCCAGGCTTCGGCATGTGGCAGGGCAACTTCCGCGACATACTGACCGACCGCCGGGCGAACGCGATGGTCTCGGACTTCGTCGCGCGGAAGATCCGCCAGCGGGTGAAGGACCCGGCGGTGGCCGAGAAGCTGATCCCCAAGAACCACGGCTTCGGCACGCGGCGCGTACCGCTCGAGACCAAGTACTACGAGGTCTACAACCAGCCCAACGTGCGCCTGGTCGACATCACAGAGACGCCGATCGAACGCATCACGCCGACCGGCATTAAGACCAGCGCCGAGGACCTTGCGTTCGACATCATCATCTTCGCTACCGGCTTCGACGCTATTACTGGCGCGTTCGATCGCATCGACCTGCGCGGCGTCGGCGGCCGGCGTCTGAAGGACAAGTGGAAAGACGGGCCACAGACCTACCTCGGAGTCATGGTCGAGGAATTCCCGAACATGATGATGCTGATGGGGCCGCACACCGCGCTCGGCAACATCCCGCGCAGCATCGAGTACAACGTTGACTGGGTGACCCGCCTGTTGCGCCACGCGCGCGACCATCGCCTCAGCCGGATCGAGGCGACGCCGCAAGGCGTGGCGTCGTGGACTGACCACGTCAAGTCGTTGGGCGAGGGGCTGCTGTCCAACGAGATCGATTCCTGGATGACCGGCATCAACCGCAACGTCGACGGCAAGCAGAGCCGCGTCATCGCCCGCTACAGCGGCAGCGCCCCAGCCTACCGTGCCCGCTGCGACCAGGTGGCGACGGACGGATTTCGCGAACTGTCGCAGGCCTGACGGCCGGCGCCGCCGGCGTCTATTGCGGCTTGACGCCGGCGTTGGCGATCATGTCGCGGATGATCGGCAGCTCGTTGCGGATGGTCGCTTCCATTTCCGCCGGCGTGCTGGCCACCAACCGCCATCCCAGCGATGACACCAGACGCTGCGCGACAGCCGGCTGCCGCAGCACGTCGCGCGTGTCGGCGCTGATCCGGTCGATGATGGCGGCCGGCGTGCCCGCCGGCGCCACCAGTCCGAACCAGATGAACGCCTGGATGTCGGGAAAGCCGGCTTCCGTCGTTGTCGGCACGTCGGTGAATTCGGTCGAGCGCGCCGGCCCCGCGAACGCCAGCGCCTTCACCTTGTTGGCGCGCAACAGCTGGCCCGCGACACCGCTGCTGCCGACCGTCAACTGCACCTCGTTGGCGGTGAGCGCGGTCAGCACCGGCGCCACGCCCTTGTAGGCGACGCCGAGGAATGCCGTGCCGGCCTTCTTGTTCAGGGTTTCGTAGACCAGATGCGCCGGACTGCCGTCGCCCCAGGTTCCGTACGCCAAGCCACTGGGCTTGCGCTTGTCGAGGGCCACCAGCTCGGCGAGCGTGGTCGCGGGTACGTCGGGATGCGCCAGCACGAATTGCTCGGTGCGCGCCATCAGGGTGATGGCGGCGAAGCTGGTCTGTGGATCGTAGGGCAGCTTCTTGAAGGTGAAGCGGTTGGACAGAAAGATCTGGTCGGTGACTGCCAGCAGCGTGTAGCCGTCTGGCGCGGCGTTGACCACGTTCTCGGCGGCAATCAGGCTGCTTGCGCCCGGACGGTTGTCGACCACCACCGACTTGCCCCAGCGCGTGGTCAGCTCCTGGGCGACGCCACGAACGAGGACGTCGAGCCCGCCACCGGGCGGGAAACCGACCACGATCCTGACGGGACGGTCGGGGTAGGGCTGCGCCTGCACCGGTGCGGCGAGCGCCAGTCCCAGGGCGGCGATGAGCCACACCATCGGCTTCGACAATTGATCCTCCCCCGCGCCATTCCAGCGGCGGCGCGCCCAGGGTCGAGCGCCGCCACCTGCGGCTTTCATCCGGCCGGCACCTCGCCAAGTGTCGCGGCGGCCGCAGGTCGGCCGCGCGGCGCGACAGTGTCGGGAGGACCTGCGCCTATTTTGGCTCGAGCGCCGCCAGGACCTTCGGTGGCGACATCGGCAGGCTATCGAAGCGATGCCCCAGGGCGTTGTGCATGGCGTTGGCGACCGCCGCCAGCGCCGGCACCAGCGGCACCTCGCCGACACCACGCACGCCCTGCGGGTGCTTCGGGTTCGGGATCTCGATCATCACCGTGTCGAGCATCGGCAGGTCGGACGCCACCGGCATGCGGTAGTCGAGGAAGCTCGGGTTATCGACGTGGCCTTTCTTGTCGTAGATGTACTCTTCGTTGAGCGCCCAGCCGATGCCCTGCGCCACGCCGCCCTGCATCTGGCCTTCAACGTAGCTGGGGTGGATCGCCCGACCGACGTCCTGGATCGCCGTGTAGCGCGTGACCTGCACCTTGCCAGTGTCACGGTCGACCTCGACGTCGCAGATCTGGGTGGCAAAGCCGCCCTCGGCGCCGATGGTGTTCAGCGACACGCCGGCGCCGATCGGGCCGCCGGTTTCGCTCGCCTTGGCCGCGATTTGGGCCAGTGAAAGTGGCTCGAACTTGCCGGCATTGTCGCCGGCCGGCCGCGCCTCGCCGTTCTCCCAGGTCACGGCCTCGGGATCGATCTTCCAGATCTTCGCCGCCCGTTCGCGCAGGGTGGTGATCACCTTTTCCGCCGACTGCGTGACCACCATCGCCGAGGCGAAGGTGACGCGACTGCCACCCGTCAGGTTGCTGAAGCCGATGCTGGCAGTATCGCCGATCAGGACGTTGACCTTCTTGTAATCGATGCCCAGCAGCTCGGCCGCGATGTTGGCAGTGGAGGCGCGTGAGCCGCCAATGTCGGGGTGGCCCGTGATGACGACCACGGTGCCGTCCTCGTTGATGTTGACCTGGGCACTGGATTCGCCGCCGGCGTTGAACCAGAAGCCGCTGGCGACGCCACGCCCCTGGTTGGGTCCCAGCGGCGCCTTGTAGTGCGGGTGTTCCATCGCCGCCTTGATCGTCGCCTCGTAGCCGATCACCGGCAGGACCGGTCCGTAGGCCGCCTTGGTGCCCTGCTTGGCGGCGTTCTTCAGGCGCAACGCGAGGGGATCGATCTTCAGGGCGCTGGCCAGTTCGTCCATGACACACTCGACCGCGTAGGCGCCGATCGGCGCGCCGGGTGCGCGGTAGGCCGCGACCTTGGAACGGTTCGACACGACGTCGTAGCCGACCGAATGCACGTTGGCGATGTCATAAGGCGTGAACGAGCAGCCGGCCGCGCCGCGGATCGGCGAGCCGGGCAGGGCGCCGGCTTGCAGGTAGAACGTGCCCTTGGCGGCGACGATCTTGCCGTCCTTGGTGGCGCCGATCTTGACCGTGCAAGACGAGCCGGAGGTCGGCCCCGAGGCACAGAACACCTCTTCGCGCGACATCACCATCTTCACCGGCCGTCCCGACTTGCGCGACAGCACCATCGCCAACGGCTCGAGGTAGACGATGGTCTTGCCGCCGAAGCCGCCGCCGATCTCCGCCGGGATGGCGCGGATGTCGCTTTGCGAGATGCCGGTCAAGTGGGCGCACATCGCGCGCACCATGAATTGGCCCTGGCTGGAGCTCCAGACCGTCGCCCGGCCGTCTCCAGCGACGCTCACGACGCAGGCGTGCGGTTCGATGTAGCCCTGGTGCACCGGCTCGGTCTTGAAGCTGCGCTCGATGACCACGTCGGCCTGGGCGAAGCCCGCGTCGACGTCACCCAGCTTGTGCTCGAGCTTGCCGGCGATGTTCGACGGCTTGCCGTCGAAGCGGATGTGCTCATGCAGGATCGGCGCGTCGGGCTTGATCGCGTCCTCGATGTCGATCGCCCAGGGCAGCACCTCGTAGTCAACCGCGATCAGCTTCAGCGCCTGGGCAGCGATCTGCTGGGTGGCGGCGGCGACGGCGGCGACCGGATGGCCGGCGAACAGCGCCTTCTCGCGGGCCATGACGTTGCGGCACATCCAGCGCATGTCCTGGATGCCGAGCATCACGGCGCCCTTGTCGATCGGGAAATCGACAATGTCCTTGGCGGTCATGACGGCTTTGACGCCCGGCAGCGCCGCCGCCTTCGATGTGTCGATCGAGCGGATGCGGGCGTGCGGATGCGGGCTGCGCAGTACCTTGCCCCACAGCATGCCTGGCATGGTGGCGTCGGCGGCGTAGGCGGCTCGCCCGGTGACCTTGTCGGCGCCATCGGGCCGAGGGGTACGCTGGCCGATCCATTTGTTGACGGGCGTCGCGATGTTCATGGGCGGTTTATCCTGGCTCGTTGGTTTTCGGTGGCAACGATAGCTTAGCAAAGTAAGCCATGTCCTGAAGATCAATGTCGGTTGCACGCCATGCAGCGCTGGCGCCATGCTGGTGCGGCCTGGCGAATCCTTGGGCAGCGATCAGCCAGCGCCCCCTGCGCCGCGCAGACCAACCATGCGCCTAGAGTCCGTTGCTGAGTTTTCCTAATATGCATTAGAAAAGGGATACAGTACAGTGGCAGGCGGGCTGTGGGCCCGAGCGGCAGGAACTGGAGCGAAACATGATCGGCAGGACCGAACCGCAGTACGAGGTGATCGTGATCGGCGCCGGCGTCGCCGGCATCTACCAGATCAAGCGCCTGGCCGATCTCGGGATCAACGCCACGGTGCTTGAGGCGGCGCCCGACCTCGGCGGTACCTGGTACTGGAACCGCTATCCCGGCGCCCGCTTCGACTCCGAGAGCTACACCTATGGCTACTCCTTCTCCAAGGAGCTGCTGAACGAGTGGCACTGGAAGGAGCGCTTCTCCGGCCAGCCCGAGAACCTGCGCTACCTGAACTACGTCGCGGACAAGTTCGACCTGCGCCAGTACATGCAATTCAATTGCCAGGTCGAGGCGGCGCATTTCGACGAGGCAAACACCCTGTGGCGCCTGAAGATCGACGATGGCCGCGAGCTCACCTGCCGGTTCGTAATCCTGACCCTGGGCCTGCTGTCGATCCCGACCCTGCCGCGTTACGAAGGCATGGACGATTTCAAGGGCCGCTCGTTCCACACGTTCTATTGGCCGCACGAGCCGGTCGAGATGGAAGGCAAGAAGGTGGCCGTGATCGGCACCGGCGCCACCGGCATCCAGGTGATCGGCGACATCGCCGACAAGGTCGGCGAACTGACGGTCTTCCAGCGTCGGCCCAACTGGAGCGCGCCGCTCAACAACGGGCCGATCTCGGAAGCCGAAATGGCCGACCTGCGCGCCCGCTACGACGAGATCTTCGCGACCTGCAGTCGCACGCCGGGCGGCTTCGAGCACGAGCCCGACCGGCGCGGCTTCTATCAGGTCTCACGCGAGGAGCGCCTGGCGCTGTGGGATCGCCTGTACGACACGCCCGGCTTCGCGGTCTGGCTGCGGAACTTCCGCGAGATCTTCACCGACGAGCAGGCCAACGCCGAGTTCTCCGAGTACATCGCCGAGCGCATCCGCCGGCGGGTGAAGGATCCCAAGACCGCCGAGAAGCTGATCCCGCGCGATCACGGCTTCGGCGTGCAGCGGGTGCCGATGGAGACCAAGTATTTCGAGGTCTACAACCGTGACAACGTGCGCCTGGTGGACGTCAGCGAAACGCCGATCGTGCGGGTGACCGAGACCGGCCTGCGCACCACCGAGCGCGACTATGACTTCGACATCATCGTCTACGCCACCGGCTTCGACGCCATCACCGGCGCCTTCGACCATATCGACATCAAGGGTGTTGGCGGCGAGAAGCTGAGCGACAAATGGGGTGACGGGCCATCGACCTTCCTCGGCATGTTCATTCACGGCTTCCCGAACCTGCTGATGCCCGCCGGGCCCCAGAGCGGCTCGGCCTCGACCAACTACCCGCGCGGCATCGAGACCGGCGTCAACTGGTGCACCGACTTCCTCGAACACGTCTGGGAGCACGGCCACATCCGCGCCGAGGCGACGCGCGAAGCGCAGGAGGCGTGGACCAACCACGTCATCCAGATGTACGCCATCATGTTGATGCGCAAGGCCAAGTCCTGGTTCACCGGCTACAACTCGAACATTCCCGGCCACGAACACGGCCGGACGCGGTACTTCGTCTACAACGGCGGCGCACCGAAGTACGTCTCCCGCATCAACGACATCGCGGCGAAGGGGTACGAGGGGATCGTCTTCGCTTCGGGGCCGACGCTACTGGTCAAACCACCGGCAATGGGTGTCGCCAGCAGCGGCCTGTCGGAGCGTCGCGCCTAGCCGGGCACGACGCGTCGGCTGACGCAGGCGCAAGGCCGGGCAGGGCGCTCAATCCCACAAGAAGAAGAAATTGCCGGTGGACGACAGCTCGTGCGCAACCGAAAGGATCGCGTTGCCGGTAGCGTCGTTCATGTCGGGGCAGAACTTCACCATGCGCTCGGCCAACGACCGTGCCGTGTCACCGGTCGGCGGCGAGAGCGACCGGGCATCGAGGAAATCGAAGCCGCAAGCGGTCAGCTCGAACGGGTGATCTGTTTCGAGCTTCCGCATCCACTCGATGATATCGTCGGTACTGAAACCATAGTTGTCGCCGTTGGTGCCAACGACGCGTAGTGCGACGAATGGGTCGGCCGTCGGCAGCAACAGATAAGGAGCCGTCTTGCCTTCGACGACGGGTTGATTTGCGCACGGCCTTCGCGGACAGCGACGCCGTGATCGCATTCCATTGGCCAAGCTGCGTCGCCAGATGGAGAGGCGGCGGCGGTGCGGCACCGGCTGCGGTCATTGGCAGCCGCCTTCAGTGCTAAGAAGCGGCTGTTTGACGAGGCCTTCATACCAAAACACCCGTGCCTGGCGTGATGGCGGCTCCAGATGGAATTGAATCACCAGCGAGCGCGGCAATGCTGCATCACGGACCGCGTGCAGGATGCACCAGGTCAAGGTTTGTGATGGCCGGTCCGGGGACGGTGTCACCGTCTTGAAGAAGCCGACCTTCCATCCAAGCCTCTCCAAGCCCTGGGCCACCTGCCGACGTGCCAGATCGCCGTCGACGCCGAACTCGACGGTGCCGGCGCCACCGGCAGGCTGTGTGGTCGAAGGCCCGGAAGCACTGCTGACAATGAGTTTGGTCACCCCGGGCACTTGCGCCCAATCCGGCCAAGGTGCCCCGGGACCGATCAAGGTGGGCGTGCTCGTCCCGTCCTGGTGGATGGTGAGTGACGGTGCGGCGCCAAATTCCGCACTCAGCAGCCACCAGAAGGCAGGGGTCGCCAGCGTCGTGCCGATGGCGATCAACAGAAAGATCAGTAAGCCGCGCATGTCGGCCGTTGCGGTGCGAAGCGCACTGATCTGCGGCGCGCGGCAATGGTGGCGGCGGGATCAAGGCGGGGCATTCGCGGAAAACCTGGAGCGGGCAACGTCAGTCTTGCGCTGTGCGGAAGGCTCCGCGCTTGGCCGGCAATTGTGACACCGCGCTGAGGCGCCGATGGCGCCATTGATGTTCAAACCGGACCGACGCGGGCCTCTCTCCGGCGGGTGATCCCGCCCAAGCTGCCTGCGGTGCAGCCGAGCGATCGGTGCACAAGTTTTCCTAGCTTCCGACACCACCGACAGGTCAAATGCACGGCGCCTGTCATAAAACTGTCACATCGGGGATCGGGCATGTTTCAGCTGATCAAATCGATCCTGCCGAAAGAAGAAAAGTTCTTCGACCTGTTCGAGGCGCACGCCGCCAAGGCCGAGGAGGCCGCTGCCTCGCTGCGGGCGATCCTCGATGGCGGTCCGGCACTGGCCGACAACTGCCTCAAGCTCTCCCGCCAGGAAGAGGAAGCCGACCACATTTCCTACGAGGTGATGCAGGCGATCCGCCGCAGCTTCATCACGCCGTTCGATCGCAGTGACATCAAGGCCCTGTCGACGGCGCTGGATGACGCCGTCGACCAGATGAACAAGACCGCCAAGACCGTCATGCTCTATGATGTCCGCTCGTTCGAGCCCAACATGCGCGCCATGGCGGAGCGGGTGATCCTGCTCGCCAAGCTGACGTCGGAAGCCCTGCCGCTGATGCGCAACGTCGGGCGCAACTCGGCCAAGCTGCACGCGCTGACCGGCGAGATCGCCAAAATCGAGGAACAGTCGGACCAGCTCAACGATGAGGGCCTGCGCGCCCTCTACCACGGCACTGCCAAGTCGGACCCGCTCTCCTTCGTGGTCGGCGCCGAGCTCTACGACCACCTGGAGAAGGTTTGCGACAGGTTCGAGGACGTGTCGCATGTCATCAGCGACATCGTCATCGAGCACGTCTAAGGCCGGAGCCTGGCGATGGACATCAGCGCCATCAGCGTCACGCTGATTTTCCTGGTGGTCGTGGCGTTGCTGTTCGACCTGATCAACGGCATGCACGACGCAGCGAACTCGATCGCGACCGTCGTTTCGACCCGGGTGCTGAAACCGCACTACGCCGTGGTTTGGGCGGCGTTCTTCAACTTCGCGGCGTATTTCGTGTTCGAAACACATGTCGCCGACACGATCGGCAGGGGTATCGTCGCGCCAAAGTTGATCGACAACGCCGTCGTGTTCGGCGCGCTGGCCGGCGCCATCGCCTGGAACCTGATCACCTGGTGGGGCGGCATTCCGTCGTCCAGCTCGCACGCCCTGGTGGGCGGCATCGTCGGCGCCGGCGTCACCAAGGCGGGCGTCGGCGCCATCGTCTGGAGCGGGCTGTCCAAGACGCTGTACGCCATCGTGCTGTCGCCATTCACCGGCTTCGTGCTCGGCATCCTTCTGGTGATCCTGGTCAGCTGGCTGTTCGTGCGCGCCAATCCGGCGTTCGCCGATGGCCTGTTCCGAAAGCTGCAGCTGGTGTCGTCGGCGCTCTATTCGCTGGGCCATGGCAGCAACGACGCGCAGAAGACCGCCGGCATCATCGCGGTGCTGCTCTATTCCAACGGCGTCTATTCGGAGTTCGTGGTTCCGGCCTGGGTGGTCTTCGCCTGCTACACGGTGATGGGCCTGGGCACCATGCTGGGCGGCTGGCGGATCGTGCACACCATGGGCTCGAAGATCACCCGGCTGACGCCGATGCAAGGCGCCTGCGCCGAGACGGCCGGTGCCATCACCTTGTTCGGCGCCACCTCGCTCGGAATTCCGGTGTCGACCACCCATACCATCACCAGCGCGATCGTTGGCGTCGGGTCGGCCAGGCGCTACGCCGCGGTGCGCTGGAACGTCGCGACCAGCATCGTCTGGGCCTGGATTCTCACCATTCCGGCGGCCGCCGTGCTGGCCGGTGCCTTCTATTGGCTCGCGGCACGGGTCATGTGATGTCCGGGATCTTCGCCCAGCAGATCGCGGCCCTGCCATGGCGTTGGCGCGGCGGGCGCCTTGAGATCCTTCTGATCACGTCGCGCGAATCGCGACGCTGGGTGATTCCCAAGGGGTGGCCGATGCCGCGACTGATCGCCTCCAACGCGGCCAAGCGCGAAGCCTACGAAGAGGCCGGCGTCGACGGCGCCATCAGGCGCGCCGCGATCGGGCGTTACACCTATGAGAAGCGGGCCAAGAGCGGCTCAAGCCGGGCCTGCGTCGTCACAGTCTTTGCGCTCGGTGTCGCACGCGAGCATCGGACCTGGCCCGAGCACAGGGAGCGCACGCGGCGCTGGTGCCCCGTCGATGAGGCAGCAGACCTGGTGGATGAGGCCGAATTGCGCGCCATCATTCGCGCCTTTGCCGCCCACGGACCGCGCGGCCGCTGAGCCCACGACTTGCCGAGGTCGCGGCTTGTGGCAAGAGACACGGCCGATGGCCTGTTCTATCCTCGCTCATGTCTCGTCGGCCGTGGCGACGGTCCGACACGCACCATCGCGCAGGGATGCTTCGCATGGACAACGCGATTGCCGCCAGCACCACTCTGGATCATGACATCGCCGCCCTGAAGGCACGGGCGGCCGAGTACAACGCCAGCCATAGCGTCGTCGAGCGCTGTACCTGGCCAGAGGGCGCGCAGATCGCGGTGAACTTCACCGCCGACTTCGACGCCATGTTGCTCCGGCGCGTGCTCAACGAGCCGCCGATGCAGCTGGCCAAGGGCGAGTTCGGCGGCCGCGTCGGCATCTGGCGGTTGATCGAGCTGTTCGACAGCCACGGCATCAAGGCGACGATCTTCACGCCGGGCCGCATTTGCGAGCTCTACCCGCAGGCGGTGAAGGCGGCCGCCCGAAGCGGCCACGAGATCGCGGACCACATGTGGGAACACCAGGTGCCCAAGGATCCCGACCTGGAGCGCGATCACCTGCGCAAGGCCAGGGAGGCGATCGAGCGGCTGACCGGCCGCCGGCCGGTTGGCACGCGCAGCTGGCACACCCGCCGGCTGCTGCTTGAGGAGGGCTATATCTATAATTCGCACGACACGCCGGACCATCGCCCGCTTTACGTCAGCGACGCCGATGGCGGGCGGCCGCTGCTCAATCTGCCGTTCCACTACGCCATCGACGACGCGATGTTCTTCAGCTTCGCCTGGCTCAACAGCGACAACGCGGCACAGCGCATGATGGATCCCGAGCACGTCGAGGAGATCTGGTGGCAGGCCTTCCAGCAGCAGTACGGTCAGGGCGGCTACCTCAACATCTGCATGCATCCCTTCGTGTCGGGCCGGGCGCTGCGCATTGCCATGCTTGACCGCCTGATCGAGCGCATGAAGCGGCTGCCGGGCGTCTGGTTCCCGACCTGCGAGGCGGTGGCGCGCCACGTGCTCGCCGCCCATCCGCCGAAGCGGTGAGCGCGCCATGCCGTGGAAGGACCGCTACACGATCAGCGACGAGATCAGCCTCGCCGATTCGGAGATCCGCTGGCCCGACGGCAAGCGCTGCTGCTTCCGCCTCGTGGTCGACCTCGGGCCGGCATGCGGCCCTGACGGCATCACACCACAGGACCTCGCCACGCCCGACGCCTACTACGGCATGCATGGCGGACTTGAGGCTCTGCGCGATGTCTTGAAGCGATACGGCATCGCCGCGACCTTCGCGGTGCCGGCAGTGATTGCGGAAGCCTACGCCGCCACGGTGCGCGCTTTGGCCGACGAGGGTCACGAGATCGCCGCCCACGGTTTCAAGCGCGAGGACGTCAGCCGGCTCGGCCGCGACGAGGAACAGGTGCGCCTGCGGCGCACGACGCAAGTCCTGACCGACGTCGTGGGCCATCGGCCGGCCGGCTGGTTCTCGCTGCCGCGGCCGAGTGACAAGTTCGCCGGCGGCGCGGTCAGCGCCAGTACCATCGACCTGCTGCTCGAGGACGGCTACGCCTATTTCGGCAACGGCCTGGCCGACGACGCGCCGCACTGGTGGGTGAGCGACTTCGCCAGCCGCCGCGCCATCCTGACCCTGCCGTACTACTACCACTTCGACGACCAGTTCTTCCTGCTGTTTCCGAAGAAGGGTACCGGGCTGGAAAATCCGGCGGCGCTGTACCGCAACTGGAAGGCCGAGCTCGACGCCCAGTACAAGCGCGGCCGGCACTTCTCCATGGTGGTGCATCCGCACAGCATCGCCTGGCCCAACCGGCTGCATCTGCTGGAACAGTTCCTCGACCACGCGCGCGGCCTGCCCGGGCTGTGGTACGCCACCAGCGCCGCCTGCGCGCGGCACTGGACGGCGACGTTCCCGGCCGCCACCCACCTGAAGC
>DATFGV010000507.1:0-5556 GCA_035249115.1 Vineibacter sp.
GTCGATCAGCACGAAGGCGTTGTTGAGCGTGCGGCCGCGCATGAAGGCGACGGGCGCAATCTCGATGCTGCCGTCGTCGAGACAGGACCGCAGCCGCTTGGGACCGAGCCGGTCGTTGAGCGCATCGAACAGCGGCCGCAGATAGGGGTCGAGCTTATCGCGCAGATTGCCGGGCAGGTAGCCCAGGCTCTCGCCGGCTTCGACCGCCGGACGCGACAGCACGATGCGGCCGATTCGCTTGCGTTCCAGCGCTTCGACGGCGGCGGTGATGGCGAGATAGGTCTTGCCGGTGCCGGCCGGTCCCAGGGCGACGGTCAGCGGCTGGCTTTCGATCGCCTGCATGAGCCGGCGCTGGTTGTCGCTGCGCGGCCGGACTTTTCGGATGTAGCTCTGGTCCCTCTCTTGCGCCTCGAAGGGCACGACCGCGCGGGGTGAATCGAAAAACAGGCTGTGCACTCTCCCTTGCTCATCGGTGTCTGAACGACTGCGACGCGCGGCACGCTTGGCCATGAACTACTCCGCTACGAGTTTGAGCGACGCGACACCCGACCCAGCCAACGACAAACGCCTCCCCGACGGGAGGCGTTGGCTGACGGAGGCGGGTGAATGCGAGGGATGCAGGACAGCCGCCGAATAGCTCGGTGCAGGGACCGCTCGGGCCGGCGAGAAGGAGAGGGATCGGGATCCGCTGGCGGATAGACTGCCTCCCACGCAACAGCGAAACGGTACGCTGTCTGGGGAAACCTGTCACCCTATTTTGGGAATAGTCGCAGAAGATTAATACAACATATTGATTTCTGGCCTATTTCCGGGAAACTGGACAAGGCGACGGGCAGCCGCCGGTGACGGCTTTCAGGCCCGCCCGGAGGTCGAGGAAAACATGCCGGGGTCCTTGCCCAGCTTGCCATCCAGCTTAGCCAGCGACCGGTTCCACTTACCGTCGTAGTCGACGTCGAAAATGATCGCATCGTCCGCGGGGACAACGAACCAGCCGTTTTCCTGCAGCTCGCGATCGAGCTGACCGGCGCCCCAGCCGGCGTGCCCCAGCGCCAGGATCGCCTTGGACGGCCCGGCGCCACGCGCCATGTCGCGCAGGATTTCCAGCGACGCCGTCAGCCCCAGCTTCTTGCCGCCGACGGCGGCGGTGTCGTCGCGCTGGTAGTCCAGGCTGTGCAGCACAAAGCCGCGTTCCGGCGCCACCGGCCCGCCCCAGATGGTGAAGCGCAGGTCGCTTTCGGTCGGCGGGTCGATCTCGAGCTGCTGGAACAGCTCGGTTGGCGTCGGCGAGGCCAAGGCCTTGTTCAGCACCAGCCCCAGCGCGCCGTCCTCGTCGTGCAGGCACATGTAGATGACGGTATGCTTGAAGCGCGGGTCGGGCATCGCGGGAGTCGCCACCAGCAACTGCCCGGCAATGTAGCCCGATGCCGCATCACGCCTGGCCATGCGACTTGGCTACCGCGATCTGGCGCGCCGCGCAATGCCCCGTGCGACACGCGCTTGTGAAGCCGCGCGACGACGGGAAATGGCGTATTTACGGCGGCGTTTCCTTCCCCACGCCAGTGGGGAAGGTGGCGCGTAGCGCCGGATGGGGAGCCGACCTGGTCTTGGTTCCTGACACCACGTTGGTTCCCCTCCGGCCCTTCGGGCCACCTCCCCACTGCGTGGTGAGGAAACGGCTGTATGGGAGGCCTTGGTTGGCTCATTTGGCATTGAGCCTGCGAAAAGCGGTGATCGCGGCGGTCGTGGCCATGACTGCCGTCGTGTCCGCCGGTCCTGGCCAGGCCGCCGGGTCCGACTGGGCACATACCGACCAGACGCAGGTGCGGTTGATCTCGGCGGTCGATGCCGTTGGCGACTCGCAAAGCGTGACCTTGGGCCTGCAGTTCCGCCTCAAGCCCGGCTGGAAGATTTATTGGCGGGCGCCGGGCGATGCCGGCTTTCCGCCGACCTTGGACTGGGGCGGTTCGACCAATCTCGGCGACACCCAGATGCTGTGGCCGGCGCCGGTACGCTTCGACGTCTCGGGCCTGACGACCATCGGTTACAAGAGCGAGATCGTGCTGCCGATCCAGGCGCGCCTGCTGGAGGCCGGCAAGCGGACGGCGGTGAAGGTCAAGGTCGACTACCTGACCTGCGACGACGTGTGCATTCCCTACACGGCCGCTTTCAAGCTCGATCTCCCGGCAGCGGCGGCGCGACCCAGCGCCGAGGCGCCGCTGATCGCGGCCGCGTTGTCGGCGATGCCGCGCGTCGCCGGCACCGACAGCGTCACGTTCGAGACGGCGACCGTCAGCGAGATCGATGCGCCGGGCGGCCGGGTCGGCGAGCAGGCGGTGTTGCTGTCGGTGGTGGCGCGCGCCGCCCAGCCGCTGAAGAAGCCGGACCTGTTCGTCGAGCATCCTAAGGTGGTGGTCGCCGAGCAGGCCGCGGTCAGCCTGCAGGAAGATGGCCGGCGTGCGGTCATCACTTCCGTGCTGGTCGGTGACAAGCTGAAGGCGGCTGATCTTGTGGCAGGCGAGCTGACCCTGACCCTGGTCGACGACGCGACGGCGGTCGAAGGCAAGCTGCGGCCCAGCCATGGTGCTGCGCCAGCCGGCGGCGGCGGCGCGGGCGGTGGCCTGTGGTCGATCCTGCTGGTCGCGCTGCTGGGCGGCCTGATCCTCAACCTGATGCCCTGCGTGCTGCCGGTGCTGTCGCTGAAGGTGATCGGCGCCGTCAGCCACGGCGGGGCGGCGCATCATCACGTGCGTGCCGGTTTCCTGGCGTCGGCCGCCGGGGTCATCGCCTCTTTCCTGGTGCTGGCCGCCGCCACCATCGCCGTCAAGCAGGCCGGGCTGGCGGTGGGCTGGGGAATCCAGTTCCAACAGCCGGTCTTCATCGCCTTCATGGTCGTGGTCGTCCTGTTGTTCGCCCTGAACCTGGCCGGCGTGTTCGAGATCGCGCTGCCTGGCTGGCTGGCCGAGAGCGCCGTCGCCGGCGAGCAGCGTGCCGGCCGTTCGCAACTGGCTGGGCATTTCGTCGCCGGCGCGTTCGCCACCTTGCTGGCGACGCCGTGCTCGGCGCCGTTCGTCGGCACGGCGCTGTCGTTCGCATTGTCGCGCGGCGCCGTCGATATCCTTGCGGTGTTCCTGGCGCTGGGCATCGGGCTCGCGGCACCGTACCTGCTGCTGGCCTTGTTCCCGGGCTGGGCGGCACGCCTGCCGAAACCAGGGCCGTGGATGGTCCGGCTCAAGCAGGTGCTGTCCTTGGCCTTGTTCGCCACGGCAGCCTGGCTGTTCACGGTGCTGATGGGCGCGGCGGGTGGCGACGCGGTCATCGCAACAGTCGTCGCCACGGCGCTGATGTCACTGCTGCTGGTGGCGCGACGGCGGATTGGTCGCGCCGCGCTGCCGGCGGCGCTGCTGGCCGGGCTTGCCGCCATGGTCCTGCCGGCGCTGCTCGCCTCGACCTCGGCGCCGGCCACCGCCGCCAGCGACGGCCGCTGGACCCGGCTCGATTCGCGCCAGGACATCGCCGCCCAGATCAAGCAGGTAACGGATGGCGGCAAGGTTGTGCTGGTCGACGTGACGGCCGATTGGTGCGTCACCTGCCAGGTCAACAAGCGGCTGGTGCTCAACGCCGATTCGATCGTGCAGCGGCTCGCCGACGCCAAGGCGGTGTCGTTGAAAGTCGACTGGACGCGGCCCAGCGATTCGATCGCGCAGTACCTCGCGGCCAACGGCCGCTATGGCATTCCGTTCAACATCGTCTATGGCCCCGGCGCGCCGCAGGGCGTGGCGCTGCCCGAGTTACTGACCATCGAGTTGGTCACCCAGGCGATCGACAAGGCGGCTGGGCGGTAGCGGTTGCCCGATCCTCTCCTGTGACGCCGGGCCGGGCTTCTGTGGTCCGCGATTCTGTCTATACCCTCTACTTTCGGAGCAAAGGTGGAGAGGCCGGTGCGCCGGGCGCTTCCGAGGTCGTCTCCAGCGGCTGTGCTGCTCGCCCTCAATAGCGCCGATCTGCGCCGCCGCGACACTCGATCGCCCCCGACAGAGAAAATCTGCACAGCAATTCTTCAGTGGAATACGCGCGAGCATTCGCTCGTTAGCGAGGCAGGTAGCGTCATGCGCCTGCCCAAAGAGAGCGGCCGGCGGCGTCATTCCGAACGCGACATGACGCGTCACAGGAAGGCGAACACCATGTCGTCAACGATATCTTATGATCCAAGGCCTGTAGGCTACACGAGGTATACCTCGCGCGCGAACACCGACGGCCGGTGGCCGACTTCCTTTGACGCCTTTCTCTACAAGCCTTTCCAGCGAGGACAACTGAAATTGAAAATCAAGCTGGGCGTCAAGCTGCGGCAACTTGCGTATCGGCTGATCACTCTCGACTCCGACAAACAGCCCTTTTTCAGCTCGCCATGGTCCACCGCCGACTGGCAGAAATTCGTCGCCGACGCCAAAGCGCAGGCGAACATGTGGAACAACAAATTCTGGATCGAGCCGGGGCCCAGCTTCACCGAGTTCGACGTTTCTTTTCAAACCTTTCCAGGGAAGGTTTTTCGCCCCTACATCCGATGCGAGCTGGAAGTGGATTTCGACGCCGGCAGCGATGCGTCGGCAACCATCGATGTCGCCAATCTTAACAACGTTATCTTGGCAGCCCAAGGCCAGCCGCTGGACAGCGGACCGTTTCGCTCGCACAGCTTACTTTGGGATTCGCTTGACGGTGTTCCTGCACCATCGCCCTTAGGCACTGGCGCCAATTTGCCAAGGGCAAGCTACACGATTGCCCATGAATTGGGACATCTGCTGGGGCTGCACCATATCGGAGTCATCCGAAAGACGCCCCTGTGCATCATCGCGCAGGCCTCTCAAGGCCTGGGTCCTTTGGCTGGGCCAGATGCCCAGGGCGGTGCAAACGCTCTCTGGTGTTACGGAAAGCAGCAATCGCTCGATGTTGCCGACAACATCATGGGCTATGGAGACAAATTCACGGTCGACAACGCCAGCCCTTGGCTTTGGGCAATTCGTTCCATGCGAAGCCAAGGTTACGAGATGGGACTTTGGCGCGCCCTCACGACGGATCCTGGCGAAGGCTTCTGGGTCACGCGCCCCACGTAGGGTGACGCGTTCACAGGGTGGACATCTGCCGTTCTGCCCGCGCGATTCTTACTTGTGGTCGGCTGCGGCGACGTAGGCTGATCACGTATGACTTGAACCTTTGCGTGCCCATGGAGGGGGAAGAGCAAGGTTTCACCCGCGGGATCGAGCGACGCGATCAACAGGCAATGCGGCCACTCTGAAGGCTGGCTTGCGATCATCGTGTCTCGACAGGACCGAGCCCATGTCGCGATGGTCTGCTCACCGTCCGGTGGTCGGCTTCCACTCCCGCGCCAGGCGCAGCGCCTCGGCGATCTGTTCCGCGGTCATCGACGTCGCCAGCCGTTCGCGCGCCCGGGCGGCATTGGTGTTGTCTTTGGCGGCGGCGAGGCTCAGCCACATATGGGCTTGCACCGGATCGCGCGGCACGCCGCGGCCCGACTGATAGGCGACACCGATCTTGTACTGA
>DATFGV010000508.1:0-3618 GCA_035249115.1 Vineibacter sp.
GCGTCGACCTGTCGCGATTCGGCTTCGGCGTAACGTCCGACTTCGGCCTTGAGGCGCGCCTTCTCCTGCGCCTCACGCGCGGCGGCCTCCGCTTGCGCCTTGCGGCGCGCTTCTGCTTGCAAGCGAGTTTGTTCCTCGGCCTGCGGCGCCGCCTCGGCCGCCGCCTTTTCTTCAGCAGCCTTTTCCGCCGCAGCCTTCTCCGCCGCAGCCTTCTCCGCCGCAGCCTTCTCCGCCGCAGCCATTTCCGCCGCAGCTTTTTCGGCAGCGACGCGGCGCGCCGCGTCGGCTTCGGCGCGGCGCTTGGCCTCGGCAGCCTGCCGGGTAGCCTCTTCCTCGGCTTGACGCGCGGCCGCGGCGACCGCTTCACGCTGTCGCTGCAGTTGGGCGGCGCGCCGCGCCGCTTCGTCCGCCTGGCGCCTGGCTTCAGCCGCCATCGCCTGCTGGCGTGCCGTCTCCGCGGCCTGGCGAGCGGCCTCGGCCTCTTCACGCCGCTTGGCCTCCGCCTGCGCCTGGCGCTTGGCCTCCTCTGCAGCCTGGCGGGCAGCCTCAGCCTCTTCCCGCCGCTTGGCCTCCGCTTGCGCCTGACGCTTGGCCTCCTCCGCCGCATGGCGGGCAGCCTCAGCCTCCTCGCGCCGCTTGGCCTCCGCCTGCGCCTGACGCTTGGCTTCCTCCGCCGCCTGGCGGGCAGCCTCAGCCTCCTCGCGCCGCTTGGCCTCCGCTTGCGCCAGACGCCTCGCCTCCTCGGCCTGCCGAGTGGCTTCATTTCGTGCCGCCTCGGCCGAGGCTTGCTTTTTCGCCGCGTCGGCTTGCTCGCCGCCGCCGTCACGCGTCGAGTCCGTTGCCGGTCGACCAACCGCTGCCGGCGGAATGGTCGGGACCGGGATATCGGCCAGCGTGCCGCGCCGGACTGGCGTCGACGAGTCCCCTCCAGGGCCAAGCAACGGTGCGACACCGATCGCGGTCGCGACCAAGGCGCCGGCAATTGCCGCCACGGCCGTGACGCGCCGTCGCCGCTCCAGGAAGATCACGCGGCTGCTGGCGGCACGATCGGCAGGTGCGGCTGGCTGAGAGGGCGCTTCAACGGAAGCCGGCTGCGAGGGTGGGGTAGCCAAAATCGCCCGCCACGCAGCCACGGTCTGGGGGCGATCGGCGGCAACAGGCCGCAGGCCAGCGTCGATCGCCGCCAGCAGTTCAGGCCCATACCCACGCCTGCCGATCTCGGCGGCAGGAACCAACGGGTCGCGGGCCAGCCGCTCACTGGCGCTCAGTGGCTTGGCACCCGCTACGCACTGGTAGAGCGTCCCCGCCAGGCCATAGATATCGGTCCATGTGCCCAGAGGCGCGCACGCCAGTTGCTCGGGCGCGGCAAACCCGTCGGTGGGGGCGCCAGTCTCCGACCGCACCCGATCGGCCAGCGCCAAGCGTGCGGCGCCGAAGTCGACCAAGCTTGGCCGACCGGCCAAGTCGACCAGGACATGGGCCGGCTGGATGTCGCCGTGCAGCAATCCGTTGGCATGCGCGGCTGCAAGGCTATCGAGCAGCGGCGGCAGCAGTCGGTCGATCGCTTGCCGTGATAACCGGTGCTCGCGCTTAAGGCGTGCTTCGAGTGACTCGCCACGCAACAGCGCCATCACCAGGTAAGCGGTGCCGTTGTCCTCGAACACGTCGCGCGCAACGATCGCCGGCGTTTCCGCTACACCCAGAACCGACAGCTTGCGCGCCTCGTCAAGGAACTGCCCGCGACCCCATTGAAACAGCGCCTGGGTGTGCTCGGACAGCGGCGTCACGACGCGGCGTCCGTGCCGCCGCGCCAAGGTCAGCGGCAGGAATTCCTTGATGGCAACGTCGGCATGCAGACGCGGGTCGCGGGCGCGATAGGTGACCCCATAACGCCCTTGGCCCAAAGTCGCCACGACAACGTATTGGCCGACCCGTGCGCCCGCGGGCAGCGGACCCGTCGGCTCCGCCAGCTCGCGCAGGATCGCGCCCGCACGCACGGTCGGCTGGTCAATCCCCGTCATTCCACCCGTCCCCAGCCGGCCGGATTATCTTTCAGGTTGCGTTTGAGTGCAATAACCTAATGATAGGTAACGCTTCCTTGCGTTAATCCTGTGGATGAGCGTCGCTTCGGCTTGCAGGCCATGCCTTTAGGTGGCCGCTGCTAACGGGCGCCGGCAGCCACCAGGAAATCGACAATCCGGGTTTGCTGGCGGCGACGCGCATGGGCCAGCGCGGCCACCCCGTCATGATCCGGCACGTTGGGGTTGGCCCCGGCGGCCAGCAGCAGGCGGACGATCTCGGTATGACGCGGCCCGCCGTCACCCAGGATGATCGCCTCCAGCAGCGCCGTCCAACCCAGTCGGTTGACGTGGTCCACCGCGATCCGCGTCGCCAGCAGTTCGCGCACCACCTCGACATGGCCATGGTGCGCTGCGGGAATCAGCGCCGTGCCGCCGAAACGGTTGACGCTGGAGAGGTCGGCGCCCTTGGCCAGGGCGAAGCGCACGATTTCGAGGTAGCCGCGTGCGCTGGCCAACAGAAAGGCGCTATCGCCTTCCTGGTTCTTCTTGTTGACGCTTGCGCCAGCCTCGATCAGCACCCGGGCCACCTCGACGTGGTTCCCTTGGGTCGCGGCGTGCAAAGGGGTGCCGCCAGACTCGTCGGTCACCGACACAGAGGCGCCAGCAGCCACCAGGCGCCGCGCTTCGGCCGCGTCGCCCCGCGCCGCCGCGCTCAACAGTAATCGATCCTCCCGCCGCATGCCTTGCGCCATTGTCGTCCCCACCACCACGACGGCGCAAAGACCGCCCAGGATTGCGCGCCGGATCGCCACGTTCAACACCGCCCCAGGCGCGGCGCGCCGGCGTCGCTGAGACCGGTCCCGTGGATCATGCGGTCGATCCCGGCCCAATAGGCCGCCGCTTCGCACATCGCGCAGGGACGAAAGGATGAGTAGAGCGTGCAGCCCGACAGATTGCGCTGGCCGCGGCGACGGGCGGCGTCGCGAATCGCCTCGATCTCGGCATGCGCCGTTGGATCACCGCGCGTCATCACCGCGCTGGGCGCCTGGCCGACGATCTTGCCATCGTGGACCACCACCGCGCCAAACCCCTGATCGCCCTGAGCCTCGGCGCGACGACGCATCTCGAAGGCGCGATCCATAAAGGCCTGCGGCCCAGCCGACGCGGGCTGCGCGATGGGCGTGTCGGCGGGTTGGGCGTTCGAAGGCCGATGAGCGAGGCACAGAGCCGGCGTCACGCTACAGACCGTGGCCGCACGCAGCCAGAAGCGGCGTGATCGCGTTTCGCGACGCATCGACGTCTCCTTGCAATTCCTTCGAGACCAACACTATGCCAGACCGAGGCTTGCCACGATGGTCTGATGGTTCCGCTGGGGGGACGCTCAAACCTGCGCGTCGCGACGTCTGCCGCCGCCAGGATCCGGCGTGCCGCAACCGGCACGCGGTGCCGTTCAAGCGATCGCGATCTCCTCCTCAGCCCGGCGTTGCGAGCGCGACAATATCCAGGCCGGCAGCAAGGCCAACAGGGCCACGGCGGCGACGACAATGAAGGTGTCCTGGAACGCCAGCGCCAGGCTCTGCGCCTGCACCACGGTGCC
>DATFGV010000509.1:0-21113 GCA_035249115.1 Vineibacter sp.
CGCCCATCGGCAAGGCACCGACCGGCCGCGCCGCGCCCAGCGCCGCCTGCGCCACGGTGGTGCTGGCGCGGTGGCCGGCGGCGGCCAGCGCGTGGCGAATGGCACCGACGATCAGGCCGCGCACGACGCCGGCGTCGCGGAAGCGCACCTCGGTCTTGGCGGGATGCACGTTGACGTCGACCATGCCGCGTGGCGCTTCCAGGAACAGCGCCACCAGGGGATGGCGATCGCGTGCCAGGAAGTCCTGGTAGGCGCCGCGCACGGCGCCCACCAGCAGCTTGTCGCGTACCGGTCGGCCATTGACGAACAAATACTGGTGCTGCGCCGTGCCGCGGTTGAAGGTCGGCAGGCCGACATGGCCGGTCAGGGCAAAGCCTTCGCGCCCGGCGCGGAGCGGCAGGCTGTTCTGCGCAAAGTCGCGGCCCATCACCGCCGCCAGCCGTTCCAGGCGGGCCGCGTCCTCGCCGTCCTCGACCAGCGACGGCGCGATGGCGGCGTAGCTGAACACCGTGCGGCCCTCGTCCTCGAGCGCGAAGGCGATCTGCGGGTGCGCCATCGCCAGCCGTTTGATCGCATCCGCCACTTGCGCCGCTTCGCTGCGCGGCTCCTTGAGGAACTTCAGCCGCGCCGGCACGGCGTAGAAGAGATCGCGCACCTCGACCCGCGTGCCGGGTGGATGCGCCGCCGGCTGTGGCCGTCCCTTGCCGCCGCCCTCGATGCGCAGTGCCCAGGCGCTGTCGGCACCCTTCGGCCGCGAGGTCAGGGTGAAACGGCTCACCGAGGCGATCGACGGCAGCGCCTCGCCGCGAAAGCCCAGGGTGCGGATGTCCAGCAGATCGGCGTCGGCGGCCAGCTTGGAGGTGCAATGACGCTCGACCGCCAGCGCCATCTCGTCGGGGCTCATGCCGGCGCCGTCGTCGCTGACGGTGATCAGGCTGCGGCCGCCCTCGACCAAGGTGACGGCGATGCGCTGCGCGCCGGCGTCGATCGCGTTCTCGACCAGCTCCTTCACCGCCGCGGCCGGCCGTTCCACCACCTCGCCGGCGGCGATCCGGTTCACCACGGTCGACGGCAGACGGATGATGTTCATGCGTCCACCGGACCCAACGCAGCGCCATCGCCAATTGACCTCTCCCCAACGGGGAGAGGTCGACGCGCGCAAAGCGCGCGGCGGGTGAGGGGGCGGTCCCATCGCACCGACGCCACCAAACGCGCTCCGCGTCTTGTGCTCCGCCCCCCAGGGCTATCGCATATGGTGAGGCCCAACCTCATCCTGAGGAGCCGGCGCAGCCGGCGTCGCGAAGGATGGGCTACAATCTCGTTCGATCGTTTCAGCTCGTGTAGCAACACTCGTGCGGTTGCCCATCCTTCGCGACGGCCGCTATGCGGCCTCCTCAGGATGAGGCCTGTACCATTTACGATAGCCTTGCACGGCCCTCTCACCCGGCACGCTGTCGCGTGCCGACCTCTCCCCGTTGGCGAGAGGTGGTTGCACGCGTGGTCGGACAAGCCGCTCACGCCAGCCCCGCGAGGTATTGGCGGGTCAGCACCTTGCCCTCCTCGACCGCCGGCTGGTCGAAGGCGTCGACCCGCAGCAGGTCGGCGGCGACGATAGTCTCCAGCATGAAGTGCATCAGCAGCGCGCCCATGACGCGCTCGTCCAAGGTCGCGATCCGCAGCACCCGCGTCGGCCTGCCGTTCTTGACCAGGGTGGCCGCCGTGGCGTTGGCCTCGGCCAGCAGCAGATCGCCCAGCGAACGGCCGGCGAGGTAGGCCAGCGACTTGTCGCCGTCGAGCACCGCGGGATTGATCTTGTCGCCGTCGCCCGCCGTGTCGCGGATGATCAGGGTGAACAGCTTGTCGGCCGGCCCGTCGAGATAGAGCTGCAGCTGGCTGTGCTGGTCGACCGTGCCCATGGCGCGGATCGGTGTCGTGCCGCGGCCGCGCTTGCCCAGGCTCTCGGCCCACAATTGCCGGTACCACAGCCCGAAATAGGCCAGTCGGTCGAGATAGGGCATCAGCACCGTGGTGCCGATGCCGCGCTCGCGCCACAGCGCGATCGACAGCGCGGCGCCGACGGCGGGTTCGCTGTCGGTCACCTCCTTGGCGGCCAGCGCCGGGTCCAGCACGCTGGCGGCACCCTCGCGGATCGCTGTCACATCCAGACCGGCGACCATCGCCGGCAGCAGGCCGACCAGCGACAGCACCGAGAAGCGGCCGCCGACGCCGGGATCGTGGTCGAGGATCGGGCCGCCGACTCGGCGCGCGATCTTGCGCAGCGGGTTGTCCTTGGGCTCCGTGATGGTCAACAGGTGGTCGGCGACCTTGGCCTTGCCGACCTTGGCCTCGAGCGCCTGCAGCACGATGAACAGCTGCGCCAGGGTTTCGGCCGTGCCGCCCGACTTGGAGATCGCCACGAAGGCGGTGCGTGCCAGGTCAAGCCGCGTCACCAGCTCGTTGAACGTCGCCGGATCGACGTTGTCCATGAACCACAGCTTGGGCACGCCCTGCGGCGGACCGAAGCCGAGGTCGGCGAGCGCCAGCAGGGTCTGGCCGCCGAGGCTGGAGCCGCCGGTGCCCAGCACCACGACGTGCGCAAAGCCGCGCAGCCGATCGGCGTGCGGCCGCAGGGCCGCCAGATCGTCGCGCGCCGCCGGCAAGCGCAGCAGCGGCAGCGAACCGTCCTTGTGGCGCCGGCGAACGTCGCGCAGCGCCGGCAGCGCCTGCTCAAGCTCGCGTTCGTAGGCGCGGGCCGACAGCCCGTTGCCGCCGACCCGGGTGGAGAAAACGTCGTCGATCTGATGTTCGTAGAGCATGAGGGGATCAGGTGTTTGCCGGAGAATAGGACAAGGGGGCGCGGCCCGGAAGCGCCGCGGCGTCACGCTGGCATGTGGATTGCAGCCTTTTGGCGACCGGCCTCAGACGCCCAGGGTCGCTGCGTCGGTCAGCTTCACGCCAGCTTCGGTCATGGCCCCGGCTTGCGCCGCCCGGCTGCCTTCCAGATCGATCGCGGCGCAGGCGTCACCGACCACGGCGACGTCGAAGCCCAGCCGCCGCGCATCCAGCGCCGAATAGGCAACGCAAAAATCGAACGCCAGGCCACAGCACAAGAGCCGCCGCACGCCGCGCGCCCGCAGCCAGCCATCCAGCCCGGTGGTGGTCGTCCGGTCGTTCTCGAAAAACGCCGAATAGGAGTCGACCTCGCGCCGCATGCCCTTGCGCACCACCAGGGCGGCGCGGTCGGTAAGCAGCTCCTCGTGGAAGGCCGCACCCGAGGTGCCCTGCACGCAGTGGTCCGGCCACAGGGTCTGCGGGCCATAGGCCATCTCGACGGTCTCAAACGGCGCCCGGCCTTTGTGCACCGAGGCGAAGGAGCCATGCTTGCGCGGGTGCCAATCCTGGGTCAGCACCACCAGGTCTGCGCCGCCGACCAGGGCGTTGACCTTCGGCACGATCGCATCGCCACCCGGCACCGCCAGCGCGCCGCCCGGGCAGAAGTCGTTCTGCACGTCGATCACCAGCAGCGCCGCGCCCGGCCCGAACCAGGTGTTGTCCTTCATTGCTCGAACATGGCGAGGCTCCGACCCCTTGTCCACCAGCGCGGAGGTCACACGTTGGACGGTCGACGTGCCTGGAAGAAGGCCCGCAGCAATTCGGCTGCCTCGCTTTCGCCGATGCCGGAGTAGACCTCCGGCGCGTGATGACATGTCGGCTGGGCGAAAATGCGCGGGCCGTGCTCAACGCCGCCGCCCTTGGGATCGCCAGCGCCGTAGTACACCCGGCGGATGCGGGCGAACGAGACCGCCTGGGCGCACATCGGACAGGGCTCCAGGGTCACGTACAGGTCACAGTCGACCAGGCGCGGCGCGCCCAACCGTGCGGCGGCGGCGCGGATCGCCAACAGCTCGGCGTGCGCCGTCGGATCGTGCATCGCCTCGACCTGGTTTCCCGCGGCCGCCAGCACGGCGCCATCGGGACCGACGATGACGCAGCCGACCGGCACCTCGTCACGCGACGCCGCCAACCGCGCCTGCGCCAGCGCCAGGTCCATGGGCGAGGCCTTCATCGCCTAGCCCCGGCCGCGATAGGGCGCGACGCCCTGGTCCGGCAGCCACAGCCCGCGCGGCGGCGCGCCGGTCTGCCAGAAGATGTCGATCGGCATGCCGCCACGCGGATACCAGTAGCCGCCGATCCGCAGCCAGCGCGGCTTCAGGGCGGCCACCAGACGCTGGCCGATCATCAGGGTGCAATCTTCGTGGAAGGCACTGTGGTTGCGGAAGCTGGCGAGGAACAGCTTCAGCGACTTGCTCTCCACCAGACGGGCGCGCGGCGCGTAGTCGATCACCAGATGCGCGAAATCCGGCTGGCCAGTCATCGGGCAGAGCGAGGTGAATTCCGGCTGGGTGAAGCGCACGAGATAGAGCGCACGCGGGTGCGGGTTGGGCACGCTCTCCAGCACAGCGGCATCGGGTGAGGCCGGCAGCCGCGTCGCGCGGCCCAGTTGCGTCAGATGCGAGTACTTGGCCATGGCTTGCCCCTACGCCACCGCGATGCGCGTGACGGCGCCTGCCTGCAGGCGAAAGAATGCGTCCTGCGGCTCGTCGAGCCGGGTGATGTCCTCGGACGGCAGGCCGGCGTAAACGCCGCGTAACAGCCGACCGACCGCGCCGTGTGAAAAGGCTGCCACCGGCCCCTGCCCGGCCTGCGCCACAAGGTCGGCAAGGACGGCAGCAATGCGTTCCGCCGCCATCGCATAGCTCTCGCCACCGGGCGGCAGGTGCTGCCACTTTTGCACGGTGCGCAGGGCAAACGCCCCGGGCGTGTGCTGCTCGATCTCGGCCCAGGTCAGGCCGTCCCATTCGCCCCAGGTGACTTCGCGCAGCCGCGCATCGAAGCGGCAGCGCGCGGTGTCGAGACCGGCGGCGGCGCTGGCGATGTCGAGCGTCTGGCGGACGCGGCCCAGCGGGCTGGCGACAATCGCGACCTCGGCCGGCGCGATGCCCGCAACCGCCAGCGCCTGGCGCAGGCCCTCGCCCAGGGCGCGCGCCTGCGCCCGTCCGCGTGCCGTCAGCGGCGAGTCGAGCGCGCCTTGCATCCGGTCGGCGACGTTCCACTCGGTCTGGCCGTGCCGGAACACGTAGATCGGATGCGGGTTGTTCATGTCCCTTGGTAGCGCAGGAAGACGAGCTTGGCAGCCCCGTAGCGGCGCGCATCGAGCACGCCGAAACCGGGCGGCGGGTCAAGGTCTTCGCCGGCGCCGACTTCGAGCACGCACAGCGCACCCGCCGCCAGCCAGCCGGCGCGTGCCAGGGCGGCCAGGGCCGGGCCTCCCAGCCCGGAACGATAGGGTGGATCGAGGAAGGCGAGATCGCAGGCGGCGCCGGCCGGTGCCGTCTGCGGCTGCGTCGCGTCGGTGCGGATCAGCCGCACCCGGGCGGCCTCGCCCAACGTGCGGACGTTCTCGCCGATCGCGCGCACCGCTTCCGGCGCGTTGTCGATGAACGTCGCGTGCGCCGCGCCGCGCGACAGCGCTTCCAAACCCAGCGCGCCGCTGCCGGCGAAGGCGTCGAGCACGCGCGCGTCGGGTAGCGGCGATGTGCCGTCGCCGGTCAGGTCGGCGTGCATCAGGATGTTGAACAATGACTCGCGGGCGCGCGACGCGGTCGGCCGCACCGCCGCGCCGGGCGGCACCAGCAACTTTCGGCCGCGATGCGCGCCGGCACCGATGCGCGGCGCAACGGGCACCGACGCCCGCACAGTTCGCGACGGCGAAGGTCGCCGGGTCATGGCGTCTCCCGACCGCGACGCGATGCGCTGCCGGCGCGCGGACGTCGAAGCGCCCGCTGCCGTCGCGGATCGCGCGGCTTGGGTTTGGCCCAGCCGGGTTTGCGGCCGGCGGCGTCACGACCTGGCTCGCCTGTGACCTGCGCCACCAGGCGCGGGCTGGCCTCGATCACGGCGCCGGCCGGCAGCTCACCCAAAGTGAAAGGCCCGAACGCGACCCGGATCAGGCGGTTCACACCCAGGCCGAGATGCGCCATCACCCGGCGCACTTCGCGGTTGCGGCCTTCCTTCAGGGCGACGCTGAGCCAGAGATTGCTGCGCTGCTGACGCTCGATCCGCGCCTCGATCGCGCCGTAGGTGACGCCGTCGATCAATACGCCGTCGCGCAGCCGATCGAGTGTCGCCTGGTCGACCCGGCCATGGGCGCGCACGCGGTAGCGCCGCTCCCAGCCGCTCGACGGCAGCTCCAGCCGCCGTGCCAGGCTGCCGTCGTTGGTCAGCAGCAGCAGCCCTTCCGAGTTGAGGTCGAGCCGGCCGATCGACACGACCCGCGGCATGTCGGCCGGCAGGGTGTCGAACACGGTTGGACGGCCCTCCGGATCGCGCGCCGTCACCACCAGCCCGACCGGCTTGTGATAGAGGAACAGGCGCGCCCGCTGCGGTGCCGCTACCGGCTTGTCGTCGACCCGGATGTCGCTCGCCGCCGTCACCAGGGTGGCGGGGCTGTCGATCCGCCTTCCGTCGACCGCGACCCGGCCCTCGGCGATCCAGCGCTCGGCGTCGCGGCGCGAGCACAGGCCGGCCCGCGCCAGGCGCTTGGCGATACGCTCGCCCTTGATGGCGTCGGTGGGCTGCGGCGGCTGGTTCATGTGCAGGCTTCTAGCCTGCCGGCACCCGCGGCGAAATGGCCGCGACGGTCGTGCGTCAGCCGCGACAGGCCGCGACGAAGGCAGCGAAGATCCGGCGATCGCCGTCGCTGATGTGGAACTCCGGGTGCCACTGCACCCCGAGGCAGAAGCGCCGGCCGGCGGCCTCGATGCCCTCGATCACGCCGTCGTCGGCGCGGGCGTTGACGACGATCCCGTCCGGCTCATCCAACGCCGCCTGGTGGTGGGCGGAATTGACCGGCAGGCGTTCGACCCCGACCAGCCGATGCAACAGGGTGCCGCGCTTGACGATCACGTCATGGCCGGCGCGGTCGCGCGGGTTGGGCTGCTCGTGCGCCAGCGCGCCGGGCACCGAATCGGGGATGTGCTGGATCAGCTTGCCGCCCAGCACGACGTGCAGCAGCTGCTGGCCGCCGCAGATGCCGAAAACCGGCATGTCGCGGTCGAAGGCGCCCTTGGTAACGGCGAACTCGAAGGCGGTGCGGCGGTCCTTGGTGACGACGGTGGCGTGGCGGGTGCCGCCGTCGTAGTAGCTCGGATCGACGTCGAAGGCGCCGCCGGTCACCACCAGCCCGTCGATCGTCTCGAGGTAGTCGGCGGCCTGCTCCGGCTCGTGAGGTAGCGCCACCGGCAAACCGCCGGCTGCGACGATGGCCTCGAAATAGTTCTGCCGCGCCGCGTACCACGGAAACTTGGAGTAGCCGCCGGGCGGTTCGGCGTCGAGGGTCACGCCGATCAGGGGTCGTTTCATGGCGGTAGAATACGGCTCACGACCGTTGCCGGAAAGGCCGAACGCCGCACTGGCCTTTACTTACACTTGACCTCTTCCTTGTATTCGCCGTTCTCCTTCCACTCGCGTTTGACCTCGCAACGGCCGCGGCGGAACTCCTCCTTGCCCTCGCGCCGGCCATCGAACTCGCGCGAGCTGGACCGGCGACGGTCGGGCTTGCACTCGACCTTCTCCTCATACGCGCCGCGATCGCCGTACTTGCGTTCGACCTCGCAGTCGCCGCGGCGGAATTTGTCGGTCCGCGAGTCGGCCAGCGCCGCGCCGGCCCACCCGGCCAGCAGCAGGCCCAGCGCGATGCACACTCCATGCCTCATGGCCACCTCCCGCAACCTGATTGGCGGGCCGCAGCCTCGAGCGCGATTGTGGCTGCGACCGGGCGCTTTCATGACCGATCCGGGCGGCGCCGGTTCGGCTTGAGCCACCGGCTTGCCGGGCGCAGGCTGCGCGCCATGTCAAAGTTCGGCACGCCCAGCCTCAAGCGGCGCGCACCTGCCGATCCGGCAGCGGTCCGCGAGGAGATCCGCGCCGAGGCACTGCGTTTGGGCTTCGACGCGGTCGGCTTCGCGGCGGCCACAGCGCCGCCCGAACAGCGCGAGGCGCTGGCCGCCTATGTCGGCCGGGGCTGGCACGGCGACATGGCCTGGCTGGCCGAAGATGTCGCGCGGCGTGCCGATCCGGCGCGGCTATGGCCCGAGGCCAGAACCCTGATCGCGCTCGCCATCAGCTACGCGCCCGCCGAAGACCCTTTGGCCGTGCTGGCGCGACGCGACCGGGCGGCGATCTCGATCTACGCGCAGGGCCGCGACTACCACCTGGTGGTGAAATCGCGGCTCAAAGCGCTGGGCCAGTGGATGTGGCATCGCTGGGGCCGCGAGCTCAAGGTGTTCGTCGACACCGCGCCGCTGATGGAACGGCCAGCGGCGGCGCGCGCCGGCATCGGCTGGCAGGGCAAACACACCAACCTGGTGTCGCGCCAGCACGGCTCGTGGCTGTTCCTGGGCGAAATCCTGAGCGCGCTCGACCTGCCGCCCGACGAACCCGAGCACGACCATTGCGGCACCTGCCGCGCCTGCCTCGACATCTGTCCGACCGCCGCCTTCCCCCAACCCGGGCGGCTCGACGCGCGGCGCTGCATCTCCTACCTGACCATCGAGCACGAAAGCCCGATCCCGCGCCAGTTCCGCGCCGCCATCGGCAATCGGGTCTATGGCTGCGACGATTGCCTGGCCGTCTGCCCGTGGAACAAATTCGCGCAAGTGGCGCGCGAGGCAGCCTTCGCGCCACGCAAGGGTCTGGCCGCGGCTCCGCTGGTCCAGCTGGCGGGCTTGGACGAAGCCGCGTTCCGCACCCGTTTCGCCGGTACCGCCATCAAGCGCACCGGCCGCGACCGCTTCGTGCGCAACGTCGCCATCGCGCTGGGCAACTGCAACGAACCCGACTCGGCGTTGCCTGCCGTTCAGCGACTGCTTGACGATGCCAATCCGCTGGTGCGCGGCGCCGCGGTCTGGGCGCTGGCGCGCCTGTCGCCAACGGCCTTTGCCGCCGAGCGGCATCGCCGGCGCAACGCCGAGCGAGATGACGAGGTACGGACCGAGTGGGACGCGGCCTGACGCCTACTCCGTCGCCGTGACGCCCTGCGGCTTGCCGACGACCACGGTGACCGCGTCGTCCTCGCGCAGGATACGGCGGGCGACGCGAAGCACATCCTCGCGCGTCACCTTGTCGATCAGCTGCTTGCGGCGCACCAGGTGCTCGGGCCCCAGGCCGTCGAGCAGCATGGAATGCAACAGGCCGGCGATCGCGCCGGTGGAGTCCATGGCCAGCGCCAGCGAGCCGTTGAGATAGGCCTTGGCGTCGGCCAGCTCGGCGTCGCTGACGCCTTCCTTGGCCATCAGCGCCAACTGCTCGCGGGTGATCTGCAGCG
The DNA here is from genome assembly GCA_035249115.1 of Vineibacter sp. Classification (GTDB taxonomy): domain Bacteria; phylum Pseudomonadota; class Alphaproteobacteria; order Reyranellales; family Reyranellaceae; genus Vineibacter. The sequence goes on from DATFGV010000509.1 coordinate 9,386, forward strand.
ACTGCGCCACCCGCTCGTTGGCGGTCGCCAGCGAGGCGGTCAGCAGGCCGGCGCCACGATAGGTCGAGAGCCGGCTATAGGCGCCATAGGCCAGGCCGCGCTTCTCGCGCACCTCGTTCATCAGCCGCCCGGCGAAGCCGCCGCCACCCAGCACGTGGTTCATGATCATGGCGGGATACCAGTCGGGATCGTCGCGCTTGACGCCGGGCATGGCGATCATCACCACGCTTTGCGGCACATCGCGTTCGACCACCAGGGTGCGGCCGCCCGGCCGGCCGGCGGCCGGCGTCCAGGCCGGCACTTCGGCCGGGCCGGTGCTCGCTGGCAGATCGCCGAAGGCGCGGTCGACCAGGGCAATGGCTTCCGCTGCCGTGACGTCGCCGACGATCGCCAACTTCAGGCGATCGCGCGCGAACTGGCGGCCCGCCTGCGCCCGCAAATCCTCGGCGGTGATCGCCTCGATGCCGGCGATCGTGCCGTCGGCCGGCCTGCCATAGGCATGCTCGCCGAATATCGCGCGCGACAAGGTGCGGCCGGCCACCGAATTGGGCGACTGCTCCTTGCTGCGCAGGCCGCTGACGAACTGCCGCCGCGCCCGCTGGATGGCGTCGGCGTCGAAGCGCGGCTCGCGCAGCGCCAGGCGCAGCAGCGCGACCGACTCCTCGCGATAGTCGCGCAGCGTCCGCACGGTGCCGCTGAAGCGGTCGACCGACACGCCGAACCCGAGGCGCGCCGACAGATCGTCCTGGCGGCTCTTGAAGGCAGCCGCGTCCAAGGTGCCGGCGCCCTGGTCGAGCAGCGCCGCCATCAGCTGCGCCAGGCCCTCCTTGCCGGCCGGATCCTGTCCCGAACCGCCCTCGAAGGAGAAGCTGATGGAAATCACCGGCGCCGTGCGGTCCTCGACCAGCCACAACGCGATGCCGGCCGGCGTGGTGAGGGCCTTGATCTCGATGGCCGTTGCCGGCGCCGCGAGGCCGGCGACCATCGCCAGCGCCGCGATCGCGGCGCGGCCGCGGCGCAACAAGGCAAACGTCACTGCGCGCATCAGCCGGCCCCTTCCGGTAGCAGCAGCGAGGTGACGCTGCGCTTCTCGTCGAATACGGCGCGCGCCGCCTCCAGCACCTGCGCCGCGGTGACGGCGCCGATCCGCGCCGGCCATTGCTCGACGTCGGCCAGCGCGCCGCCGGTGGTCAGGGTCGAGCCATAGATGCGCGGTCCGGTCGACAGCGCGTCGCGGGCGTAGATCGCCGCCGCCAGCAGCCGGCGCTTGCTGCGCGCCACCTCCTCGTCGCTGACGCCGTCGCGCAGCAGCTGGTCGACGACCGCTTGTGCCGCCACGCCGGTCTCATCCATGCCGCGGCCCGGCGACGGCGAGACGCCGATGCCGAACGTGCCCCAGCCCAGCGACTGGGCGGAGTAGCCGGCGCTGGCGCCGAGCGCGACCTTGCCGTCGAGCACCAGTGCCCGATAGAGCCGCGAGGTCTGGCCGCCGCCCAGCGCCTGCGCCAGGATCTGCAGCGCGAAGGCATGCCGCGTTTCGCCCATGCGGTAGCTCGGCGCCACGTACTCGCGCTGCCACTCCGGCTGGCTGACCCGCTTGTCGCGGCGTTCGACCCGGCGCGGCAGGCCGGCGCCGATCGCTTCGCTACGACTGCGGGCCGGCACGTCCTTGCGCGGCGCCGACGCGTAGTACTTGTCGGCCAGCGCCCGCACCGCGTCGAGGGTGGTGTCGCCGGCGATCACCAGCACGGCGTTGTTGGGCGCATAGAAGCGGTCATACACCGCCTTGGCGTCGGCCACGCCCAACTCGCGGATCTCGCTGGGGAAGCCGATGATCGGAATGCCGTAGCCCTGGCGGCCAAACAACGCTTCGCGCGCCACCTCGTCGAGCAGCGAGCCCGGCCGGCTCTCGACCACCTGGCGGCGCTCCTCCAGCACCACGTCGCGTTCCGGCAGCAGCTCTTTTTCGCTGACGATCAGGTTGGTCATGCGGTCGGCTTCCATCCGCATGATCATCTCCAGCTGGTCGGCGGCGACCGTCTGGTGGTAGGCGGTGTAGTCGTAGCTGGTGAAGGCGTTGTCCCTGCCGCCGGCGCGGGAAATGATCTTGGAGAACTCGCCGGCCGGCACGCTCGGCGTGCCCTTGAACATCATGTGCTCGAAGAAGTGGGCGATGCCCGACTTGCCGGGCGGTTCGTCGGCGCTGCCGACCTTGTACCACAGCATCTGGGTGACGATCGGCGCCCGCGACGAGGGCTGCACGATCACCTGCAGCCCGTTGCCGAGCTCGAAGCTGTGCGCTGGCAAGGTCGGCGACAGAGCCGGCATGGCGACCGGCGTCTGGCCGCGCGCCGCGGATCCGATAAGGGCAATGGCCGTCGCCGCCGAGCCGGCCGCCAGCAGTTCACGTCGTGTCAGCATGGACCGCATGTTAGCCGAAGGAGGCCGCCCCGCGCATCACGAAGCCGTTGCCGCGCCGAAAGCCCGGCGACAGGGCGCGGAATCGAGCCTGGCTAGGTGATTCCGTCCACCGTCTTGCGTCGCATGCTCAGAAGATGCCTTCCAGCATGCCGCGCCTGCGGCGCTCGATGGACGGCGTGTTGCCGGTCGGCGTCGTGCCGGCCGCCTGCGATTCGCGCAGCCGCTGCTGTTCCTTGGCCGGGTCGAGGAGCACACCCGGTTCGGCCCGCGGCTGCCAGAAGATCAGCGAGTCGATCAGCGAGCGATTGCTGTCGGCGATCACCTTGCTCTCGCGGTTGACCTTGCCGCGGATCTCGGGGTCGACCGAGGTGCCGCTCTGGCCGGCCTTGGCCAGCAGCGCCGTCTCACCGGGGCTGCCGCCGGACTGGGCCGGCGGCGCCTTGGCCTGCGGCCGACCAGGTGCCGTGCCGCCGGTACCACCCGTGCCGGTCACGATGCCGCGTGCTTCGGCCTGCGGCGACAATTCCTGTGGCCGTGGCGTGCCGGGACGCGGCGGCCGCAGGTCGGCGTTGGGCGGCATCGCCAGCGGCGCGTGTGTCACGATCCGGAACTCGTCGGGCGACACCTTCTTGCTGCCGCCGATGTTGTCCAGTGCGCCGCAGGCGCCCAGCGCCGATGCCGCGCCGATCAGCGCCACTGCCCGCAGCCCATTCGCAGTCATGTCGTTCCTCGTTCAACCAGCATCGCGTCCTAGGGCGTCGCGTCCGGCCGCGGCCGGAACAGCGACTCCATCAGCAGTCCCGCCACGCCGAGCACGATCGCCGCGTCGGCCACGTTGAACGCCGGCCAGTGCCAGCGCCCGACATGGAAATCGGCGAAATCGAACACGGCACCCCACAGGGCGCGGTCGACAACATTGCCGACAGCACCGCCGATGACAAGGCCGATGGCGATGGCCGACCAGCGCAGGACAACCCGCCGCAGCCACAAAAAAAGCGCAATGGTGATGCCGACGGCCACCAGGGATAGCGCCCAGGGCGGCAGGGTGCCCTCGCCCAGCAGGCCGAAGCTGACGCCGCGGTTCCACACCACGACCAGATCGAAAAACCCGGGGATCACTTCGACGCCGCCGCGCTCGGTGAGAAAGTCCTTGAGCGCGTGCTTGGACAAGCGGTCGGCGACGACCACCAGGGCCGCCATCAGCAGGCCAGTGCGCACCAGCGGGGTCATCGGGCCCTAACCTCTCCCCCACGCAGTGGGGGAGGTGGCCGAAGGCCGGAGGGGGAGCCGACGTAGTGCTCGTCAATGAGACACCACGTTGGCTCCCCTCCGCCCCTGCGGGGCACCTCCCCACTTCGTGGGGAGGATTGGACCGGCACGCTCACGCCGCCGCCTTGGGCAGGGACTCGACGGCGTCCTCGCAACGTTGGCAGAGCTGCGGGTGGCCGGCCGAGCTGCCGACCTCGGGCAGCACCTGCCAGCAGCGCTGACACTTCTGTCCGTCGGCCGCGCCGGGCACGACGCCGACACCGGCCACGTCCGGCAAGCTGAAGGCGCCGTCCGGTGGCGCGCCCACCTGCAACGTGGCCGCCGACGTGATGCAGATTTCCGCCAGGTCGAGGCCAGCCAGCGCCGCGACGTGCTCGGCGGTGGCGTACACCGTCGGCGCCGCTTGCAGCGAGGAGCCGATGCGCTTCTCGGCCCGCTCGATCTCCAGCGCGCCGGTGACGACCCGGCGGACCGCCCGCACCTGGCGCCACTTCTCGCCCAGCGCCTCATCGCGCCACGCCGCCGGGATCGCCGGGAAGGTGCGCAGGTGCACGCTCTCGGGCCCGCCGTCGCCAGTGGCACCGGGCCGCGCCAGCCACGCCTCCTCGGCGGTAAAGCAGGCGAAGGGCGCCAGCCACGCCGTGAGGAAGGAAAACAGCTCGGCCATCACCGTGCGCGCCGCGCGGCGTCGCGTCGCGTCCGGCCGGTCGCAGTAGATCGCGTCCTTGCGGATGTCGAAATAGAAGGCGCTGAGATCGACGGCGCAGAAATGGTGCAGCTCCGTCGAAATGCGGTGGAAGTCGAAGTCGTCCACCGCCGGCCGCCACTGGGCATCGAGCTCGGCCAGGCGGTGCAGCACCCAGCGTTCCAGCTCGGGCATCTCGGCCACCGGCAGGCGCTCGGCGGCGGTGAAGCCGGCCAGGCTGCCCAGCAGATAGCGTAGCGTGTTGCGCAGCCGACGATAGGCGTCGCTGTGGTGCTTCAGGATTTCCGGCCCGATGCGCTGGTCCTCGACATAGTCGGAGCCAACCACCCACAGGCGCAGGATGTCGGCGCCGGACTGATCGCACACCTCCTGCGGCGCGGTGATGTTGCCCAGCGACTTGGACATCTTGCGGCCCTGCTCGTCCAAGGTGAAGCCGTGCGTCAGCACGGCTTCGTAGGGCGCCCTGCCGCGCGTGCCGCAGCTCTCCAACAGCGAAGAGTGGAACCAGCCGCGATGCTGGTCGGACCCTTCGAGATAGAGCGACGCCGGCCATGTGAGCTCGGGGCGGCCCTCCAGGGTGAAGGCGTGCGTCGAGCCGGAATCGAACCAGACATCGAGAATGTCGGTGACGGCCTCGTAGCGCGACGGATCGTGCTCGCTTCCCAGGAAGCGCTGCGGATCCTCGAACCAGGCGTCGGCGCCTTCGTCGCGGAAGGCGGCGATGACGCGGTCCATCACCTTCTGGTCGCGCAGCGGCTCGCCGGTCTGCTTGTCGACGAACACCGCGATCGGCACGCCCCAGGCGCGCTGCCGCGAGACGCACCAGTCGGGCCGCTGCTCGATCATCGAGCGCAGGCGGGTCTGGCCGCTGGGCGGCACGAAGCGCGTCGCGTCGATGGCGCGCAGCGCCACCTCGCGCAGGGTGCCGTCGATGCCCTTGATCGGCCGGTCCATGGCGATGAACCACTGCGGCGTGCAGCGGAAGATCACCGGCGCCTTCGACCGCCACGAATGCGGATAGGAGTGAACCAGCGTGCCCTTGGCGAGCAACGCGCCGGCCTCGGCCAGGCGGGAGATCACCGCGCCGTTGGCGTCGCCCGGTCCGCCGAGATCGGTGTAGATCCGCTTGCCGGCGAACAATGCGACGCGCGGGAAATACGATCCGTCGTCGGCGACGTAGTCCTCGGCCGGAATGCCGTGCTGGCGGCCAAGCTCGAAGTCGTCGGCGCCGTGGCTGGGCGCGATGTGCACCACGCCGGTGCCGGCGTCGGTGGTGACGAAGGCGCCGGTGAACACCGGCGTGTCGCGGTCATAGAACGCATCCAGCTTGCCGAGCGGATGCGTGCACACCGTTCCCACCAGATCGGCGCCCTTGAACGTCGCATGCCGGGTCAGCTTCTCGACTCGCAGCGCCGCCTTGACCCCGTCGAACAGGGTCGGTGCGAACAGCAAGGACTCGCCTTCTTTCGCCATCGAACCGGCGAGCACCGCGTCGATGGTGTAGAGCCCGTATTCGACATCGGCACCGACCGCCAGCGCCCGGTTGGCCGGGATCGTCCACGGCGTTGTCGTCCAGATGACGATCGCGGCGCCGGTCAGGCCGGGCAACGGCGAGCGCACCACCGGGAAGCGGACGTGCACCGTCGTCGACTTGTGGTCGTGGTACTCGACCTCGGCTTCGGCCAGCGCCGTCTTCTCGACCACCGACCACATCACCGGCTTGGCGCCCTTGTACAGGCCGCCGTTCATCAGGAACTTGCCCAGCTCGGCGACGATCGCCGCCTCGGCTTCGTAGGCCATGGTGGTGTACGGGTTCTGCCAGTCGCCGATCACGCCCAGGCGCTTGAACTCGTCGCGCTGCACGCCGATCCAGTGTTCGGCGAAGGCGCGGCACTGGCGGCGGAACTCGACCACCGGCACCTGGTCCTTGTCCTGGTTGCGGGCGCGGTAGTCCTCCTCGATCTTCCATTCGATCGGCAGGCCGTGGCAGTCCCAACCCGGCACGTAGTGCGAGTCCTTGCCCAGCATCTGCTGACTGCGCGTCACGACGTCCTTGAGGATCTTGTTGAGCGCGTGGCCGATGTGCAGGTTGCCGTTGGCGTAGGGCGGCCCGTCGTGGAGGATGAATTTCTCGCGGCCCTTGGATTGCGCGCGCAGGCGCTCGAACAGCCCCAGGCGCTCCCACATGGCCAGCAGCTCGGGCTCCTTCTTGGGCAACCCGGCGCGCATGGGAAATTCGGTGGCGGGCAGGAAAACGGTCGATTTGTAGTCGGCGGTCACGGCGATGGCTCGTCGCTGAGGGCCGGCGCGCTATGCCGGCGCAGTCGTCGAAAGGAGAGACGAATCAGGGCTTTACCCGGCCGCTGTCAGCGGGCCGGGCGGCTAATTCGCCGACCGGACACAAGCCCTGGGTCGATGCCGCACCGCAACACCATAACAGCAAGATACGGACCGGCCGGCAGGGGGTCAAGGCGAGCCAGGGATCAGAGGACAGGGATCAGGGTTCAGACTCCTCGCTGCTGACGGGAACGGTGCCTGCCAAGCGTCACCGCAGCGTCCGATACCAACGACTCTAGAGGGCGACCTTTCTGACGATCACGTCCGCCTCACCCTGAGGAGCCGGCCCAAGGCCGGCGTCTCGAAGGGTGAGGTGCGGGTCTCGGTGGTTCGAACAACCGTCACTCATCATTCCGGCGATGGAGCCCACCCTTCGCGACGCTCGCGTTGCTCGCGCCTCAGGGTGGGGCAGCGCTGGTCGGACAGTCAGGGTAGCTTCGAGGGTCGCTGACTCGATCCCTGGTATCCGTCATCTGATACCCGTCACTGGCCGCAGCGGATGGTGGCGATGACGGGGCGGTGGTCGGAGCCGATCATCGGGCCGGTCTGGTAGTCGATTACGGCGCAGCCGTTGCCCAGCATGATGTGATCGATCTTGATGCCCAGCCAGGTCGGCAGCGCGGTCGGCCAGGTGGTGCCCAGCAGGTCGGCGTAGCGCAGCGGCGAGGTGCGGACCAGTCGCCGCATCGGGGCGCTCCAGGGCGTGGCGTTGAAGTCGCCCATCGCCACCACCGGGCCCGGCGCGGCCCGCGCCAGCCGCGCGATGACGTCCAGTTCCCGGTCGCGGGCCCGGCTGCTCGCCGGCCGGATCGGCGAGGCCGGATGGGCGCCGATCACACTCAGCGTCGCGTCGCCGACGGCGAGCCGGGCGACCATCAGGCCCTGGCGCGGGCGCGGACCGGGCACCACTTCCAGCGCCCGCCAGGGACGGCGCGACAGCATGGCGATGTAGCCGGTCGGACGCACGGCGCGATAGGGATAAAGATCCTGCAGCGCGTCAAGCGCCGCCGCCCAGCCGTCGGTCACCTCGGTCAGCACCAGCACGTCGGGACGCTCCGCCTCGATCCAGCGCTGGACTGCCGCGTAGTCTCGGTTCAAGAACAGCAGGTTCGCGGACGCGATCTTCACGGTCGCGGCGGCGTCCGGCAGCGCGGCCGGCGCGCGGAACCGCCGCTCCGACAGCATGGCGGCAAGGTTGAGAAGAACCAGCACCGCCATGGCGCCGGCCAGCACCACGCCGCGCGGTCCATCGAGCAGCCACCAGGCGGCAAGCGCCACCAGCGCCGCGGCCACCACCAGGTGCGGCCGGAAATGTGCCGCGTAATCCAGCCACGGGCTCGCGCCGCCTAGGAAGCCGGCGATCGTGGCGGCCGCGACACCAGCGCCGGCCGCCAGCAGCACGACCTGCGCCACCGCGATCAGTGTCAGTTCCATCGGCCTTCGCATGGCGCGCCGCAGGATGGCGCGCGTCTGTGCCGAGAGCGTGCGGGCGGCGGGGCGGGCGTGTGCCACCACCGAGGCTTTTCGCGGCGACTGTCGTCAGGCAAGGCCGCGTCGCGGACCGCGAGCTCAGTGCGGCGCCGACAAGCTGCGTCGATCATCGGCCAGGATGGTGCGCGCCGCCTGGGCGTCGGCCGCGATCTGCGCCTTCAGCGCGTCGAGGCCGGCGAACTTCATCTCCGGGCGGATGAAATCGATGAACTGAACCCGCAAGGTGCGGCCGTAGAGATCGCCGTCGAAGTCGAACAGGTGCACCTCGAAGTTCTCGACCAGCTTGCCCACCGTCGGACGCCGGCCGAGATTGGCGACGCCGTTGCGCCACACCGGCGCCGCCTGGTCCTCGACGCTGGCGCGCACGGCGTAGACACCGAAGCGCGGCCGCAAATGGGCGCCAAGTGCCACGTTGGCGGTGGGAAAACCGATCGTGCGGCCGCGCCGGTCGCCCTGCTCGACAATGCCTTCGATCTCCCACGGACGGCCCAGCAACTCGGCGGCCTCGTCGACCATGCCCAGCCGCAGCGCCTCGCGGATGCCGGTCGAGGAGTAGATCTCGCCTTCGCGCATCACCGGGTTCAGCACCTCGACGCCGAACCCGAGGGCGCCGCCAAACTCGCGCAGCCGCTCGGCGTTGCCGCCGCGCCGCGCGCCGAAGGTGAAGTCGTAGCCGCACACGACGTGACGGGCGCCCAGCGCGCCGGCCAGCACGTCGCGCGCGAAGGCGTCGGCCGGCAGCGCCGCGAAATCGGCATCGAAGCGCTGCGCCAGCACATGGCCGACGCCATGCTCGGCCAGCAGCCGCGCCTTGGCCGGCAACAGGGTCAGGCGGAACGGACCGGTATCGGGCACGAAGAATGCCCGCGGGTGCGGCTCGAAGGTCAGCACCACGACGCCGGCGCCGGCATCGCGCGCCAAGGCGGCGGCGCGCGCCAGCAGCGCCTGGTGGCCGCGATGCACGCCGTCGAAGTTGCCCAGCGCCACCACGCCGCCGCGCCACGCCGGCGGCAGGGCGTGCCAGTCATCGACGATCGGCATCGGCTGGTTCATCGCCAAACCCTCGCCGCGCCGTCGCGGCGGCTATCGACGGTGGACAGGAGCGCGCGCAGTGCCATCGCCGATGACGGTTCTCCCGTCGTCCCGAGCGAAGCCGCGCGACGCGCGGCGCAGTCGAGGGACCTTGGATCGACAGCAAACGTCGACGTTGTCCAGACAAGATCCCTCCACGCGGCCCTTCTGGCCTTGGTCGGGACGACGGTTTGGGGGGCCATGGACAACAGCTGCCGGTGGTTCGCAATCCGTGCATCACGCCGGCGCGGGGCGGCGCGGTGTCATGATAACCGCCTCGCCGTCGATCACCACCGTCGTGCCACTCAAGCATTCCGTCTTCAGCCGCACGCGCCGGCGCGTGCTGTCGATCTCGACGATCTCGACCCGCGCCGTCACCGTCTCGCCGATCCTGACCGGCGCCTTGAAGTTCAGCGACTGCGAGACGTAGAGCGAGCCCGGTCCCGGCAGCTTGGTGCCGATCACCGCCGAGATGAAGCTGGCCCCCAGCATGCCGTGCGCGATGCGGCCGCCGAAGCGCGTCGTCTGGGCGAAGCCGTCATGCAGGTGGATCGGGTTGGTGTCACCCGAGACGCCGGCGAAGGCGGCGATGTCGGCCTCGGTGACGGTCTTGCCGAACACCGCCGACATGCCGACCTTGAGGTCCTCCAGATAGTGGCCGTGCATCTCGCTGACACTCATCTTGCCGTTTTCCCCTCACTCAGATGTTCACGATCCGCTTCGTGGTTCGACAAAGCTCACCATGAAGACCAACGGCGCCCGCCTGCGCGCCGGCCCGCGCCGTCAATGCCGCACCACGGGATCGATCGGCACCTTCTTGTTTAGCCCGACCACGTCCTCGAACAGTCTTGCGGCCGACAGCAGGGCGGCCTCGCCGCGCGGGCGGCCGACCAGCATCAGCCCAACCGGCAACCCGCTCTTGGTGAAGCCGGCCGGCAGCGACACCGACGGCAGGCCGGTCATGGTCACGATCGAGGTGACCAGCACCCAGTCGATGTAGCTCGGCATGATCTGGCCGTTGATCGACTCGACATAGCGCTGCTCGACCGGGAACGGCGGTACCGGCGCCGTCGGCACGGCGAGGATGTCGAAGTCGCCCATGAAGCGGACGAAGCGGTTGTAGAGCAGGCCCTGCTCCAGCGACGCACGCCGCAGCTCGGCGCTCGACAGTGCCAGGCCATAGCCGATGTTCCAGATCACCTCGGGCTTCAGCAGATCGCGGTGGCGCTCGAGCAGCGCGCCATGGCTGGCGGCCATGAAGTGGCCGCGGAATACCTGGAAGGCGTCGCGCGCGCCGCTGGCGTCGGGCGCCTTGTCTTCCACCGCGGCGCCCAACTCGGCGAAGCGTAGCGCGGCGGCGCGGCAGATCGCCTCGACCTCGGGATCGAGCGGGCACAGGCCGTTGAAGCCGCCGCCCCACGCCACCTTTTTCGGCGCCACAGGATTGGCGACGGCCTCGGCATAGGGCACCGTCGGCGCATCATAGGACAGCGGATCGAGCGGATGCGGTTTCGCCGTGGCGTCGAGCATCAGTGCCACGTCGGCGACGCAGCGGCCCATCGGCCCGTTGACCGGAAACGTGTTCAACGGCAGCACCGACGGCCCGAACGGCACGCGCCCCGGGCTGGGACGGAAGCCGACCACGCCGCAGAAGCTCGCCGGCGTGCGCAGCGAGCCGCCGAGATCGGAGCCGGTCGCCAGCCAGACCTGGCCGCTCGCCAGCACCACCGCCGCACCACCGGACGAGCCGGCGCAGGTCAGGCGCGTGTCCCAGGGATTGCGGGTGATGCCAAACACCTCGTTGAAGGTCTGGGCGCCGGCGCCGAACTCGGGCGTGTTGCTCTTGCCGACCACCAGCCCGCCCATCGCCTCCAGGTGCTGCACCGACAGGCAGGTGCGCTCCGCGACATTGTCCTTGAAGGCCAGCGAACCGAACGTTGTGCGCACGCCCTCGACGTCGTTGAGGTCCTTGACGGCGAGCGGCAGGCCACCGAGCCAGCCCGGCGTCGCGGGATCGGGCAGCTGCAGCGTCTTGGCCTTCTGGCGCGCCCGGTCGAAGGTGCGTGTCACCATGGCGTTGACCGCGCCGTCGAGCGCCTCGGTGCGCGCCTGGGCGGCATCGATCAGCTCCAGCGGCGACACCTGCCGGCGTTTCAGCAGGTCCACCGCCTCGACGGCGGTCAGGCGCCAGAGTTCCCGATCGGCCATGCCATCCTTTCCGATGCGAAGGCGGCGCCCCCATATCATGGCGCTGTCGGGATCGCCACGGGCCGCGAAGTCGCCGGCGCCGCAGTCTCGCCGGCCGAAACGCGGCAGATGCCGCCGGCGAACGGACTTGGAGCCGCCGACGCGGCATGGTGCAATGGCCTGAACCACCATTCACAGGCGCAGTGCAGGGGCATGACGGCGACGGCAGGCAGCAGCGACGCGGCG
>DATFGV010000510.1:0-8335 GCA_035249115.1 Vineibacter sp.
CAACCTCGGCGGCGCCGACGCCTATCGTACCTTGGAGAACGAGGTCGTGCGCGACGTCGCCAGCCGCGACGAGCGCATCGTGCTTGAGACCGCCGGCGGCATCGTCGCCAACGGCGAGGCGCTCGACGTCATCCTCGGGTCGTTCCGGACGGTATGGCTCAAGGCGGCGCCGGAGGAACACCTGGCGCGGGTCGCCGGCCAGGGCGACCTGCGGCCGATGCACGGCAATCCCAAGGCGCTGGAACACCTCAAGACGCTGCTGGCGCAGCGCGAACCGGAATACGCCCGCGCCGAAAGCATCCTCGACACCACCGGCAGGACCCCCGAGGACTGCCTTGCCGAGCTCGAGCGGATCGCCGCGCCGCTGTTGGCCCGCGCCGACGGCTAGAACCGCCCGCCAGGAGATGGAATGATGTCGACGCCCCTCGCGCGAAGACGCGATATCGGAGGGCGAGACTCATGGCGAATGATGCATCGATCCTGATCGCCGGCGGCGGTATCGGCGGATTGGCCGCGGCCGTGGGGCTGGCGCAGAAAGGCCGTCGGGTCGTTGTCCTGGAGCGCGCGCCAACGTTGGGCGAGATCGGTGCCGGCATCCAGTTGGGGCCCAACGCCTTCCACGCCTTCGACTATCTCGGGGTCGGCGATGCGGCGCGCCAGATGGCGGTGTACATCGACGCGCTGCGCCTGATGGACGCTATGACCGGCGAGGATATCGCCACCGTACCGCTCGATGAGCCGTTCCGCCGGCGCTTCCGCAATCCGTACGCCGTCGTGCACCGCGGCGATCTGCACGGCGTCTTCCTGCGCGCCTGCCGCGACAGCGCACTGATCGAGCTGCGAACCAGCGCCGAGGTGGTGGGCTACGAACAGGACGGCCACGGCGTGACGGCGATCCTGGGCGATGGTGCGACGGTTGCCGGCGCGGCGCTGATCGGCGCCGACGGGTTGTGGTCCAAGGTGCGTGCCCAGCTGGTCGGCGACGGCCGGCCACGGGTGACCGGCCACACCACCTACCGTTCGGTGATCCCGACCGAACAAATGCCCGAGGATCTGCGGTGGAACGCGGCGACCCTGTGGGCCGGGCCGAAATGCCACATCGTCCACTACCCGCTGTCGGGCTGGAAGGTGTTCAACCTGGTGGTCACCTATCACAACGACGCGCCCGAGCCGGTCGCCGGCCTGCCAGTCTCGGCCGACGAGGTGATGCGCGGCTTCATGCACGTCTGCGCCCGGGCCCGCACGATCATCGAGCACGGCCAGGACTGGAAACTGTGGGTGCTGTGCGATCGCGACCCGGTGCTGGACTGGGTCGACGGCAAGGTGGCGCTGCTTGGCGATGCGGCGCATCCCACCCTGCAATACATGGCGCAGGGCGCCTGCATGGCGATGGAGGACGCCGTCTGCCTGGCGCACGAGGTGGCATCGCATGGCGCGGACCTGGCGGCCGCCTTCGAGGCCTACCGGTTGCGACGCGTGCACCGCACGGCGCGTATCCAGATCCAGTCGCGGCTGGTCGGCGACCACATCTACCACCCGGCGAGCGGGCACGCGGCGCTGCGCAATACCATGATGCGCGCCATGTCGGCCGAGGACTACTACGACAGCTTGCAATGGCTGTACGGTGGCTCCGGCCTGGCCGAAGGCAGCGGCGCGGTAATGTAGCCTGCGCGCCTGAGCGTGCGATCGTCGCCGCCGTCCTGAACACAGCGAAGGATTTGCGGTGATTCGACTACGCGCAGACGGCGCTGGTGATGGGCTGGGGGCGCGTCACTCCGTGACGCGTCGGCGCGCACCGCCGAATGATCGCTGTGGAATGGACACTTCAGGAAGACGCGCCACAGAGTGGCGTGCCCCCAGCGTGTGTCGGAGCATGGCAGGTGATTGGCACCGTCAGCCGTTCTTCGGTCGCCGCAAGGTTTTTCACTGCGCTCAGGATGACGGCGCACCGATCTCGCCAATGCGCGTCGGCCCGTCGATCGGCGTTCATGAGAAAGAAGAAGGCCGGGGATTGCGCCCCGGCCTTCGCGTGTTCCGGACGGAACGGCGTCGGACTTAGAAGTCCATGTCGCCCATGCCGCCCATGCCACCACCGCCCGGCATCGGCGGCGCCTTCTTCTCCGGCCGCTCGGCGATCATCGCCTCCGTGGTGATCAGCAGGCCGGCCACCGAGGCGGCGTCCTGCAGGGCCGTGCGCACGACCTTGGTCGGGTCGATGATGCCGGCCTTCACCATGTTGACGTACTCGCCCTTCTGGGCGTCGTAGCCGAAGTTCTGGTCCTTGGACTCGAGCAGCTTGCCGACCACGACCGAACCGTCATCGCCGGCGTTCTCGACGATCTGCCGCACCGGCGCCTGCAGCGCGCGGCGGATGATGTCGATGCCCGCCTTCTGGTCGGGATTGCCGGTCCGCAGCCTGTCGAGCGCGCGCGTGGCGTAGAGCAGTGCCACGCCGCCGCCGGCGACGATGCCCTCCTCGACCGCAGCGCGGGTCGCGTGCATGGCGTCGTCGACGCGGTCCTTGCGCTCCTTGACCTCGACCTCGGTCGAGCCGCCGACCTTGATCACGGCCACGCCGCCGGCCAGCTTGGCCAGCCGCTCCTGCAGCTTCTCCTTGTCGTAGTCCGAGGTGGTCTCCTCGATCTGCGCCTTGATCTGCGTGCAGCGCGCCTCGATGTCCTTCTTCTTGCCGGCGCCGTCGACGATCGTGGTGTTCTCCTTCTGGATGATCACCCGCTTGGCCTTGCCCAGCATGTCGAGCGTGACGTTCTCCAGCTTGATGCCGAGATCGTCGCTGATCAGCTGGCCGCCGGTCAGGGTCGCCATGTCCTCCAGCATCGCCTTGCGGCGATCGCCGAAGCCCGGTGCCTTGACCGCCGCCACCTTCAGCCCGCCGCGCAGCTTGTTGACCACCAGCGTGGCCAGTGCCTCACCCTCGACGTCCTCGGCGACGATCAGCAGCGGCTTGGACGACTGCACCACCGACTCGAGCACCGGCAGCATCGCCTGCAGGCCCGAGAGCTTCTTCTCGAACAGCAGGATGAACGGGCTCTCCAGCTCCGACGTCATCTTGTCGGCGTTGGTGATGAAGTAAGGCGACAGGTAGCCGCGGTCGAACTGCATGCCCTCGACGACGTCGAGCTCGGTCTCGAGACTCTTGGCCTCCTCGACCGTGATCACGCCCTCGTTGCCGACCTTCTTCATCGCCTCGGCGATCATCTTGCCGATCGCGTCCTCGCCGTTGGCGGCGATGGCGCCGACCTGCGCCACTTCCTCGGACGAGGAGATCTTCTTGGCGCGGCCCTTGATGTCCTCGACCGCCGCCGCAACCGCCATGTCGATGCCGCGCTTGAGGTCCATCGGGTTCATGCCGGCGGCCACCAGCTTGGTGCCCTCGCGCACGATCGCCTGGGCCAGCACCGTTGCCGTCGTGGTGCCGTCGCCGGCAACGTCGTTGGTCTTGCTGGCGACCTCGCGCACCATCTGCGCGCCCATGTTCTCGAACTTGTCGGCAAGCTCGATCTCCTTGGCGACGGTGACGCCGTCCTTGGAGATGCGCGGCGCGCCGAACGACTTGTCCATCACCACGTTGCGGCCCTTCGGGCCGAGAGTCACCTTGACCGCATTGGCCAGGATGTCGACGCCGCGCAGCATGCGATCACGCGCGTCACCGGAAAAGCGTACGTCTTTGGCAGCCATTGTTCCTACCTCTCATGAGAATGAAAAACCGTCCGCGCGAGCGCGCAGGACGGTGCTAGGCGGCCTTCTTCACGGCCTTGGCAGTCTCGAGGATGCCCATGATGTCGGACTCCTTCATGATCAGGAGATCATCGCCATCGAGCTTGACCTCGGTGCCCGACCACTTGCCGAACAGGATGCGGTCACCGACCTTGACGTCGAGCGGAACCAGGTTGCCCTTCTCGTCGCGTGCGCCGGGGCCGACAGCGATGATCTCGCCTTCCATCGGCTTTTCCTTGGCGGTGTCGGGGATGATGATCCCGCCCTTGGTCTTCTCTTCTTCCGCGACGCGCTTGACCACGACGCGGTCGTGCAGTGGACGAAACTGCATGGATTTGCCTCCTCCTACGGACCTAATGAGTGCCCCTGTCGATGGCGGGGCCTGCCGGATGGGTCGCTGTTAGCACTCATTGGAAGCGAGTGCCAAAGCGCGGCGACGATTTATGACCCTACCCTCAATGAGTCAAGGGTCGGCGTAGCCAATTGGCGTTGATTCAGAAACTGTTCCCGCCTGGGCACTGATGATTCCCACCCTGCCGGGCAGGAAATGGCAGCACTCTTAACCGATTGCTGCTAAGTATTTGATTTGAATGCAAAATTCTTTGCGGAACCAAACGGCTGGTGTGACTATTCACCTAGTGCAGCGTTGTCAAGGAGCATTGTTCCATGGCCACGGCCTTCGAAAAGCAGCTCAAGGACTACCGTCTCACCACGGCCGAAATTCTGTATTGGATGCCCGACCACCAGCATGTGCTGCAGACCTTCGTTTGGCAGGACCTGGATATCGCGCCGAAATTCCCGGTGCTGAGCCGCTTCCTCGACTTCTGGGGGCGCAACCTCGACGGCAAGGTGCATCGCGTGCGGGTGGCCAGCACCGGCTTGATCCAGCCGACCACCTATCGCTTCGCCGACGCCCTGTACCGGATCCACTAAGCCACGCACGGCGTCAGGCCGCAGCCTCGCGGCGCGCCTTGACGTACTCGTCGGCCGTTCGCGCCACTAGCTCGGCAACTAACGGTACATCGGCGACGCCAGACACCGAGTGGCCGGCGCTCCAAATGTCCTTCCAGCGCCGCGTGCCGCTCGCCGCCGCCTGCTCGCGTGCGCCGCGGTCGATATCCTTGGCCACATCGATGCTGCCTCGCGTCGGCAGGTTATCGGGATCGAGCCCGGCCGCCTTCAGTGAAGGCCGCAACAGGTTGGTCTCCAGGCCGGTCATCGCCTTGGTCAACAGCACGTCGTCGAGCCGCGACGAGACCAACATGTCCTTGTAGCGCGCCGGTGCCAAGCTCTCGCGCGTGGCGATGAAGCGCGTCCCCATGTAGGCGAGATCGCAGCCCAGCGCCCGCGCCGCGAACAGGGCGCGACCATCCGAGATGCCGCCGGCCAGCACGATCGGACCGTCCCACATCACCCGCACGGCGCGTACGAAGGCGAATGGATTGGCCCAGCCAGGCTGGCCGCCGGCACCGGCCGTCAGCAGCACCAAGCCGTCGCTGCCGGCAGCAATCGCCTTCTCGGCGTGCCGCAGGGTGGCAACGTCGGCGTAGACCTTGCAGCCGGCGTCGTGCAGCGCCGGGATGACCGGGGCCGGGTTGCCGACGCTGGCGATCACCAGCTGGACGCCACGCGCCACCAGGACCCGCACGTCGGCGTCACGCCGAACGTTGGACGGATGCACCAGCACGTTGGGGCAAACCGGCGCCGACTGCCGGCCGCTTTGTTGCTCGGCCGCGTCAAGCCGCTGCGCCATCTCCTGCAGCCATGCGTCCAGCTCTTCGGTGGTGCGGCAGTTGACTGTCGGAAAGGCGCCGACCACGCCGGCGCGGCAGGCCTCGACCACCAGGTCGGGGCCCGACACCAGGAACATCGGGGCCGCGATCAGCGGCAGGGACAGGCGATCGGACAGATCCCGCGGCAGCGTCATGACGTCTCCCGGCGCGCGCTGGGCGCGCCTTGAGGTCCGCCTAGCCCGCGCGCTACGGTCGGGCAAGAGCGCGCGGAGAGGACGATGGACAAAGCTGGATTGCGCACGCTGGTCGGTACGGCGGCGCCGAAGGTCGGCACCTTCGTCTTCGAGTTCGCGGTGCCCGGAATCGGCCAGATCCTTAAGGCGGCCGGCGCCGATTTCGCCGTCATCGACATGGAGCATTCCGGCTTCGGCTTCGACACGGTGCGCGCCTGCGTCAAGTACATGCAGGCCGGCGACCTGCCGGTGATCGTGCGTGTGCCGTCCAAAGCCTACGACCATGTCGCACGGGTCATGGATATCGGCGCTGACGGCGTCATGGTGCCGATGGTGTCGTCGCTCGAGCAAGCGGTCCAAGCCGTACGAGCGGTGAAGTATTTCCCGCAGGGCCACCGCGGCGTCGCGACCGGCCTGGCACACGACCGTTTCAGCCGTGACGCTGCGCCTCTGGCGCAGCGTTTCGCCAGCCACAACGCGCGCACCCTGGTGGTGCTGCAGATCGAGGATGGCGCCGGCGCCGATGCGGCCGACGCGATCGCCGCCCTCGACGGAGTCGACGTGCTGTGGGTCGGCCACAACGATCTGTCGGTGGCGCTGGGCAAGCCGGGCGCGTTTGCCGATCCCGCCTTCGTCGCTGCCGAAGAAAAGACGATCGCCGCCTGCCGCAAGCACGGCAAGTCGGCCGGCCGGCTGGCGCGCGACGCCGCCGAGGCGGCACTTTTCACGCGCCGCGGCTATGACTTCGTATCGATCGCAGGCGATGTCGGCCTGTTGCAGGCGGCGCTGGCCGACGGCATCGCGCAGGTGCGCCGAAGCTGATCGGTCCGCTCAGCCGGCCGCCCGCAGCAACAGGAAAAGCGCCAAGCTCTGTGCGAGCATGGCCGCGAAATAGAGCGGCCCGAGGACGCGGACCGATGGCCGCTCGAACCGGTCGGCGCCCGTCGCACGATCGATCCAGACGTGGTGCAGCAGGCCGAGCGCGACCTCGATCGCCAGGAACGCCAGAACCGACAGGATTGTCCAGGCGGCGGCCGGCAAACCGGCAACCAGGGGATGTCCGGCGATCCGCACCATCAGCGCCGCGTGCAGCAGGAAGCGCAGTGCGATGACCACCAGGCCGAACAGCCAGGCACGCGAGGTCTTCACCACGCCCTTGCGCTGCCAGCTGAAGGGCGGGATCGCCAAATGTAGCCAAATGCTGACGGGGATCAGCGCGACCGAAAGCCAGAAGACGACCCACATTACCATGCCGATTCGCGCGCCCGCTTGGTTGCCGCCGACGCGGCGTCGGCTGCGCCGGATCTGGCGAGCATTGGACCGCCCACAGGCCTACGGTTTGAGCTCGATCTCGATAAAGACGAATTCGCCGTCGTTGGGGTTGATCACATCGTGCTCGACGCCGGCGGCACGGGTGTAGGAGACGCCCGTGGTGAGCTTGGAGCGGACCTCCTGCGCGCCCGTCCAGATCGCCAGCTCGCCGGTGGTAACCGGGACGACGATGTAGTCATAGGCGTGCCGATGCCAGCCGGTATGTCCACCCGGCGGGAAGCGCCATTCGGTGACGATCGCCCGATCGGTCTCGGCCTGCCGGGTCGGCACCGCCATCGCACGTCGTGCATCGTCTGGCCGCTCGGACATGCTGGCTGTTCCTCCGCATCGTGATCACCCGCCGCACCATACCATTCGCCGGCCGGTGAATGGGCATTTTCGAGCCGCCATCGTCGCTCGGGCAGATACGTTAGCGCTATGAAAATGAACGCTGAATCGCGCC
The DNA here is from genome assembly GCA_035249115.1 of Vineibacter sp. Taxonomy (GTDB): domain Bacteria; phylum Pseudomonadota; class Alphaproteobacteria; order Reyranellales; family Reyranellaceae; genus Vineibacter. Next base: position 7,479 of record DATFGV010000510.1, read on the forward strand.
ATCAATCGGGGCAAACCACGGCCATTGTGTCGTCCGCCGCTTGACTTGCTCCGGCGGCGAGCGCATCACGCCGCCCTTGTCGCCCTACCTCCTGCCACGGCGGGCCGGGCGACAGCTGATGGTGCCATCCGGCCAGGACTCTCAACGCTATGACCTCTTCGGACGGCGGCGCCACCGGCGCGTTCCCCGGCGCGTCCGGGCAGCCGGGTGGCCGCGCCGATGGTTCGCCGCCGGACGCGACGGAGCCGGAACCGGCCGTGGTTGGCGCGCCCAGCGCGGCGGCCACCGACCCGGTGTACGCCAGCCCCAGCGTCGCCGACGCGATGCTGCCGGAAGTCAACCCCGACAGCGCTGCCGATCGCCATCACAAGGATTCCATCAAGGCCCTGACGCTGGCCGCGCTCGGCGTGGTGTACGGCGATATCGGCACCAGCCCGCTCTATACCTTGCGCGAAACCTTCCACCACAGTGGCGGGCTGTCGCCGAAGGACCCCGGCGCAGTGCTTGGCGTGCTGTCGCTGGTGTTCTGGGCGCTGATCCTGACGGTCACGATCAAGTACGTCGTCCTCATTTTGCGCGCCGACAACCGCGGCGAAGGCGGTGTGCTCGCGCTGGCGCGGCTGGCGTCCAATGCCTTGCCCGCACGTGCCGTACGGCAGCGATCGCTGATCCTGCTGGCGTCGATCATTGGGCTCGCACTGTTCTTCGGTGACGGTCTGATCACGCCGGCAATCTCGGTCCTCAGCGCGGTCGAGGGCTTCGAGGTCGCGTCGTCCGCGTTCGAGGCCTTTGTCATCCCGGTCGCGTGCCTGATCCTCGTCGGGCTGTTCCTGGTGCAGCGCAGAGGCACCGAAGCC
>DATFGV010000511.1:0-4061 GCA_035249115.1 Vineibacter sp.
CCTTCAGGCCAGCAATCGCGGTCCGCCGGTCGCCCTCGTCGGAAAGATAGTTGGCGACCATCGACGGTGGCTGCCGCGGATCGGACGACCGCAACCGCAGCCGGCCGCGGCTTTGCGGCCGCGACTGGTTCATGGTCACCGTGAAGCCCGGAAAATCGTGCAGTGTCGTGCCCATCTTGTCGGTCGAGAACGGGATGAAATGCAGCTGGATGTCTGGGTCCTCCAGCTCCGGCTTCGTGCGCAAGAAGACGCCGACCAGGCCGGCGCCGACCGTCAGCAGCCCACGCCGGCCGAGCGCGTAGTCCAGGCCCATCTTCAGTTTGCCGGCAAGGCTGCCGACCGCCTCGTTCATTGTGCCGGGCTTGGCGGCGCGGTAGAGCGAGCGGCACTGATAGTGGTCGTGCAGGTTCTCGCCCACGCCCGGCAGGTGGTGCTTCACGGCGATGCCGTTTTCGCCCAGATGCTCGGCGGGACCGACGCCTGAGAGCATCAGCAGCTGCGGCGAGTTGATAGCGCCGCCGCACAGAATGACTTCGACCGCGGCCGACGCCGTCTCGACACGATCGCCGATCCGGTACCTCACGCCCGTTGCGCGGCCGTCGGCGATCTCCACTGACTCGGTCAGCGCGCCCGTCACGATGCGCAGGTTCGGGCGGCCCCGCGCCGGTTGAAGATAGGCGCGGGCCGAGGAACAGCGCCGGCCGCCGCGGGTGGTCAGCTGGTAGTAGCCGACGCCCTCTTGCATCGGGCCATTGAAATCGTCGTTGCGCTTGTGGCCGGCCTGGACGGCCGCCTCGACATAGGCCTCCGACAAGGCGTTCTTCCAGCGCATGTCGTCGACACCCAGCGGGCCGTCGCCGTTGTGCAGCGGATCGGCGCCGCGGATGTTGCCCTCGGCCTTGCGGAAATACGGCAGCACGTCGTCGAAGCCCCAGCCCGTGTTGCCCAACTGGCGCCAGTAGTTGTAGTCGGATGCAATGCCGCGGATGTAGATCAGGCCATTGATCGCGCTTGAGCCGCCCAGGGTCTTGCCGCGCGGCCAGTAGATGGCGCGATTGTCGAGATGCGGCTCCGGGTCGGTCTCGTACTTCCAGTTGACCTTGGCGTCGAGAAAGGTGCGGGCGTAACCGATCGGGATATGGATCCAGACGTTGGTGTCGGCGGGCCCCGCTTCCAACAGCAGTACATTGCGCCGCGTGTCCTCGCTCAGCCGCGCCGCGACGGCGCATCCCGCCGAGCCGGCCCCGACCACGATGTAGTCGTAACTCTCCGCCACGTCATCCTCCTTGCGGCGCTCGCGGTATGGACCGACGCGAACCGCTCCCCCGGTATCGCATGCTAGCGTGGCCAGCTGCAGATAGGCGACGCTTCCACAAGTTGGACATATCGCATGGCGGTTGGCCAGCCGGCGGCAGCTCAGCTAGAGTAACGCCAAGGGAGGGCGCATGAGAAACAGCCATCGTGACTACGGGCAGCCGCATCCGCGTGCGATACGGTCAGGCGTCGGGCTGGTGCTATGCGCATTGCTGCTGTCGCCACAGCCGGTCGTGGCCGAAGGCGCGCTGGCGGTCGGCCTGCCAGCCAACGTCGCCAAGGATGGCGTCGCGATCGGCTATGTCGTGAACCGCTCAAATAGGGCCGACGCCGAGTCCACCGCCCTCGAAGAATGTCGCAAGACGCAGGCCGCGCCACCGCAAGCGCGGGCCCTATGCAAGGTGGTCGAAAGCTTCAGCCGCCAGTGCGTGTCAATCGCCATGGATCCCAAGGATGGGACGCCGGGTGTCGGCTGGGCCATCGCGCCCACTCGATCGGGAGCCGAGGCTGGCGCCATGATGAAATGCGTCGAGACGGCGGGCCTGGATCGGGCGCAGCATTGTGAGCTGCAGGCCACCCGCTGCGACGATCAGCGCTAACGGTGCTGCCGCGCAGGCGGTGCTGCGCAACCAGGCGCGCCTGAGATGACGGCGGCCGCGAGATCGGGGTGACGTGATGGTTGCCCCCTGTCGGATTGCCGTTGTCGGCTGCGGCGTCGGCGGCATGGCTGTCGCCACCTTGCTGGCCGATGCCGGCCACGACGTGACGCTCTTCGAACGCTTCGCAGAACCACGGCCACTGGGCGCCGGTCTCCTGCTGCAGCCGACCGGGATGCATGCGTTGCGGCGCCTCGGTATCGGCGACGCGGCCCAGGCGCTGGGGGCGCGGATCAATGGCATCGATGGCCGCACGACGCGCGGCCGCGCGGTCCTGCGCCTGGCCTATAGCGACCTGCATCCGGCGACTCATGGTCTTGGCATCCACCGCGGTGCGCTGTTCAAGCTGTTGTTCGATCGCCTGGCGCAGTCGCCGGCACGGCTGGTGACGAACGCCGAGGTCGCCGGTGTCGACGCGACCGACACGGGGGCCACTGTGCGTTTCGTCAACGGCGCCACGCCAGCGACCGTCGATCTGGCGCTGGTCGCCGACGGCGCGCACTCGGCACTGCGCGGCCAGGTTGGCCTGCGGCATTGGGCGCCGCTCTACCCTTGGGGCTGTCTCTGGATGACACTGCCCGATCCCGACGAACGTTTCGCGGGCCTGCTGCACCAACGCTTCCGCGATTGCCGCGTGATGATTGGCGTTCTGCCGGTGGGCCGTCGTGCGGACGATTCGGGCGGCGCGCCCTGCGTCACCGTCTTCTGGAGCCTGCCGGCGCAGACGGTCGAGGCTGTGCGTGCCGCCGGCGTTGCGGCATTGAAGGCCGACATCCTGCGGCACTGGCCCGACCTCGCCGAGCCACTTGCGCAGCTGTGCGACGCCGACCAGATCGCCGGCGCGACCTATCGCCACGTCGCCATGCCACGCTGGACGCGCGGCCGCGTGGCGCTACTGGGCGACGCCGCGCATGGCACGTCACCCCAGCTCGGCCAGGGTGCCAATCTGGCGCTGCTGGACGCCATCACACTTGCGACGTCGCTGTCCCAGGCGCCCGACATCACGACGGCGCTGGTGCGTTTCGAGGCGGCGCGTCGTGGTCCGGCCCGGTTCTACCGCCAGGCGAGCCACCTGCTGACACCGTTCTACCAGTCGCGCTTCGCACCGCTGGGCTGGCTGCGCGACCTGACGTTCGGCCCACTCTGTGCCTTCCCGCCGACGCGCCACATGATGCTCAGCACCTTGGCCGGCGTGCGACGTGGCTGGCTTGGAACGTTCACCCTCGATGAACACGGACGACCAAAGCTGCCGATGGCGTGAAGCCGCGCCACTCTTTGCTCAATCTGTCATGTCGAGCGCAGCGGGCCATCCCTACGTGGCGATGGCCGTGCCACGAAAGAAGCCTCGACTCGCTTGGAATGACGCGGGCCGCTAACCCCGCGTCAGCGGCTTGTACCGGATGCGGTGCGGCTCTGTGGCGTCGGCGCCCAGGCGACGGCGCTTGTCCTCCTCGTAGTCCTGGAAGTTGCCCTCGAACCACGTCACCTGGCTGTCGCCCTCGAAGGCGAGGATGTGGGTGGCGATACGGTCGAGGAACCAGCGGTCGTGGCTGATGATGACGGCGCAGCCGGCGAAGTCGACCAGCGCCTCCTCCAGCGCGCGCAGGGTGTCGACGTCGAGATCGTTGGTCGGCTCGTCGAGCAACATCACATTGGCGCCGCTCTTTAGCATCTTGGCGAGGTGTACGCGATTACGCTCGCCGCCCGACAACTGCCCGACCTTCTTCTGCTGGTCGGCGCCCTTGAAGTTGAAACCGCCGCAATAGGCGCGGCTGGGCATCTCGCGCTTGCCGATCTGCAGCACATCAAGGCCGTCGGAAATCTCCTCCCAAACTGTCTTGTTGGCGTCGAGCGAATCGCGCGACTGGTCGACATAGCCAAGCTTGACCGTGGGGCCGACGGTGAAGCTGCCGGAATCGGCCTTGTCCTGGCCGGTGACCATGCGGAACAAGGTGGTCTTGCCGGCGCCGTTGGGACCGATGACGCCGACGATGCCGCCCGGCGGCAGCTTGAAGCTCATGCCCTCCATCAGCAGGCGGTCGCCGAAGCCCTTCGATACGCGTTCGGCCTGGATCACGAGATCGCCCAGCC
>DATFGV010000512.1:0-4875 GCA_035249115.1 Vineibacter sp.
CGAAGGCTTCCGCGGCATGATCTACCTGATGACCTCGGGTGGCGGCCTCACGGCGCTGGAGACAGCGCGCCGATTCCCTATTCGACTGGTCGAGTCCGGCCCGGCCGGCGGCGCCATCCTGGCCGCCAACGTCGCCGCCGAACGCGGCGAGGACAAGGTGCTGTCGTTCGACATGGGCGGCACCACCGCCAAGATCTGCCTGATCCAGCACTACACGCCCTTCAAGTCGCGCAGCTTCGAGGTCGACCGCGCCGCGCGGTTTCTCAAGGGCAGCGGCCTGCCGCTGCGCATCCCGGTGATCGAGATGGTCGAGATCGGCGCCGGTGGCGGCTCGATCGCCCGCATCGACGCGCTCAAGCGCATCGTCGTCGGCCCTGACAGCGCCGGCGCCGAGCCCGGCCCGGCCAGCTACGGCCGCGGCGGCGCGCAGCCCACCGTCACCGACGCCGACCTGGTGATCGGCAAGATCGACGACAAGCGTTTCGCCGGCGGCACGATCGCGCTCGACGTACCGGCGGCGCATCGCGCGCTCAACCAGGCGATCGGCGCCGATCTGGCGCTGACCGACGAGATGGCCGCCTACGGCGTCGGCGAGATCGTCGACGAGACCATGGCCAATGCCGCCCGGGTGCACGCCGTCGAGCGCGGTGCGGTGATCGGCGAGCACACCCTGATCGCCTTCGGCGGCGCCGCGCCGCTGCACGCCGCCCGCCTGGCAGAGAAGCTCGGGCTGAAGCGCATCGTCGTGCCGCCCAACGCCGGCGTCGGCTCCGCCGTCGGCTTCCTGCAGGCGCCGGTCGCCTATGAGCTGATCCACTCGCGCTACATGCGGTTGGACCAGTTCGACCCGGCTGGCGCCAACGCGCTGATCGACATGATGGCGCGCGAAGCGCACGAGCTGGTGGCACCGGGCGCCCGCGGCCAGCCCACCGTCGAGACCCGCGTCGCCTACATGCGCTATGTCGGCCAGGGGCACGAGATCACCGTGACGCTGCCCGTGCGGCCGCTTGTCGCCGGCGACGCCGACACCCTGCGCAGCGAGTTCGAGCGCGAATACGCCCAGCTGTTCGAGCGCCACATCCCCGGCGCCGCCATCGAAGCGCTGAGCTGGTCGGTCACGGTCTCGACCGAGGCGCGCCGCCCGACGCCGATCGCACCGCCGGCCCGTCAGCCGGCGCCCAAGCCGGTGGGCAGCCGGCGGTACTACGACGCGCGCCAGTCGACGTTCGTCGAGGTGCCGGTCTACTGGCGCGCCGACCTGACGCAAGGCGCCACCGTGCCCGGCCCGGCGATCATTGCCGAGGACGAGACCTCGACCTTCGTGTCGGCGACGTTCGCGGCCTGGCTCGATGCGGCAGGCGGGATTGTGATGGAGCGTCGGTAGTTGTCACTCAGAGTGAAGTCGGCTGCGGTCGATTGGGGGGACTAGCCGGCACCGGTTCCGCCGTCGACGACTGGTCCGGTGGTGGCTGACAGGTCGATCAGCCTTCCGTTCGTTCCCGTCAAAAGACGCCATCGGCGATGATCAGATCCCGGGGATCTTCGTCACCATATGCCCAAACCTTGTTCCTCAGATCGGAAAAGGGATTGAACATCACGCCCTCATCGTTCGTAATCCAGCGCTGATAGTCCTCCAGGCGAATGGCGGCAGCACCCATTCCCTTGTCGGCATGGATGACCGTGGCCAAGGTCAGCGCGGCGCGCTCAACAGCATTGCTACCCTTGCCTCGTCGGAGCTGTTCCGCATACGCCGGAAAGCCGTGCAGCGTGACCACCGCTTCGACCGCATAGGCGATCAGCTCATTCTGCCACCGCCGCAGCGTATAGCGCTTCATATCGAGAATGGCATGAACAGCCTCATGCACGAAGGTGCGCCGGTTTTCCAGGCTGCGCACCGATCTCGATGACAACGTCAACTCTTCGGGGTTCAGTGACCCGTCGTAATGCGCCAGCACTGTCAGCGTGGGGTCGTGCCTGACCACGATCCGCCCCAGCCGGAGCGCATGAACGATGTGCATCAGATCCGTGCGATGGACGTGGACGTTGCTCCAGATCACGTATGGAAAATGTGGCGCCAGACGCGCCAGCGACTCGGCAACCTTGCCGCCCAGCGTGTCAGGGCGTCGCCAATTGAACGGCGGGATGTAGATCAGGCCGGGCTTCGCCCCCTTGAAGCTGAAATTCTTGCCGTCGTTGCTCTTGTAGCACCCGAGCTTCTGATGCATGTACCAGTTCACTTTCCGCGCGTCGTCGGTGCGGAAATTGAACCAGATCAGATCCCATACGTCGGGAATGCCGAAGCCGGTGGCCACCGCCCGCCAGCTCGCGCCCATCTTGCTGCCGACCTCGTAGACGTCGCGATATCCCGCCGGCGGCCATGCCTTGAGTGGCGGCGCCGGCGTCCAGAGCGGCGCGAATTCCGGTGTTGGAAGCGTCATGGGCGAAGCTCCTGCCGGTCGCGGACATGTCCGGCCACGCCCGTCCGGGCATCTGACGCCGATCGCCATCCCTGCCGGCGTCGGCGCCACCCTACGGTTTTGCGAACAAGCGCTTGGGTTTGCGCGGGATTGGAAACATTTGCTTGAAGTCGCCCTGGATACTGACGTAGCCGGGCTGGAACGGGCCGACCACCTTGACCTTGGCGACTTCGACGTCATGAGGCAGGTGGGGTGACGAGATCGTCAGCTTCGGCATGTCGGCGAAGCGCGCCGGCGGCTGCTTGAGCCCATCGAGTTTCCCCCAATGCTGCCAGATGGCCTGACCTTCGAAGTCGGCGAGGGACGCATTCAACTTTCCAAGCGCATTCCACCCGTTCCCGACAATGACGGCCACCGGCAACCCGATGAGTGCAGTGGCCTTTCCCGCCAGGGTGAACGCCGCTTCAGTGTCGTCGGTCAGGTCCCGGATCCGGAAGTTGCCTTGACCGTAGCTGTAAACAAACTGGACGACCTTGTTCACGGTCAGCAGGTCCAGCTTGATCTCAAACTCGTGCAGGTCGGGATCCGGCAAGTCGAAGCGCTTGCGTTTCGGCGGCGGCGGTGGCGGCGGTGGTCGCAGGCCGGCGATGCCCAGCTCCACGCCGCGATGCCATTCGTCATCGTCCACGCCCCCGGTCGAGCGCGATTCACCGTACGCAACCGGCGCATACGCGAACAGACCGACCTGCGATTCCAGGAAGCGCACGATCTCCTTGATGCGCTGACTGGAAAGCCACTGGTTGTACGCAGCTTTCCCGATCCGGCTCGCCATTCCCTTCAGGAACATGGCGCCGCCATGGCGCAGCACCGGCGCGAGGTGAACCTTGAGCCACCGTCTGTGCTCCGGCTTGAGGTCGTGCTTTCCGGTGTCGAAATTGTAGAGATGCGCATGCACCAGCGATGGCGAGCCGGGGAACATGTATATCTTTCCGGGTCCGGACATGACGCGCCTTTCACGAGCATCGGGGTCGCCAGACGATCAAAGTCTGGCGGCGACGAAGCCGTAGAATTTCTGCAGGAAGAGACGCAGGGTCACCGGCAGAAGACGCTGCTGGCCCCACGTGTAGATCGAGACAAAGACCGTGTCGTCCAGCTTCACGGCCGGGCTGTTGAAGATCTGCCAGCTGAGCGTGACCCAGTGGTTGGGGACGTTGATCCTGTCCTTCTTGTCGCTGAACACGCCTGCATCGACCAGCATGACCACCTTGTAGCCGCCGCTGCAGAGGTTGCTGGCATGACGCGCGGTCGCCAGCCTGGTTTCGAGCGGCCACCACGCAAGGCGCGTCTGGTCGCTGACGCTCTTGTACCCGGCGCTCTTGAACCACTTCACCATCGCCCGCGGCAGCGTCATGCCGGACAGCAATCCCGGCGTCGCCGCGCCCGACAGGAGCACGTTCTCCTCGTCGCGCACGCTCGCCAACATGATCCAGTCCGCCGCGCCGGTCCCCATCTTGGGTGGCGACCGCTTCATGCGACGGCCCGGCGAGATGTTGAGGCCGACGATGTTGCCTTCGCCCGTCCGGTAGAGGTCGATGGCGCAGCGCGCGTAGGTCAGCGGCATGTCGACGGCGACGGCGCGCACGAACGACGCCGGGCCGCACAACGACGTGTCGCGCTGCGCGATAAGATCCGGACTGTTGATGCGCGCCGTCAGCTCCGCGGCCAACGTGCCGCGGCTGATGCCCGGCCAATCGCCAGGCTCGGATGAGGAAGCTGCGAACACCTGTGCGAGCGCAAGCGCATCGGGCTTGGACATGGTCTCCTCCGGTCAGCCAGCCGCCGGCTTTGAACTGGCCGCATCGACTGGCTGTCTGGCGCGACGTGATGACTATTGTGCGCGCTCACCCACCTACTGGGAATCAGCCGGAGGTATCGGAAAGTTTGTCGCGATGGCGGCGGCGACAACGACGCCGCGTCGTTGATCGTTGTTCGCCAAGAGCTTTCACAACGGGGCCGCGGCGTGACGCGGACAGGCTTAGGTCCCGGGACCAACGTCTGGTCGGGGCGTTTCGCCGACGCGGTGCGGCGTCGGTGAATTTTCAACCGCGCGAAACATGCTGGCGCCGGCGATCGTCGGATCGATCCTGACGCTGACGCGGCAGGGATGCGGCGCGAAAACCTGTTAACGTCGCGCCCACCATCGGCCCCAGGCGACAGCCCGCGATGAAAATCCTCGTCGTCGACGACCACGTCCTGATCCGCGAGGCGCTACGCGGCGTGCTGACCGATCTGAAACCTGACGCCGCGGTACTCGAGGCGACCGACGCGCGCCAGGCGACGCGGCTGATCGGCGAGCATCCGGACCTTGCGCTCATTCTGCTCGACCTCAACCTGCCGGACCGCGACGGCTTCGATCTGCTGGCCGAGCTGCGCCGGCGGCACCCGGCCATCGCCATTG
>DATFGV010000513.1:0-10170 GCA_035249115.1 Vineibacter sp.
GGCGCGTCGCCGAAGGTGTGGCCGGCGGTCTGGCCGATCGGTCGTCCCTTGGCCTTCAGCTTCTTGCCGGCGTCGCGCAAGGCGTCCCAGGTTCCGGGGAAGGCGTTGTGGCCGACCTCCTCGAACCACGACTTGCGATAGGCGACCAGCCCGCCGCCGGCCGTCCACGGCACGCCGATCCACTTGCCGCCGACCGTGGCGACCTGCTTGGAGACGTCGTAGTAGCCGCCCTGGGCACTGCCGACCTCCTCCGCCACGTCGCCGCTGTCGGCCAGGCTTTGGGCGTAGAGCTGCGGCCAGTTGCCGAAGGCCATGATGATGTCGGCGCCGCTGCCGGACTGGATCGCCGCGGTGATCCGCGACTGCAGGTCGTTGGCGTTGACGGTCTCGACCTTCAGCGTGATGCCGGTCGCCTTCTTGCATTCCTGCGTGATGGGGCCCTTGAGCAACGTGTCGGAGGCCGGCACGAAATCGGCCCACCGCAGCCAGTGCACCGCCTTCTCCTGCGCGAAGGCCGGCGCCCGGCCGGTGGCCAGGATGGCGGCAAGTCCACCCGTGCGCGCCGCGATGGCGCCGGAACCGGACAGTTTCAGAAGTCTACGCCGCGCGATGCGAGCCATGAATTCCTCCCGAGAATGTTGGACCTGGCAACAACGCGTCCCCGGTCGCGCCAAGGCGCGCCGAGGTATCATTCGACAACTGTGCGACTAGTCCTGCACTACAGCCGCGGGGGCTTCACGGGCGGAGCGTCGCGCGGAAGGCCCCCGGGCAACGCTGGCCGAGACTACCCCTGTTCGGGCCGGACCGCAGCCCCCGATGGCGGCGTTTGTTGCCTACCGGCCCAGCGCCTCTTCCAGCAGGCCCAGCGCCGCCGCCGCGAAGGCGCGCATGTTGGCGACCCGGTCGGGGCTGCCGGTCTCGATGGTGATCGACTTCTCGACCGGGCCGACGATGGCGATGCAGGCGTGGCCGGCGGCGTCGCCGTAGCGGTTGCCGGTCGGGCCGCTGGCGCCGGTCTCGGCGATGCCCCAGGTGGCGCCGAGCCGCATGCGGATGGTGCGCGCCATCAAGAGCGCATAGGGCTCGGTCGAGGCGCGCAGGCCCTGGCGCGCTTCCGGCGGGATCGACAGCAGCGCGTCGCCGCCAACCCGCGTGTAGACCACGGCGCCGCTGATGAAATAGGCCGAGGCGCCGGGCACCGCCAGCAGCGACGCCGACAGCAGTCCGCCGATCGAGGACTCGCAGACCGCGATCGTCTCGCCGCGCAACTTCAGTTGCGCGCCGATCCGTTCCGCCTGGGGCAGGAGGCTTTGCATCGTACTCTCTGTCAGGACGCCTTCTTCAGCACGTCGAGCTTCAGTTCGAAGGTGGCGCCCATCCACAACGCGCGGTCGCGGTGGTCGACCAGGGCGTCGTCGGTGTTGGGATGGATGAACACCGCCAGATCGCCGCGATTGAGCGCCAGCCACGACAGGATGGCGGTGAAGCGCTCGGGCTTGAACGCCACCTGGTAGCTCCACACCGGATGCGGCCCGACCGGCCGCTCGTGGAAGCGGCCCATCTCCATCTCGCCGGCGAAGCGCGCCATGATCGTCTCGCGCAACGCCCAGGCGGCATCGCGGCTGGCGGCATCGAAATAGACGTGGGCGTGCCAGCTTTCGATGATCGAGGTGTCGCTGGGGGCCATGCCGTTGTCTCCAGTTGCGCCTGTCGTGCCGAACGTAGCGAAAATCCGGGCGAGCAGGAGCATGGCTTTGCAGGTCGCCGACATCAATCCATCAGATTGCAGGAGCATGACCAAATAATCATGCTACCGTTTAAGGCGCAGGCTGTGCGTTGCCTGCCGTGCGTGCGGGGACTGTAGCATCGTGGCTATCCGGTTTGGGGACCGACATGACCGACCCGCCGCGTGGCGTCCACCGCCGCGACATCCTCGCAGGCCATGAATTCTTCGCGGATCTGCCGGACGCGACCCTGGATCGCCTCGCCGCCTCGAGCCGCACGACCGGCTACACCGCGGGCACGCTGATCTTCGCCAAGGGAGACGACGGGCTCGGACTGCTCGCGGTGCTGTCCGGCATTGTGAAGATCAGCGTCACGGCGGAAGACGACCGCGAGGTCGAGTTGACCCGGCTCTCCAAGGGCGAGGTGTTCGGCGAGATCGCCTTGCTGGACGGCTTGCCGCGGACGGCGGATGCCTGGGCGGTGACGGCCTGCAACCTGCTCGTGCTCGACCGGCGCGATTTCCTGCCGATGCTCGCCGAGGAGCCGGCGATGGCCGTGCGGCTGCTCGAGACGATCAGCCGGCGGCTGCGGCGTACCGACGAGCTGGTCGAGTCGCTGAGCTTCGAGGCGCCCGAGTTGCGGCTTGCCAAGGCGCTGTTCCGCCTCGCCGAGGCGCAGGGCGTGGCCGCGGCGGCGCAGCCGCGCGTCGCCATCACGCAGCGCGAGCTCGGCCAGATCGTCCGCCTGTCGCGCGAGAGCACCAACAAGCATCTGCGCGAATGGGAGCTGGCCGGCCTGATCCGTCTCGAAAAAGGCGCCTGCGTCCTGTGCGATCCGGTGGCCTTTCGCCGGCGGCAGAACCTGTCGCCGTGACGGTGCGCCGGGCGGCGAACGGGCGTCCCGATCCCTGCGGGCCACTCGCGGCGCGTGCGCACCGGGAGCCGCGAGCCCCGAAGCTCGAACGTGTACGCGCTCGACGTCGGCCGCTATCTTCCGATCATGACCGGCTCCGTTCTTCTCGACCTCGACGGCACCCTGATCGATTCGCATCCCGGCATTCAGGCTAGCTGCCTTGCGGCATTGCGCGCCCTTGGACATGAGCCGGATGAAACCTTCGATATGCGAGGCAGCATCGGGCCGCCGATCGAAGAGATCATGCAGGCCCTGCTGCGGCCATACGGAGACGACCGGGTCGGTGAAGCCGTCGCCGCCTATCGGCACCACTACGGTGAAGCCGGGTATCTCGGGAGCGTGCCCTATGCGGGACTCGGCGACGCCCTTGAAGCGATGCAGCGGGCCGGATGGCGACTCTTTCTTGCGACGTCAAAGAGGCTGGTCTTCGCCAGCCGCATCCTGGACCACCTGAAGTTCACGCCATACTTCGATGGGATCCACGGCTCGGTGCCGGGCGGCGCGCTGGACCACAAGCCCGAGCTGCTTGCCCACATCCTGTCCGAACATGGTCTCTCGTCGACTCACTGCTTGATGGTCGGGGATCGCAAGCATGATGTTATCGGCGCCCGCTCGGTCGGCATGCGCAGTCTTGGCGTACTGTGGGGTTACGGCACGCGGGGCGAACTCGAAACCGCCGGCGCGGACCAGCTGGTGGAGTCCCCGACCGATCTTGCCCGGACGGTTCAGTCGATGGTCAACGGGCAGCGATCATGAGGCATCAGCGGCTGCATTGACCCGCAGCCCGCGTGCTCCGATGGAGATTGTGCGGCAAGAGGGACGGGATGTGCGCTCAGGCAAAATGAAGTCCGCGTCGTCAGACACAGGGAGGCGGGACATGCCACAGACGCGTCGACACGTGCTTGAGGCGGCCGGTGCCCTCTGTGTGCTCGCCGCGCCGATCGCTACCGTGAAGGCGCAAGGAACCAGTTGGCCGAGCAAGCCGATCCGCATCATCGTGCCCGGCGGTCCCGGCGGCGTCACCGACGTGCGGGCGCGCTGGCTGGGCGAGCGCCTGACGCCGATCCTCGGCCAGCCGATCGTGGTCGAGAACCGGCCCGGCGCCGGCGGCAATTTGGGCACCGTCGCAGGCGCGCGCAGCGCACCGGACGGCTACACGTTCGTCATCGTGCACATCGGCACCATGGCGATCAATCCGCACATCTATCCGACTCCCGGCTACGACCCGCTGACCGACCTGGTGCCGATCACCCGGCTGGGTGTCGGACCGCAGGTGCTGGCCGTGCATCGCGGCGTGCCGGCGAACTCGGTCGCCGACTTGCTGAGCCTTGTGCGGGCCAAGCCGGGCGAACTGACGTTTGGATCGCCGGGCATCGGCACGCCGGGGCATCTCGCGTCGAGCCTGCTGCTGCACCTGACGGGCACGCGGGCGACGCATGTGCCGTACAAGGGCGGCGGACAGGCGGTGCTCGACGTGGTCGCGGGCCACGTCACCTGGACCATCGAGGGCTTCACCATCCTGAAGCTGTTCGTGCAGGACGGCCGGCTGCGTCCGCTGGCCGTCACCACCGCGCATCGCCTGAAGCTGCTGCCCGATCTGCCGACCATGGCCGAAGCGGGCGTGCCCGGTTTCGAGTTCACCGCCTGGGCCGGCATCGCGGCGCCGGCGGGCACGCCGGCGCCGATCGTCGGGCAGTTCTATGCCGCGATCGACCGGGTGCTGAAGACGCCGGAGGCGCGCGAGTGGTTCGAGTCGTCCGGCGCCGAACCGGGCGGCGAGACACCCGACGCGTTTGCCGCCCTGGCGCGCGCCGAGCACGCGAAACTGGGCGGCGTGATCCGCGCCGTGGGCATCAAGGCCGAGTAGCGGGCCGGCTGCCGACTCCCCTTCGACTCTGACGCCGCACCGATTCCGTCTGCAGTGTGGGATGTGACGCGGCCGTCATGCCCCGGCGCATGCGCGCGTCGCGACGATTCTGCAACCGAGCGCCCGAAAAGAAACTCCGTCGAGTGTGAGCCACGTCACACATGGACGACGGGCGGCGGCGTTAGCCTCGGCCCGCTCGGACACGGGTTCCCATGGAGCCAACGTCCGACAGACCGCGCGATCCAGAGAATGCCCGGACCGATAAGTCCGGCGCAGCCGTGAAGGAGCGACGGTATGCGTCCAACACCGCTGCCATCCGTGCGACAGGATTCCGGCGCCGACGCGCGCCGGGCGTGCACGGTCGGGCGAGGGTGATCAACACGGTGGCGATCAAGGTCGCATCGCAAGTGCCGCAAGCGCCATGACGCGCTGCGGGGCGGGATCACGGCGCCTCTGTCCGCGCACGATTGAGAAAGGATCGACCCATGCCAAGAATGCTCTTGAAGGGCACTAGAGGAGCGGACGTCTCGCAAGCCCAGGGTCTGTTGAATTCGAAGTCGCCAACCACGCTGCCCCGACTTCGGGTTGATGGAGAGTTCGGCACTCGAACCGAGGCGAGGGTCATTGAGTTTCAAAGATGCAGTCGCCTGCTGGCCGACGGAATCATCGGCGCCCGGACCTGGGCCGCTCTGTCACCGGTCGGTCAAAGCGGCCTGAGTTTTGCGGAGTTCGACGGCGCGTGCAGCCAAGCGGTGGAACTCTTGCGTCGCGAGCTGAAAGCCAAGCCCGAGGTCATCTCCTTTTTCAACCGGCACCGGCATGCGCTGCAGATGATCGCCTATCCGGAGCGCGCGCCGATAGGGACCATGGCATTGGTGTCGCCGCGGCCGGCCATCGGCGCCGTTGGCGTGCTCGTGTGGGTGGGGATCGCCGCCGCGGTGTTGACCCTGTTCGCCTTGGCCTGCGTCATCGTCATGGCGCAGAACCGGGGCGCCAATCCCGCTGACGTCAAGGCGCTTGAGCAGGAGTTCGACGAGCGCATGGTGGATCTCATGCGCAAGATCTCACAGGCGTCGATCGACGTGGCGCTGCTTGCCGCCGCGGTCAAGGTCACGGTCGAAAAGGCGGTCAAGGACCAGGTGGAGTGGCTCAAACGGCAAATAGAGCGCTGCATGGCGATGAGGCCAAATGCGCCGCTCGAATGCTTGCGCCGGCTGCCGGAGATCGAGGCGCAGATGACGCATTGCATCCAGCAGGCCATCATACTGACCTTCCTGACCGTCTCAGGCCAACCACACGCACTCGGCAAACAACTGATTGGACTGGCCAAGAGTTTCGGCTTTCTGATGTTGCTGGTTTCCAAGTTTGGCAAATGCATGAAATGTGACTTCCTTGTCTTTTTCGACGTGTGAGGCCGAACCACAAGGTTCCTCATCCCGGTTTCATCATCTCAGCGCACTTTCGTCGCGCTAGACCCGCCTGGCAGCGGCCTTCGTTGCGCCTGCCATGCGAGCCCGCGCCGTTGCCGGTCCGCGGCGATGCGGCCGGCCGCGGACGTCACGCCACGGCGCATGTGCACGTCGCGACGCACGTCCAACTGAGCATTCGAAAAAGAATCTCCGTCGAGTGTGAGCCACGTCACACACGATATGCGGGCGTCGAGACTACTGTCGCTCAGCTCCGACACCGTCATTCACGGAGTCGCCGTCCGGCAGAGGAGGCAGGAACATGTCGTTGATCGACCGTCAGCTGGCCATCCCGCATCCGCATGTGGAGTCGCTGCTCGCGCCGTGGCGGCGGGCATTGTCCGCCCGGCTCAGCTGCGCGGCGATTTGGACCGCGATCGATCGCGGCCGCCAGCGGCGCGCGCTCGCCGACCTGGACCATCGAATGCTGGACGACATCGGCGTGACCCGCGCGGAGGCGCTGCGCGAGAGCGCGAAGCCGTTCTGGAAGCGCTGACGCCGCGTCGATCCTCGGCTCGGCGGTCGAAAGGTTAGAGCCGACCGCCGCAGCCGCCGTCACTGCGAGCAGGACGCCAGGTCGTCGTCGACGGCCTTCGCGTGGCGACGCCGGTGCGAGCCATGGCCGACTCATTCCTTGCAGGCATCGGTCTTGGACTGATGGTCGCCGCGCCGGTCGGTCCGATGGGGCTGCTATGCATCCACCGGACGCTCGCCGCGGGTGCCAGCGCCGGCGTGGCGACGGGCTTCGGCGCCGCGACGGTTCATCTCGGCTACAGCGCCATCGCCGCGCTCGGGTTGGGGGTCGTGGCGACGGCCTGGCTCGAGGGACGCGCCGTGGTGCTCTCGATCGTCTCGGCGCTGGTCCTGTTGTGGTTCGCCGGCCGGGCCATGTGCCGCAAGGCTTCCGCCAGTTCGCCGATACCGATCGGGCCCCGATCGATCTCGCGCTCCTATTTCAGCGCCATCGCGCTGGGCGTGGCTAACCCGGCCACCGTCCTGCTGTTCGCCGCCGCCCTGCCTGCCATGGCCGATCCCGAGCACACGGCGGCGGCACTGTGGCTGGCCGCTGGCGCCTTCGCCGGCTCGATGGCGTGGTGGGTCATGCTCGTCGCAATGGTGGTGTGCTTCCGCGCGCGGCTCGGCACACGGGCGCTCGAGGTCAGCGCAAGAGCCTCGGCCGTCGTCCTGGCCAGTCTGGCAGCGGTGATGCTCCTGAACGCGTTGGGACCAGAACTCTGACTCGCGTTGCGATGACATGAAATCAGGCAGCCAAGGTCGCCGATCTTCGTCCTCGCGAGCGAAACCAAGGTTGTGTCGATCACCGAGCCCGAGTAACGCGCGAAAGAAACTCGAATGAGTGTGAGGACGGTCACACTCGATTCGCGGGTGTCAGGACTAGGATCGATTTGCTCGGACCTGCGCTCTCGCGGCGCCGCGATCCGGCAGACCGCGCAATCTCGAAGGCGCCCGGAAATAGATGCCCGGCGCCGTCACGAAGGAGCGGTGGCATGCACCCGACACGGCAGCAAACGCTTCGCTGGACGCTCGCGCAGGGAGTCGTGGCCGGCGGACCAACCCGACTGGAGTGGGATGTCCGGGCGGCGGCAAGCGCAGGCTCGCGCGCCACTTCGCCGGCGACGACGTGGTGGCGGGCGTTGCGGGCTCGGCTCGACTACGCGGTGGTCCAGACGTGGATCGATCGAAGCCGTCAGCGAAGTGCGCTCCGCGAACTCAGCGACAGGCAGCTGGATGACATCGGCGTCACACGGGCAGATGCCCGGCGCGAGGCTGCAAAGCCGTTCTGGAGTCTCTGATCCATGCAGATCGGCAGCTTCTCGATAAAGCTGAACGGTTGGCTGTCGCGCGAAGCGAGATCGTTCCTGCCCGGGTTGCCGGGAACGTGCCGCGTCGAGGCGGATGGGCGAGGCAAGCCGGTCTCTTCGGCGAGGCGCCACGAGGGCTTCCCATCTGGTCTTTCGGGCTACCTTCCTGGCGCAAGCGTCGGGAAGGGAGGCCGTCCCTGGAAACGCGCGGCGCTGTGGCTGGTGATCCTGGCGGTGTTCTTCCATGGCACCTACGGATTTTCCAACTGGCTGGCCTCGCAGCGCAGCGACGTCGGCTCGGTGGTGTTCGACTGGGAACGCCATGTGCCGTTCATCGCCTGGATGATCTTCCCTTACTGGTCGATCATCGTCTTCTACGGCCTGTCGCTGTTCGTCTGCGCCAGCGACAAGGAGCTCGACGTCCATGTCCGTCGCCTGCTGACGGTGCAGGTGGTCGCGGTCGCCTGCTTCCTGCTGTTCCCGATGCGCGTTGCATCCGTCAAACCGGAGACCACCGGCCTCGCCGGCTTCCTTTTCGACGCGCTCGACGCCTTCGACAAGCCGTTCAACCAGACGCCGTCGCTGCATATCGCGTTGAGCGTGGTCTTGCTGGAGTTCTACGTACGTCACGCCACGTCCGCCTGGCGCTGGCTGCTGGCCGCCTGGTTCGCGTCGATCGGCCTGTCGGTGCTGACGATCTACCAGCACCATTTCATCGACATCCCGAGCGGCGCGCTTCTCGGCTGCGTCGCGCTGTGGCTCTGGCCGCCGGGCCAGCCTTCGCCGGTCCGCGACCTGACGTTGGCCCGCAACGTGCGGCGTTAACGTCTGGCGGCGGTGTAGGGCGGCAGCGCCGTCTTCTGCGCGGCGGTTGCCTTCAGCCCGGGTGGTGCCTGGCTCGTACGGTGAACCGCCCGACCGGACCATGTTCCAGCAACATGAGCGGCGCCGAGACATGCCGTCTGGGCAGCACATCGCCGCCCGTCATTGCGCCAACCGCGGCGGCGGCGCCAGGAACCGCGCTCACGGCAATGGATGCTCGCCTACATCCGGCGCACGGCGCCCCCGGCCATTATGCCGCCGTCGATCACCAGCTCGGCGCGGCGCTTCCCGCTTTGGTAGCCGGAAGTCGAGCTCCCTGGCGATGGTTCCCTAAATCCGAATCTACGGAAAGTTGGCTCCCGATTGCCGGAGACTAGATTCCCGATCACCGGTCTCGGGGTTGCCATGTTTCCGCGCTTTATCGAGCATCGCATTCGTGAAGCTCTCGGCGACACGCCGGTGGGGCTCGTCGTGGGTCCGCGCCGGTCCGGCAAGACGACGCTGGTGCGATCTCTATCCGGCGAAGCCCGTACCTATTTGACGCTCGACGACCGGACAACGCTTGATGCTGCCCGCGCCGATTCCGTCGGATTTGTTGCACTTCCTTGACTCCGGCATCCTGGCGGCCAGCCGTGGCCTGACGTTCGAGCGGCTGAAAGCCGACCGCGCCAGCTTTGGCGCGCTCCTCGAAGGCTTCGTGTTCGGCGAAGTCCTCAAGCTCATGAGCTGGTCTGATTTGCGGATGGCTGTCTACCACTTCCGCGACCAGGACATGAACGAGGCCGACATCGTGCTGGAGCGTGACGATGGCATGATCGTCGGCCTCGAGGTGAAGGCCGGCGCGACCGTCACGGCCCGCGACTTCAACGGCCTGCGGCGGTTGGCGTTTGCCAGCGGCGGAAAGTTCGTATTCGGCGCCGTTCTCTATGACGGCGACACTGTCGTGCCGTTCGGCGAACGCCTCGCAGCGGTCCCGATCTCAAGCCTCTGGGGCGCAACGCCCCGACGTCGGAGATCAGTCTGAAGCGCATCGCAAACCGGCGCATCGCGTCGCGATAGATGGTCGGAAGGCGTCCGGCGCCATTCACATTGCTACATCCGGCGCACGGCGCTGCCGGCCATCATGCCGCCGTCGATCACCAGCTCGGCGCCGGTGACGTAGCTCGAAAGATCGCAGGCGAGGAACAGCACCCCGTTGGCGATGTCCTGCGCCGTGCCGGCGCGCGCAAGCGGCACGCCGAGCTTGGCCAGCTCGTGCGGATCGATCGGCGCGTTGCGGCCGGCGCCGGCGCTGACCGGGATCTTGGTCCAGATCGGCGTGTCGATGATGCCGGGATGCACCGAGTTGACCCGGATGTTGTCGCCCTCGGCGGCGCATTCCATGGCGATCGATTTGGCGAACAGCCGCACCGCGCCCTTGGTGGCCGAGTAGCCGGCCAGGGTCGGCGAGCCGCGCAGGCCGGCGACCGACGAGATCATGACGATCGAGCCGCCGCGCTTGCCCCGCCGCATCAGCGGCGGGGCGTGCTTCACGGTCAGGAACACGCCGTCGATG
>DATFGV010000514.1:0-7223 GCA_035249115.1 Vineibacter sp.
CCTGCGGCAGCACGCCCGGCATGCCGAGGAAGCCATGGATCATGCTGCCGAACTCGATGTACTCGACCGTCACGCCATCATGCGCCAGGCGTTCGGCATAGGCGCGGCCTTCGTCGAGCAGCGGATCGAAGCCGGCAGTGATCACCATCGCCGGCGGCAGGCCGGCGAGGCTGCGGGCGCGCAGCGGCGAGACCCGCCAGTCGCTGCGGTCGGCGGCATCCGGCACGTAGTGGTCATAGAACCAGCCCATCGCCTCTGCTGTCAGCAGATAGCCGTCGGCGTTCTTGGCGTACGATCCAGTGTTGGCGAGCGCATCGACGGCCGGATAGAGCAGCAGCTGGAAGCCGACGTCGACGCCGCCGCGGTCGCGCGCCATCAGCGCGATCGCCGCCGCCAGGTTGCCGCCGGCGCTGTCGCCGCCGACCGCGACCTTCGATCCCTCGGCGCCGATCGACGCCGCATTGGCCGCCGCCCACACCGTCGCCGCCCAGCAATCATCGACGCAGGCGGGAAAGCGATGCTCGGGCGCCAGCCGGTAATCGACCGACACCACGACCAGCTCACCCGCCTCGCTCAGCCGCTGGCACATGGTGTGATGCGTCTCGATGTCGCCGATCACCCAGCCGCCGCCGTGGAAGTAGACCAGCAGCGGCAGCCTGGCGGCCGCTGCCGCCGCCTTCGGGCGGTAGATGCGCACCGCCATCTCGCCGGCCGGGCCGGGAATGCGCCGGTCCTGCGCCGCGATCGTCTCGAGGATCGGCCCCTGCACCGGCGGCCTCGTGTCGCGCATCATCTGCCGCGCCTCGGGCGGCGGCAGCGAATTGATCGCCGGCCGGCCGGCGGCAATGGCGAGATCGAGCAGCTTGCGGACGGTGGGATCGAGCGCCATGTCGGGACCCGGTGGCAGTGGAACCGCCGTCATCATGACCGCCGCCGCACGGATGGCGCAACGGCAAGAGGCGCACCATATGAACATAGCGGCATCGTGCCGGGAGGCTCGCCAACATCGCGAAAGGTCGCGCTCTTGGCGTGTCATCTCGCGCGCAGAATGCGCCAGGTGCTGGCACCAGTTCATTGCTCGATCGCGGCAACCGCCAATCCGGATCCAGCCTTGTGACCGGTCATGACCTGCACCAATGATGTGTCTCGACCCGTCGCGTGAAAAATCGTACTTCTGAGACAGGCCTCCGAGCGCTGGGGCTTGGCACACGGGGAACCGATGCCATCCACTCGCCTGAACCGACGCGGGTTCATCGCCACGGTCACCGGTGCGGCGACGTCGCCATCGATGGTGCGTGCGCAACGGCGGGTACCGCGCCTTGGGATACTGCTATTCCAAGACGAAGATCGTGCGACGATCCGGCCCTGCCTGCAGGAGCTGCAGGCGTTGGGCTACGCCGACGGCAGGACCATCACGATCGACTACCGCGACGCGCAGGGCGTGTACGAGCGGCTTCCTGCGCTCGCAGGCGAGCTCGTTCGTCTGGGTCCGGACGTGATTTTTTCGTTCGGCGGCGAACAGGCCCCCATCGTCAAGGAGTCGACGGCGTCGATTCCCATCGTCGTTGTCGTGAGCAACGATCCGGTCGCGAGCGGTGTGGTAGCGAGCTTTGCGCGGCCAGGTGGGAATATCACTGGCGTGACGTACATCAACGATCAACTGGCTGGAAAGCAGATCGAACTGCTCAGGGAGGCGGCACCGGGCGTGTCGCGCGCGGCCATTCTGTGGAACCCCAACCATACCGATCCCGAGTTCCGCGAAACATCGCGGGCAGCGCACGCGCTGGGCATCGGCCTGCAGTCGCTGGAGGTTCGGCAATCCGCCGATTTCAACGATGCTTTGGAGGCGGCTGCGCGCGGACGTGCCGAGGCGCTTGTCGTCTTGGGGTCGCGCCTCATGCACAGGCATCGTCAGCAGATCGGCGCGTTTGCAGCAAAGAACCGGCTTCTGCTGGTCGGCGTACCAGGATGGCTCATGGAGGTCGGCGCGCTCCTTACCTATGGACCGAACGCATCCGAATTGCAGCGGGCGGCGGCGGGCTACATCGACAAGGTTTTCAACGGGGCAAAGCCGGCCGACCTGCCCATGCAGCAGCCGACGACCTTCCAACTTGCGATCAATCTTGCGATCGCCAAGACGCTCGGCGTCGGCTTGCCTACGACGCTGGTCGCCCGCGCCGACCAGGTCATCCAATGAGGCGCGGCTTCAGTGCCGCCACCAGCGACCCCGCCACGCGATAGGGGCGGTGCCTGAGTCGATTGCAACAGGCGAGAGGCAAACCGACACGGCCTTGCGGTGGTGCCTGACGAGGGCCACCTTATGAAATTGTGCGATGTCGCAGGCGCGCGCTTCGCGTCTCATTGCTAGACTGCGGGCACGCTTTCCCGCACGGAGACCGCCCTTCCCTCCTGAGGATGCATGACTTTCGATCCCGATGACGCGCCGACGCCTCGCCTGGCGCTGCCATGGTGGCGCCGCGCGCTGGCGTGGCGGCCGAGACTGTCATGGGGCGGCATCTGGGGATTCCTGCTGCCCAAGGGACGCTGGTGGCGGCTGGCGATCGCGCTGCTGCTGATTCCCGTCCTCTGGTACGGCGGCGGTGGCCTGTGGCTGCACCGCATCGATGACCGCCCCGACTTCTCGTCCGGCAGCGTGCAGGCCGGCGAGAGCAACGCGATCGCGATGGCGGTGGCATTGATCACGCGGGAGGTCGACGACCATCACTGGACGCCGATGGATCCGTTCTTCCTGCCGGGCGCCTGGCTCGACAACATGCCCAACTACCAGTCCGGCATCATGAAGGCGCTGGCCCGCTTCACCGTCGAGATGCGCGACCAGCTGGCGCGGGCCCGTGGGTCGAGCCCGCAGGATCCCGACCTCGACCGGGCGGCATCGCAACTCAACACCGACCCGAAGCAGTGGGTGTGGACGCCATCGATGTCGCTGTTGCCGACCGCGACGGCGACACAGCACTACCGCAACGGCCGCAACGGGCTGATCACCTACAACAAGCGGCTCGCGGCGGGCCAGGCTTCGTTCGAGCGTCGGGCCGACAATTTGCAGGCCTTCCTCGAGCGGGTGGCTGCCGACATCGGCTCCACCTCGGCGCAGATCGACCGGCATATCCGCGACCATGGCGGCGACCTGCTGGATTTCCACGCCGACAACCTGTTCTACGCCAACAAGGGCCAGCTCTACGCCTACTTCATGCTGCTCAGGGAGTTGGGAAACGACTTCCAGAACATCCTGCGCGAGCGCGAGCTGGCCGGTCCCTGGATGCAGCTGATGGAGACCTTCCGCACCGCCGCCACCCTGCAGCCGCTGATCGTGGTCAACGGTTCGCCGGACTCGCAGATGCTTCCCAGCCACCTCGTGGCGCAGGGCTTCTACCTGATGCGCGCCCGCACCCAGCTACGCGAGATCGCCGACATCCTGCGCAAGTGAGCTAGAGCATTTTCCGGCCTTACGGAATCAGTCTTCCCGGAAGCGCGGGCGTCTCGCCCGCCCTTGAGCGGGCCGGAGGCCCGCGCTCCCGGGTTCCAATCGATCGGGATACGCTCTAGCTGGCGCGGGATGGCCGGTCACCTGACCGCCAGCCGCACGCGCTGCTTGCCGCGGTCGCGTGCCGCCACGGTGGTGAAACCGGCCTTGGCGAACATCGGCTCCAGGCCGGTATAGACAAAGGCGGGCGGTGCCTTCTGGCCGGGCCCGACCTTGACCGGATAGCCCTCGACGATCGCCGCGCCGCGGCGCTTCAGCGTCTTCACGGCGAAGGCCAGCAGCGCATCCGCGACGCCCTTGCCGCGCCAGCCGGCCTTGACGAAGAAGCAAGGCACCGACCAGACCCGCGCCGCGTCATCGCACGTCAGGCTCGGCGCCCGGTCTAGCCGGTCGAAGTCGGTGCGCCGGTCGAACGATACCCACCCCACCGCCTCGCCGCCGGCATAGGCCAGCGCGCCATGCGCCTTGCCGGCCAGCACCAGTCGCTTGAACCGCCGCTTGTTGGGCGCGCCCTGTTGGTCCGCCCATTTCTCACCCTTCGCCAGCCGCCAGTACATGCACCAGCAGCCGGCACAGGCGCCGCGCGGCCCGAACAACGCCTCGAGGTCGGGCCAAAGGTCGGGGACCAGTTCGCGGCAGACGATCCTCATCTCCCAACCTCCTCGGCCAAGCGTGGAGTGACATGGCACAGCGCGCGGTGGCGCTCTTTCGAGCGACTTTGACCGTGCAGCGCTTGCGACCGTCACCTCGCAAGTCTACCTTATCGGGATGGACCTTCTTGATCGTATCACGATCGACCCGGAGCGATGCGGCGGTCGTCCCTGCGTTCGCAACACGCGTTTTCGCGTCGTCGATCTGCTCGAGTTGCTGGCCGCCGGCGCCTCACGTGACGAGATTTTGGCTGACTACCCCTTTCTGGAACCCGATGACATTAAGGCCGGCCTGTTGTACGCGGCGCGTCTGGCTGATCACACTGTTCTTGCGGCAACTTGAAGCTCCTTGTTGACAATCAGCTACCCGCCGCGCTGGCGAATTGGCTGATGGCGCAGGGAGTTGACGCAATCCACGTACTTGACTGCGGTCTCGCCCAGGCTTCCGACCGTGTTCTGTGGGCACGCGCGTCGAGCGAGGGCCGAATCATCGTGTCGAAGGACAGCGACTTCGTCCTCCTCGCCGCCCGGCCTGGCGATCTTGGTCGGCTCCTGTGGGTACGCATCGGCAATTGTCGGAGCGACGCGCTTCTTTCCCAGCTTGCAGCCACGTGGCCCGCGATCCACGCGGCGTTCGCGGGCGGCGAACGAGTAGTGGAGTTGCGGTGAAGCCGGCTCCACGGGCGCCGCCGTGGGGGTCCCGGTTCCGTTGGTCGATCGTCACGGGAATGAGCTATTGAGGCTGAAAATCCGTGCGGCAGGCGATATCGAACTCGTCGCCATCGTCGCCGAGCCGTCGAAGGCGGACCGGTGCGCGTCCAGGAAACGCTTGATCGGCGGGCGGGTAACGGAAGAACCGAGACCAGCAAGCCAGCAGAAATAGCAAGCGCCATCGGAACTTCGCCAGACCGCGCGGCGTTACCGCGGTCGCCACCACTTTGAACGGTGACGAAAGTCGATGCGCGTCAGTCTCATCCACAATCCGGCGGCGGGCGACGAAGCGCACTCGCGACAGGAGCTCGAGCGGCTCCTGCGTTTGCACGGTCACGAGATCGCCCACTACGCCTCGAAGAAGGACGACTTGTCCGCCGTGCTCGCCGATCCAGGCGAGCTGGTCATGGTCGCGGGCGGCGACGGCACGGTTGGCGCGGTTGCCCGCAAGCTGATCAATAGCGATGTGCCGCTCGCCATTTTGCCCATGGGAACCGCCAACAACATCGCCCGCGCCTTCGGCTTGCAGGGCGAGCCGGCCGACCTGATCGCCGGCTGGGCGAACGCGCGACCCCGATCGGTCGACGTCGGCGTCGCCAGCGGTCCCTGGGGCAAGAGCTGGTTCATCGAAGGCGTCGGACTTGGGCTGTTCGCCACGGCCATGGCCTTGCTCGACGAACATGATGACCACACCGGAGCGAAACCCGACGACCCTCAAGCCAAGCTGGAACGCGACATCGTGGCACTGAGCGCACTGGCGGCGAAATACCCGGCGATCGACATCGACGGCACCATTGACGACAAGCCGCTGTCCGGGCGCGTCCTGATGGTCGCGGCGATGAACATCGCATCGATCGGGCCGAACATGGACCTCGCGCCCAATGCCGATCCAAGTGACGGCCGGCTCGACTTCGCCCTGGTGCGCGAGGATCGGCGCGCCGATTTTGTCGACTATGCCGTCATCCGCCTGCGCGGCGGAACGGCGACGCCGCCGACCGAAGTCCATCGCGGCCGCCGCCTGCACCTGTCGTGGAGCGGCGACGATGCGCATATCGACGATCGGGCCTGGCGGGCGCACGATCCGTTGCCGCGTCCCAATGCCGACATCGAGATCACGGTGGAACCAGGCGCGCTCAAGGTGCTCTTGCCAAGGCAAAAGGCCGAGTGATCACGCGCCGACCGCCGCACGATCGTCGGTGCGAGCGCCTTCATGGTTCGACAAGGCTCACCACGAAGGCTTGCGGCGACGAGTCATGAGTAAGGTCATCCGATATCAGGTCCGTGTTGAGCGTTGCGTCTTCGCCGCGACCCGACGCGCCGCCTCCAGGGCCAGTCGTGCCCATATGACAAGCTCATCGGGTTCGTCGAACAGCCGCTCCGGCGCGCGCCAGAACGCGAGGTCGATGGTCTGGCCTTTCTTCCGGTAGTTCAGCGGCGGCGTGGCTTCGGCTTCCTTGAAGGCTGCCCGGTTGAGCTCGTCGACACGGAAATAGAGCATGTTGTCGGTCACCATCGCGAACATCAGCCCGTTGCAGAACACCCCGGTCTTGCCGAACATGCGCCGCAGGGTGACACGGCCGAGCGGCGCCAGTTGCTCGCGCAGGAACTCGGCAAAGCTGTCGCTGGCGACCATCGGCAAGCACCGTCAATCGAAATGAGGCAAGACGTCCGAGGCGGACAACTCTGGCGTCCGCGGCGCAACCTGGCCGCGCGGCGGCTCAGGCGACGAGACTGACAGCCCCTCCGCTTAGCTGCCGGATATGCGCGACGAGCAGTTGTCGGGCGGCGGGCAGGTGATGGGCGCCCGCCGGCGCGCCGCCCTGGACGGCAGTGCGCAGCGCACCGGCCAAGTGGTTCAGGGAACGGAAGACCTGATAGTAGCGCACGGCCGCGGGGTCGACCGCGCGGCGCCGGCGGTAGGCGCGCCGATAGCGCCACAGTACGTAACGCAGCATCGATCGCACCAGCGGTCGCAGGCCGGCGGGCACATCGAACGGCGTCGTGGCGATGCCGGCGATCGTCGAGCCGACGTCGAGCGCCGGATCGCCCAGCGCGACATTGCCCCAGTCGAGCACCGCCGTGACGCGGCCCTCCGAGGCGAGGATGTTCAGCGGATGCAGGTCGCCATGGCACACCGACAGGGTGGCTGGTTGCGGCGGCCGGTTGGCCTGCAGCCACTCGAGCGCCGGTTTCAGGCCGTCCAGGTTGGCGTCCGCGATGGCCTGGCCGAGCGTCGCCAGCCGACCGTCAAACGTGACCGCCTCGGGCGACAGTCCGGCCGCCCGCAGCTCTTCCATGACGGGCCCGACCGGCACGGCGTGCAGCCGCGCCTGGGCGTCGGCCCAGGCTTCCGTCATCTG
>DATFGV010000515.1:0-3113 GCA_035249115.1 Vineibacter sp.
GTCTGGTCGAACATTGTTCGCCTCCCTGCCTTGCTCGGCGCCAATGATAGCGCGGTTCGTGGTCCGGTCCGCTACATCGCGCAGCGCCTGGCGCCTGCACATTGCCCCTTCCGGCCGTCCCGACAGGCTGGTAAATAGCGCGCCCGCCAGCGGTGCCGGCTCGTCGGGGCGTAGCTCAGCCTGGTAGAGCGCTTGCCTTGGGCGCAAGAGGCCGTCGGTTCGAATCCGGCCGCCCCGACCACGAGCCGCGGGCCAAGATGGCGCAACAGCGCAACGTGGGGCAGTCGCGTGCAGGTCAGAATCTACAAACCGGCCAAGACGGCGATGCAATCCGGCACCGGCAACACCCGGGAATGGGTGCTTGAGGCCGAGCCGTCGCGCAAGGAGATCGATCCCCTGATGGGCTGGACCACCTCGCGCGACACGATGAATCAGGTCGTGCTGCGCTTCGACAGCAAGGATGAGGCGATCGCCTACGCCAGCAAGCAGGGCTGGATGTACACCGTCGACGAGCCCAAGGGCCGCGTTCTGCGCGCCAAGACCTACGCCGACAACTTCGCGTTCAATCGAATCGGGCGCTGGACGCACTAGCAGCGACACGATGGTGACCGTCGCGCGGCGGGCCCGCCGCCGAAGCGGTAAGGCTCATATGTGATATGGTTGCCTTAGCGCCCGTAGCTCAGTGGACAAGAGCAGCCGCCTTCTAAGCGGCAGGTCGCAGGTTCGATCCCTGCCGGGCGCGCCAATACCATCCCGGGACACTTGCCGTCGCAAAAGCGGAGATCTACGCACGCGCCGTAGCACTTTACGCACCCTAGTTTTCACTAGAGATGGAGATCGCAAGCCGTTCTAGAGACATGATTAAACTATTGCACCTTATCCTTTGAGAAAGCTTTAGGTTCGATAAAGTCACGATTTTTCAAGGGTTTGCAATTTCTTTGACAGTATCCGCCGGAATCCTAAGGTTGGTTCAATATGAACTGATCGACGACGTCGCGCCGGGACGCGGCGTTCGTGATCGCAGGGAATGGCGCCGGGGCGCCAGCGTGTACGGGGATTCTGTTTAGGGTGCGCTGATTTTGCGAACCGGGCTGTCTCGGTCTCGTTGATCTTGTCAGGTGGTCGGCTTGGCCGGGTGCACATCGCGCCCGGGACGGAGAAGTCGTGCTTCCAAGGTCAAAGTCGAGCCGGACAGCCCGGACCATTGCCGGGGGAATTTGTGATTGCTCGAAACCGACGCGGCGGCCGGATTTGGCGCCTGATCACAGACCGCGAAGGCGGCGTGATCATCATAGTGACATTCGCCATTCCCGTGATCGTGGGCTGTCTCGCGCTCGCTAGCGACCTTGGCTATTGGTACACAACCAAGCGACAGACACAGCAGCAGGCTGACACCGCCGCCTACGGCGCCGCGCGGTTGATGCGCGATGGAAGCGTCGGCGGCGTGACCTTGCGCTCCGTGGCGCTCAACGACGCGGTCCGCAACGGCTACCCGGACACAGAGCCCAATACTTTTACGGTGAACCGTCCGCCCGTCAGCGGCGCGTACGCCGGCAACAGTTCCGCCGTCGAGGTCACGATCCAGCGCCGGGCGGAGGCGTTTTTTGCCCGCATTTTCGGCATTACCTCGGTGACCATCAACGCCCGGGCCGTCGTCAGTGTCGACTCCGGCGGCGATGCGTGCGTGTTGGCCCTGAGCACCGGCGCGTCGCGCGCCTTGCACATCTCCGGATCGACCACCGTCGACATGCCGACGTGCGCGCTCGCGACCAATTCGGCGGCGCCCGACTCGGTCACGCTCGGTGGCTCGGCGACCTTGCAGGCAAAGTCGATCAGTACGGTCGGCGGCATCTCGTTAAAGGGCGGTTTCGTGCTCGACGAGCCGTCCGCGACCGGCACGGCGCCGATCAAGGATCCCTACGCCGGGCTGGTCGTACCGGCCACCGGCCCCTGCACGGTCAAGAATTTCAAGCTCGGCGGACCGGGCGACGTGACGATCAGCCCCGGCGTCTATTGCGGCGGCATCTCGATGTCGGGCTCGGGCACCCTCTTCCTGGGCAAGGGCACCTACATCTTGGACGGTGGCGACTTCTCGATGTCGGGTCACGGGCGCATCCGCTGCGGCAATTGCGCATCGCCGACCGACGGGGTCACGGTGATCCTCACCTCAAAGAACGGCAGGGTCGGCAGCGTTTCGATCGCCGGTTCGGGCGACATCGAGCTGTCAGCGCCCGGCGACGGTCCGTACGCAGGCATCGTCTTCTTTCAGGATCCGGCGGCGGCGGCCGGCAATAACGCCAAGCTGAACGGTGGCAGCGCCATGCGCATCAGCGGCGGCATCTACTTGCCGCGGGCGGATCTCTCCTACGTCGGCGGGAATTCCTTCGCGTCCGGCAAGGGCTGCGTGTCGATCGTCGCCCTTACGGTCGAAATGATCGGCAACTCCAACCTCCAGCTGACCGACTGCAAGGCGATGGGCACAAAGACCATCGACCCCATGCGCGGCATCAGCCTGCGTGAATGAGGCTCGACATGCCCGATGCGGCCAATCGTATTCGCCGATTCATCGCCCGCCAGCCGGCCGGATTGCTGATGCTGCTGGCGTCGGCCTGCATGCTGATCGCGGCGGTCGGCGCCGTGTGGGCCAAGGAGTCGGCGCCCACGTCATCGTCAGTCGAGCCGCATCGGATGGCCGCCGGCACCACCGCCGCGTTCGTCGGCCGGTCACCGCAAACCCGGTCGGTGGATCTGGTGGACTGCGATCCGCCCGATGCCGACCCGGGCCTTGCGCGCAATACCAACCGAGATGCCAGACCCGGCCGCCCGTCGGGCCAGGAAGAGGGGACGAAGTGAGCCGGGAGCCGACCGCAACCGCCGAATCGCGCCGCCCGGCTGCGATGATCGGCGCCTTCTGCACCATCGGCGAGGCGGCCTACCTGGTCGAGGTGCCGCCGCACGTGCTGCGGTTCTGGGAAAGCCGGCTGAGCCACATCCAGCCGCACAAGCGGGGACGTTGGCGCTACTACCGCGCCCGGGACATCGAGCTCCTGCGCCGCGTGCGACGGCTGCTCCACGACGAGGGCTTCACCCTCAACGGCGTGCAGCGCCTGCTC
>DATFGV010000516.1:0-8524 GCA_035249115.1 Vineibacter sp.
TCTCGGCGAAGCGCAGCGGTTGGCGCATGTTGTTGAAGTGTGCCCGGGTGATCAGATCAAGCGGGCTGGGCACGGCCTCCGGCGTCCATGGTTTTGGCTCGGGTGGCGGCGCATCCGGCCGGGTGTCATGCAGCACGGTGATGATTTCCATGCCCGAGACGCCATCGACCGCGGCGTGATGCATCTTGGTCAGGACCGCGAACGATCCTTTTGGCAGCCCCGCAACGTTGTTGAGACCCTCGATCACGGTCATTTCCCATTGCGGCTTGCTCAGGTCCATGTGACGCGAATGCAGGCGCGCGATCTGGATGCACAATTGCCGCCAATCGCCGGGTTCCGGCAGCGCGATGTGGCGGATGTGGTACTCGATGTCGAAGTCCGGATCCTCGATCCAATAGGGATGGTCGAGGTTGAACGGGACGGGGACGGCGCGCTGGCGGAACGTGCGCGACTGGCCAAGCCGCTGTTCGACATGACGGATGATCTGCTTGAAGCGAATCTTGCCGCCGTCCGGCACCGTGGAGGGATCGTAGATCGAGAACGAGCCGACGTGCATCGGCGTGGTCGGCGTTTCGAAGTACATGAACGAAGCGTCGAGGCCGCTGAGCTGAAGCATGGCGTTGACCTCCTTGCATGTCCGGTGGGCGCTCAGTGCCGGCCGGTCCGTCCGCGCGGCGGAACATGGACCGGTTCCTCGAAGGCGCCACAGGCCGCACTTCACACACGGTCACCGACGATGGCAACACCGGATGGGCATTTCATCGTCGGTGTTGATCGGCAAATTCCGGTGGTCGAACGCGTGTCCGGCGAATCCCGCTGCCGGCATTGTCAAAGCCTGCGCCCCTGAGGCACGTCGCGATGGCGTCAGAGGTTCAGGCCGCGCACCGCCTTGCCGATGATCTCGTCAGCGCGGGCCCATACCAGCTCGGCCCACTTGGCGCCGGCGGGGTAGAAGCGTTCCTGCATGTAGGCCTTCATCGCCTTGCCCTGCGCCGATGACAGGTCGCCGCGCAAATGCACCCAGTTGTCGCGTCGCACCGCTTCCAGCACCTCGTTCACCGGGTAGGTGCCGTACTCCAGCGCGACGCCGGTGAACTCGGCGTCCGGCGCCTCCTGCGGAAAGGCATCCATAACGACTCCGACCACGATGGCCGATGCCGACGTGCCGCCTTCGGGCGATTTCAGCTCGTCGCCGTACCACGCCTGTTGCCGCGCGAAGGCCGGCAGGCCGGGATCGCCGATGCCGATGATTTCGCCATGGCCGAACGGTCCCAGGCCGGTATGGAAATCGACGCAGCCGATGCGCCGGGCGCCACCCAGCTCGGCCCGAATCACGGCGCGGATCGTGCGATTGGACCAGGTCGGCTTATGGCCACCGAAGAACAAGCCATCCTTGTGGGTATACTGGCCGCCGGTGATCGCCGCCTGCTGACCGAAGGCGCCATGCTTCTGGGCGTAAGAGTCGAGGACCTGTTGCGCCGCTGCCAATGCGGCATCATCCCAGCGTTCCGGCGTGAGCGCGTCGGCCAGCTCGACATAGCCGTCGTTTCGCGGATAGGGCTTGCCGTGGTCAACAAAGTTGCGGTTGAGATCGACGTTGTCCTCGTTGACGCGGCGGACCCAGGCGAAGCCGTGCGGATTCACGCCGTGGACCAGCAGCGCCCCGGTGCCGCGCGGCAGGCGCGCCGGCCCGCCGCTGCGCAGCCAGTTCACGATGGCGCCGGAGCCGCAGAAGCCTTCGACGCCGTGCGTCGCGGCCATCAGTACCAGCATGTTGGGCGCGTCGTCGTCGCCGAACCGCGCTGTGTCCATGAACAACCGGCCGCCGTCGGGCCCCGGTGTCGGATTGCGGTAGGAGCGCAACTGGCCGCCAGTGGCGGCGGTCGCGGCGCAGAATTTCTCCCGCGCATCCTGGTAGTCGGTGGCGAAGTTGTCGGCGATGGCGCTCATGACAGGGAACCTGGATCGTGTACGGTGCCGAGCATCCTAGGGCATGCCGCTTCGGGACTCGACGCTGCTGTCGACGTCGGGCCGGGCGGAGTGCCGGCGGTCGTCCATGGCGAATGCGGGCAGCGACGGGGCGAGGAATGGGGTTTCTGACGGTCGAACAGGCACAGGCGATGCTGCTCCCGGGTGGGCATTTCCCGTCCTGGGTGGTCGATCTGGGGGTCACGATCGAGGCGATCTCGCGCGACGGCGTGCGCGCCCGCTTGCCGCGTTCGGCGCGGATCCAGCGGCCCGGCGGGGTTGTGCTCGGTCAGGCACTGATGGCAATGGCCGACACCCTGCTGGTGATCACCTTTGCCGAAGCGCTGGGTCGGCTGCCTTCGATGGCGACAATCTCGCTGACCACGAATTTCATGCGGGCGGCCGTCGACTGCGACGTGCTGGCCGAGGCCAGGGCGCTGAAGCTGGGCCGCGGCACGCTCTTCGGCGAGGTGACGTTCTTCACCGATGCCGATGCGTCGCCGATCGCGCGGACGAGCGCTGCATTTGCCGTTCTGCCGGATGGAAACGCGAAGTTCGAACAGGTTGGCGCCCCCGCCGGCTGACGGCGCCGCGAAACTTGCGGCGCCCGACAGCGCTCGTTATAAACCGCGCCGCCTGTGGTGGCTGCGTGCCGCCGAGATGGGCGGAGTGTAGCTCAGCCTGGTAGAGCACTAGCTTCGGGAGCTAGGGGCCGGAGGTTCGAATCCTCTCACTCCGACCAAGTCGCTGGCGCCACGCGCCATGCGGCGAACGTCGAACGCGAGTCGTTGGTGCCGACTCATTTCCGGGGCGACGACAACGCTGGAACAACGGCGAGCCGAGTTTTCAGCCAAAACGCCGGTCAATCGGAAATATTGGTCCTAAGTCACTCAACCGGTTTGATTTGTTGCCGGCGATAGTGCGTCGTCCCGGGTGGGCGGCCGAGGCAAGACGTCGATCCCGAACTGGCCAGTTGTCTTGCAGCGTCTGCGCAAAGATCAAAATTACTGAGCGTGATGAATGACTTAGAGGTGTTATCACGCGTGACCGCAAAATCTTTGTCGGATGTATTCAAACTGGATGAAATTTTTGCGGCAACATATATGTTTGTGAAAGGCGGATAGAGCCTGCGGTGTACGGGAACACCGCTGTAACGGGGACGGACAATGATTCCGGTCGTTTTTGCGTGCGCTTGGCGGGCGGTCGTGGCCGTGTTCGCGGCCGGTGGTCTGGAAGGGGCCATCGGTATTCCGTTCCTGATTGGCATCGGGGCGCTGTTGTTGCTCGTGCTGCTGGAACTGACTTTGGGCCTTTGGTTCCGCCGTCATCCGTTTGGCAACATCCGGCGCGTGTTCGCCCTGGTCATGTTGCGGCTGGGTCAGCCGGTCCTGTGGGCGCTGGCGGCGATCGGCATCTTCGCCGTCTGAACGCAATCACCTGTTTCGCTTTGCGACGTGGACGGCAGCGCGATCTGACGTCGCGCCGATGGACGGATCGGCGATATCTGCCTAAGCTGACATTTCATTGGCGTTTATTCACCGTGTGACGTCGTGCGCCCCAGGGTGGCGTTGAATGTCCATATTGTCGGTGGAGATCGGCCATGGCTGCCAACAGCACCTATGTAAAGACCGAGATCGTCGGTACGTCCGACGTGTCTGTTTCCGACGCCATCAACAATGCCATCGCCACCGCCTCGAAGTCGCTGCGCAACCTCGACTGGTTCGAGGTGATCGACGTCCGGGGCAGCATTCGCGACAACAAGGTTGCCAGCTATCAGGTGACGCTCAAGCTCGGGCTGCGGTACGACAAGCCCTGACGCGCCGCCCACGACATCCGGATCGACGGTCGATCCGGGTTGCGCAGCCAAGGAGGAAAACGCTATGGCCGAGAGCGTATACAAGATCGTCGAGGTGGTCGGCTCGAGCCCGGATTCCTGGGAGAAGGCTGCAGCGATCGCCGTCAAGCGAGCCAGCTCATCGTTGCGCGACCTGCGCGTCGCCGAGGTGGTCGAGCAGGACATGCAGATCGAGGCCGGCAAGGTCAAGGCCTACCGGACCAAGCTCAAGCTCTCATTCAAGATGGAAGACTGACAGCGCGACGGCCGGCGCGGCTCACGAATCGTAGGCGACCAGCGTCTCGACCGGAACGTCGAGCTGCCGCCGACCATTGAGGAACGTCAGTTCGATCACGCAGGTTGCTGCCGGAACGACGGCACCGGCCTGGTGCAACAGGCGGACGCCGGCGGCCAACGTGCCGCCGGTTGCCAGCAGGTCGTCGATCAGCACGACGCGCTGGCCGGGACGCACGGCGTCATCGTGTATTTCCAGAGTGTCGGTGCCGTATTCCAGGGCGTATTCATGCGCCATGGTGCTGCCTGGCAACTTGCCCTTCTTGCGCAGGATGGTGAAGCCGCAGCCGAGCGCATAGGCGACCGGCGCGCCGAAGATGAAGCCGCGCGATTCGATGCCGGCCAGCAAGTCCGGCCGATACGGCCGGACCGCCGCCACGAGGCGGTCGATTGTCTGCTTCAGCGCCTCGCCGTGCAGCAGCAGTGTGGTCACGTCGTAGAACAGGATCCCCGGCTTGGGAAAATCGGGGATCGAGCGGATATGGGCTTTCAGATCGATCGGCATGGGCGCTCGCGGTCGGCGGCAGGGCGCGCGGATGCTATCGTTCCCCGCGGCTTGACGCAAAGCGCCGCACAAGCCAGCGCAAGCTCGCGCGGTGAAGAGCTTCATAGGGTCAGTGGTGGTTCCGCACCAGATTGCCAGCGCGTACCCGAGAGGTACGGGGGCCAATCTGGAGGGGACAATGCGGACACATTCGAGCGTCAAATTGGGTTTCGCGGCGAGCGTTTTCGCGGTGAGCTTGGCTGCCGCAACGGCGCCAGCCAACGCCTATAGCGTCGCCGATGCGCAGCGCATGGGACACGCCGGCGTCGCGCCGCACGAGGTTGCCAGCGTGATGGCAACGGTGCCGCGCGTGGCGTCGTACCTCAATGCGGCGTGGACAGCGGCGACGCAGCAGGCCGGCGTCGCCTATGAACCGCCGCGTCTGGTCGCTTATACGCAGGCGTTCCGGCATCCGGTGTGCGGCCAGGTTGGTGTGAACAACGCCGGCTACTGCCATGGCAGCAACGAGGTGGTGTACGACCCGATCTATCTCGCGGCGCTCGCCAAGCGTGTCGGCAGCGGCAACCTCGGCGACGGCTGGTACGCCATCGTCGTGGTCATCGCCCACGAATGGGGTCACGCCATCGTCGACCAGACGCAGCGCGCCACGCGGTCGCGGCGGGCGCACGAAGCGGCGGCAGACTGCCTGGCTGGCGCCGTCACGCGGTACGCCCTCGACGGCGGCACGATCGGCCACCGCGAAGTCAACACCGCTTATCGCGTCTTGAGCGCGCTGGGCGACGGCCCTGGCGGCGGCGTGCACGGCGCCGGTCCCGTGCGCCAGCTGGCCTTCCAGTACGGCTTCGACAACGGGGCGGCCCGCTGCCTCGCGGCGACCGCGTCGCGCTAGGTGAGCGCAGGCGGCTCGACCTGCCGGCGATCACCGTGGAGCGTCCTGAAAGACACGGCAGCGGCGATGTCGCGGACATCGCTGCAAATCGCGAGGCGCGATAAGCCCGGACCGACGTTGTTCGGCTCAGTGTGTCCGTTCGATGGCGAAGTCGACGGCTTCGAGCAGCGCACGCTTGATCGGCGCCTCGGCGAACAGGCCGAGCGCATCGCGCGCCATGGCGCCGTAGTGCCGGGCGCGCTCCAGGGTGTCGGCCAGCGCGTTGTGCTTGTGCAGCAGGTCGATGGCGTGTGTCAGGTCGGCGTCGCCCTGGTCCAGCTTCTCCATGGCGCGTGCCCAGAAGGCCCGTTCGGTGCCATCGCCGCGCAGGAAGGCGAGGATCACCGGCAGGGTGATCTTGCCCTCGCGGAAGTCGTCGCCGATCGCCTTGCCGAGCTTGGCGGCGGTGCCGCCGTAGTCGAGCGCGTCGTCGACCAGCTGAAAGGCGATGCCGAGATTCATGCCGTAACTGGCCACGGCGGCGCGTTCGGCCGCCGGGCGGCCGGCGATCACTGGCGAGACTTCGGCGGCGGCCGAGAACAGCTTTGCGGTCTTGGCCTTGATGACCTCCAGGTAGGTCGCCTCGCTGGTGGCGGTGTT
Organism: Vineibacter sp.; assembly: GCA_035249115.1. GTDB lineage: Bacteria > Pseudomonadota > Alphaproteobacteria > Reyranellales > Reyranellaceae > Vineibacter. The sequence continues at coordinate 6,130 of DATFGV010000516.1, forward strand.
GTTGGCGGTCGTCAGCTGCAAGACCTCGCCCTCGGCGATGACGCTGGAGGCACCGCTGAGGATGCCCAGCACGTCCAGCGATCCGACCTCGACCATCAGCTCGAAGGCGCGGGTGAACAGGAAGTCGCCGACCAGCACGCTCGCCTTGTTGCCCCAGACGGCGTTGGCCGCCGGCCGGCCGCGGCGCAGCTCGCTGCCGTCGACGACGTCGTCATGCAACAGCGTGGCGGAATGGATGAACTCAACGCATGCCGCCAGCTTGATGTGCTGTTCGCCCTGGTAGCCGCAGAGCTGCGCGGCGGCGATGGTCAGCAGCGGCCGCAGACGCTTTCCGCCGGCGCCCACCAGGTGGTCGGCCAGCTTGGGGATCAGCGCCACGCGCGACGACATGCGGGCGACGATCATGGCGTTGACCCGGTCCAGGTCGGCCTGGGTCAGTGCCACCAGCGAATCGAGACCGGCAGCCTTCCGGCGCTTGTCGTCGAAGGTCAGCACGATGGCCATGCGCGTCTCCCGCGCCGGATCGGAGCTGTTCGCTCCGTTTGGTCCGGCGCCGCCCTGTTAGAGGCGAGGTGTCGCACAAGTGACAATGGGGTGCAATTCGCGTGCGTCCAAGGTGCAGGGGATGTGACAGGGAGACGCGGATGGCCGCGTCGCTCCCGCGGCAGTTTCCGCTTGGGCCGGGCTGGCGGTCGACATCATCATCTGCCCCATGTCCCAGACCTCAGAGCCGGGCACGACCGCCCCCGGGCAGCCGGCCGACAGCAGCGACGATGCGATGCTGGATGGCCGGGTCCGGCTGCTACAGCCGGCGCGCGGTTATCGCGCGGCGATTGACGCGGTCTTGCTTGCGGCCACCGTCCCCGTATGCGCCGGCGAGCACATCCTGGATGTCGGCTGCGGCGTCGGTGCGGCTTCGCTGTGCCTGCTGGCACGGGCCGCCTCGGCCGGCCTGTCGGACGTCCGGGTCGTCGGGCTCGAGGTGCACGACGATTTTCTCGCGCTCGCCCGCCGCAACGCACTGCGCGTGTCAGCTCATGGACGTTTCGAGGTAGTCGCCGGCGACGTCGCGGCGCCGCCACCAGGGCTCGGGCTGTTCGACCACGTCATGAGCAACCCGCCCTATTTGCCGGCGGACCGCGCTGATCCGTCGCCCGATCGCGGCAAGGCGCTGGCCACAGTTGAATCGACGGCAGATCTCGCGACCTGGCTTGGTTTCTGTGTCGACGTTCTGCGCCCGGGCGGCACGCTGAGCCTGGTCCATCGCGCCGATCGCCAGGCGGAGATCGTGGCACTGGTTCAGTCGCGGTTGAGCGACGTCACGGTGCTGCCGTTGCTGCCGCGTGTTGGCGTGCCGGCCAAACGCTTGATCCTGCGGGCGCGTCGCGGCGGCGTGGGAGGTCTGCGCGTGCTGCCGGGACTCGCACTGCACCGGCTGGACGGCGGCTACACCGAGTCGGCGAACGCGATCCTTCGAGACGCGCAGGCGCTGGACCTGGACTGAGGCGCGTTCCGCCGCTGGCGGCAGGCGCCGGTGCTTGCGCCCGGCAGGCGCGCACCCGACATAGGGGGACCGTTGTCCTGGATCGAGACTATGTCCCTGGCCCCGTCCCAACTGGTTTCTCGCCTGCGTCATCTCGGCAGGACGCCGCCGCCACTGGTGCCGGTGGTACGTCTGTCGGGCGTCATCGCCGCCCGCGAAGCGTTCGGCCGCAGCCTGTCGCTGGTCTCAGTAGCGGCCCGCCTGGAGCGCGCCTTCAAGCTGCGCGGCGCCAAGGCGGTGGCGCTGTTGGTCAACTCGCCCGGCGGTTCGCCGGTGCAATCGGCGCTGATCGGCCGTCGCATCCGGCTGCTGGCCGAGGAGGCCGAACTGCCGGTGCATGTGTTCGTCGAGGACGTCGCCGCCTCAGGCGGCTACTGGCTGGCCTGCGCCGGCGACGACATCCATGCCGACGCCGCCTCGATCGTCGGCTCGATCGGTGTGCTCAGCGCCGGCTTCGGCTTCCAGCGGCTGCTGGAGCGCTGGGGCGTCGAGCGCCGTGTGCACACCGCCGGCGCCACCAAGGCGCAGCTCGATCCGTTCCGGCCGGAGGACCCCGAGGATGTGGCACGCCTGCGCCGCTTGCAGGACGATATTCACGCCGACTTCAAGGCCTGGGTGCGGGAGCGGCGCGGCGTGCGGCTAAAGGGCGACGACGCGACCTTGTTCGAGGGCGAGTTCTGGACCGGCCGGCGGGCGCTGGAACTGGGGCTGATCGACGGCATCGGCCACCTGCGCGACGTATTGCGCGCCCGCTACGGCGAAAAAGTCCAGACGCCGTTGGTCGGCGAGCGGCGCAGCTTCAACCCGCTACGCCGGCTGCTCGGCATGCGCGCCGACGGCGACAGCGGGCTC
>DATFGV010000517.1:0-3919 GCA_035249115.1 Vineibacter sp.
CAGCATCAGGGTGCGTGGGATCGGCGTCGCCGTCATGGCCAGCAGGTCGACGGCCTCGCCTTTGGCCGCCAGCGCCAGCCGCTGCTCGACGCCAAAGCGGTGCTGCTCGTCGATCACTGTCAAGGCCAGATCCTTGAAGGCGACATCGTCCTGCACCAGGGCGTGCGTACCGACCACCAGGTCGATGCTGCCGTCGGCCAGGCCGCCCATGATCTCGCGCTTGCGCTTCGCAGTGTCGCGTCCCGTCAGCAGGACCAGGTGCACGCCGGCGGCGTCGGCCAGCGGCGCCATGGTGGCGTGATGCTGGCGCGCCAGGATTTCGGTGGGGGCCATCAGTGCCGCCTGCGCGCCGGCCTCGACCGCGTCGAGCATCGCCATGAACGCGACGATGGTCTTGCCGCTGCCGACGTCGCCCTGCAGCAGCCGCGCCATGCGCCGTGATGAGGCCATGTCGGCGACGATCTCGTCGATCGCCGTCGTCTGGCTGCCGGTCAACTGGTAGGGCAAGGAGCCCTGTACCTTGGCGCGCAGCCGACCATCGCCCTTGGTGGATCGGCCCACCACCGCTCGCGTATGTCGCCGCACCAGGGTGATCGCGAGTTGGCTCGCGAGCAGCTCGTCGAACGCCAGCCGCTGGCGGGCTGGCGCCGACTTGTCGAGGTCCTGTTCCGCCGCGGGATGGTGCGCGGCGCGCAACGCCGTGTGCCAATCGGGCCATCGCTGCCGCTGCTGCCATGCCGGGTCAAGCCACTCCGGCAACGACGGTGCCCGTTCCAAAGCGGCTTCGATCGCCTTGTTGAGCGGCTTGGCGGTCAGGCCAGCTGTCAGGCCGTAGACCGGTTCGACCACGGCGATCTTGTCGCGTTCCGCCACGGTGACGATGTGATCGGGATGGGTGATCTGCGTCTGGCCATTGTAGATCTCGATGCGGCCGCTGACGACGCGCTGCTGGCCGATCGGCAGCAGGCCCTGCAGCCACGCTGTGCGGGCGTGGAAGAACACCAGCGCCAGCTCGCCGGTGTCGTCCTCACACCAGACGCGATAGGGCTGGCGCGGGTTGTGCGGTACCTGATGGTCGGCGACGGTCACGGTGATCGTGGCGACGACGCCCGGCCGTGCCTCGGCGATGGCGGGGGCGTATCGCCGGTCGATCAGCGCGTAGGGCAGATGCCACAACAGGTCCACGACGTGCGGACCCACCAGCTTGCCGACGAGCTTGCCCAGCTTCTCGCCAATCCCCGGCAGCGAGGTCGGTGCCGCGAACAGCGGGTTCAGGATCTCCGGGCGCATCGGGCGGCGATCGGTACGTCGTTGCAAGCCAATGAAGGAGCCGCGCTTTCGCCTGCTGACAGCGCCGCGCAGGTCCTTTATACCGCAGCCCCTGCGCGATCCCAGCCCGGCCGCGGGGGATATCCCCTAGGCCCGGCGGGAGGATGTTTATTGCCTGGTGGAGACATGGCAGCCGATTCCAACGATGCGCTCGAGGTGCGCCGCCGCCGGCTGCTCTATCGCAGCGAGCATCGCGGCAACAAAGAGAACGACATCCTGCTCGGCCAGTTCGCGCGCGCGCACGTGATGCGGTTCGAGCCTGGCCAGCTCGATCAGTACGAGGCGCTGCTCGACGAATCGGACAACGACATATTCGATTGGGCAGCCGGCCGCGCCGCCGTGCCATCCGACAAGGACACGCCGGTGCTGCGCATGGTCCTGGCGTTCCGGGTGCGCTTCTGATGCGTCCGAGCACCGCATGTTTTTCCTTCCCTACGCGGAGCGTGGGGAAGGTGGCCCGAAGGGCCGGATGGGGAGCCGACGTGGTCTCTCTATCGAGGCACCACGTTGGGTCCCCTCCGCCCCTTCGGGGCACCTCCCCACTTCGTGGGGAGGAATGAGCATGTCGCGCCTCGCCGACACGCTGGCGCACGTCCACGCGCGGTGCGCGCACTGGAAGGTATTTGGCGCACCCGAAGGGGCGGACGCGTTGCTTCTCGCCGAGCTGGCGCTGGGCTCGGGCGGCCGTGACATCCTGCACGTGGTGCGCGACGGTCATCGACTGGAGCGGCTGGAGGAGGCGCTGCGGTTTTTCGCGCCCGACCGCGAGGTGCTGATCTTCCCCGCCTGGGACTGCCTGCCCTACGACCGCCAGTCGCCGCATCCCGACATCGTCGGCGAACGATTGGATACGCTGACGCGGCTGGCGGTCGACAAGCCGCCGGTCGCGAAGGCGCGCATCGTGCTGGCCTCGGTCGGCGCGCTGGTCCAACGCGTGCCGCGGCGCGCCGGCTACGCCGATATCGGCTTCGCGCTCAAGGCCGGCGCAACCCTCGACCTCGACGCCTTGCAGCGCTTCCTGGTCGACAACGGCTATGGCCGCGGCGAGACGGTGATGGAGCCCGGCGAATACGCCGTGCGCGGCGGCCTGGTCGACCTGTTTCCGCCCGGCGCCGGCGAGCCGCTGCGGCTCGACCTGTTCGGCGATTCACTGGAAGCGATCCGCACCTTCGATCCGATGTCGCAGCGCTCGACCGGCACGCGCGATGCCATCGCGCTGAAGCCGGTCAGCGAGATCGTGCTGACGCCGCCGGCGATCGAGCGCTTCCGCGCCGGCTACCGCGAGCTGTTCGGCAACGTCGCCGGCCACGACCCGTTGTACGAGGCGGTGTCCGCCGGCCAGCGCTACCAGGGCATGGAGCACTGGCTGCCGCTGTTCCACGACGGGTTGGATACGTTCTTCGACTACCTGCCGGACGCACTGGTCAGCCTCGACCAGCAAGCCGACGAGGCGCGCGAGGCGCGTCTCGAGCTGATCCGCGACTACCATCAGGCGCGCCAGGCGGTGAACGCCAAGGGCGCCAAGGGCGGTTTTGCCGGCGCCGCCGACTATCGGCCGCTGCCGCCGGAGCGGCTGTACCTCAACGCTGCCGAATGGCGGCGCTTGCTCGCCGGCCGCACCGTCGTCGCGCTGTCGAGCTTCGACTCCTCTTCCCTTCCCCGCGACAGCGGGGAAGGTGCCCCGAAGGGGCGGATGGGGAGCGATGGTGATCTTGGTAGCCAAGACTCCGTCGGGGCCCCTCCGGCCCTTCGGGCCACCTCCCCACTGCGTGGGGAGGAACGGACGCTCGACCTCGGCGGACGACGGCACGAGGGCTTCGCGGCGGCGCGCAAGACGCAGGGCGTCAACCTGTTCGATGCCGTTGCGGGCCATATCGGCGATTCGCACAAAGCCGGCCGGCGGGTGCTGGTCGCGGGCTTCAGCGACGGCTCGGTCGAGCGGCTGCGCGGCCTGCTGCGCGACCATGGCGTGGCGGCCCCGACACCGGTGCCCGACATCGGTATGGCGCAGGCGCTGCCTGCGGGCGCGGTCGGCATGGCGGTGCTGCCGGTCGACAACGGCTTCGTGCTCGGCGAGCTCGAAGTCATCAGCGAGGAGGACATCCTCGGCGACCGCCTGGTGCGGCCCAAGCCCAAGCGCCGGCCGTCGGAGCGTTTCATCGCCGAGGCCTCGGCTCTGGGCGAGGGCGACCTGGTGGTGCATCGCGAGCACGGCATCGGCCGCTACGAAGGGCTGGTGGCGATCGAGGTCGGCGGCGCCAAGCATGACTGCCTGAGGCTGATCTACGACGGCGGCGACAAACTGTTCGTACCGGTCGAGAACATCGACGTGCTGAGCCGCTACGGTGCCGCCGACGGCCCGGTAGCGCTCGACCGGCTCGGCGGCGCCGGCTGGCAATCGCGGTCGGCCCGCCTGAAGCAACGTATCCGCGACATGGCGGACAAGCTGATCAAGATCGCCGCCGAGCGGGCGTTGAAGCGCGGCGACCTGATGGTGCCGCCGGAAGGCCTGTTCGACGAGTTCAGCGCCCGCTTTCCCTATACCGAGACCGACGACCAGCTCTCGGCGATCACCGACGCCTTGGAGGAT
>DATFGV010000518.1:0-2395 GCA_035249115.1 Vineibacter sp.
GGATGCTGCCGCACAATGTCGACCGCGGTGCCGTGGTCCGCGCGGCCCAAGAGGTCGGGCAGCTGAGCAAGTCGCGCATTGCGATTGGGATCAACGAGGACGAACTGGCGCCCGTCGTCATCGATTTCGACGCACAACCGCATCTGGTGGCATTCGCCGACAGTGAATGCGGCAAGACCGGTCTGCTGCGCAACATCGCGGCGGGAGTGATGGAAAATGCCACGCCCGGCGATGCCAAGATCATCCTCGTGGACTTCCGCCGGTCGATGTTGGGCGTTGTCGACGACGCCTACCTCGGCGGCTATGCCACCGCACCACAGTCGTGCGCGGAGCTGATGACGGCACTGGCGGGGGCACTGAAGGACCGGCTGCCGCCCAACGACATCACCCAGCATCAGCTCAAGGAGCGGTCGTGGTGGTCGGGTCCTGAGCTGTTCGTGATGATCGATGACTACGACCTGATCGGCGGCGGCTCGCTGAATCACCCGCTCGGGCCGTTGGTGGAGTACCTGCCCCAGGCCCGCGACATCGGGCTGCGCGTCATCGTGACCCGGCGCAGCGGGGGAGCGGGGCGGGCCATGATGGACCCGATCATCGGTCGGCTAAAAGACTTGTCCTGCAACGGGTTAGTGATGAGCGGAAGCAAGGAGGAAGGCGCACTGTTCGGCGGGTACAAGGCCACCGTCATGCCGCCTGGCCGCGGGATGCTGGTATCCCGCACCATGAAGAGCGGCGTCATCCAGCTGTCGAGAATGCCCGACCTATGACAGGGGTGAGCGAGCTTCGCACCGTGGAGGTGGTGTCCGCGGCGCCAGAGGGAGTGCGAGTATCGGTGCTCGGCGGCCGCACGCAGCTCGACGTCGCCCTGCCGGCGGATGTCCCGGTGGCCGCTTTCCTGCCGGAACTCGCCGAACTGATCGGCTCGCGTGGGGCGGTCCGCGGTAGTGATGCCTTAGACGTCACGGACCGCGATGAGCGGCGCACCTTCTGGACACTCAGCCGCATCGACGGCGACGCGGTGTTGGCGCCCGACGAAACCTTGCGCGCCGCGGGAGTCTCCAACGGAGAGCTGTTGCGCATTTCGGCACGGCAGGCGTTGTCACCGCCGATGCTTCATGACGACGTAGTCGATGCGGCCGCCCAGCTCAACAGGGCTGCCTATGCCGCGTGGAACGCGGCCGCTGCCAAGGTGATGGCATTCGTCGGACTGTGGCTGTGCGGGGCGGTCTGGGTGGTGTTCCTGATGGCCGGCGGACTCTCGGCACACCGCACCGTGGTGGTCGTCGGTGCAGCGTTCACAGTGCTCGCCCTGGTAGCCGGCGCGGCCGTGGTGCGGCGGGTCTTGGAGCAGACCGACGTCGCCACCGCAGCAGGATGGCCCGCACTTGCGATAACCGCGGCGCTGGCATGGGTGCTGGCCGCGCCGTACGGCGCACGCGGTCTGGTCGTCGCCTGTGCGGTTCTGCTCACGCTCATCGGCGTGTATTACCGGGTGGTCGGTGTGGGTCATTGGGCTTACATCGCGGCCGCAGTGGTGTTCGCGTTCGCGGGACTGTCTCTGCTGAGCCGCATGCTGGGCGGCCCCATTGAGGTCGTCGCGGCGGTCACGACGACCATCGCGGTGCTGGGCTGCCTCGTCCTGCCGACACTGACAACGAGACTCACGCGGCTTCCGGCGGCGGATTCCTCAGCGGCGCAAAGCGATCACCCTTTCGACAGCCCATTCACGTCCGCTTCCGCGACCAGCTCCGGTGCCGCAATGCCAAGCGCCGAGGAAGTGTGGGCCCGCGTGCGCTCTGCGGCGCTCACGCGAGCCGGGCTGCAGTCGGGCTTGGCGGCTGTTGTGGTTGTCGGCGCGACGGTTTTGCTACGCACCCGAACCGAGTTGTCGGCCTTCACCTTTGCGCTCGTGTGCGCAGCCGTGATAGCACTGCGCAGCCGCCGCGCCTCGACGTGGATGGAGCGCGCCGCGCTCGCTGGGCCGGCTACTGCCCTCATATTGGTCGCCTGTGTGCAGTCCCAAGCCGGCCCACCGCAGCTGCAGATGACCGGTGTCGGCGTGTTGGTGGCCGTCGCGGCGCTGGCCAGCTACGCCGGCGTCGTCGCAAGCCAAGGTCGCGGCGGACCGCGGGTGTCTACGGCAGCCGCGTACGCGGATTACATCGCCGTGGCATCGCTTGTGCCGCTGGCATTGTGGCCTCTCGGCGTCTACGACCGACTGGGTCCGTGGTGAACGCCGTGCGACGCTGCGCGGCCATCGGCGGGGTGGTACTGCTGTCGGCCGCGACCGGTCTGTTCGCTCCCCCGGCCGCAGGCGCGATCGCTCCGCCCGTTGTCGACCCGGGCCCGCCGCCTGCGGGGCCGCTTGGGCCTTTACAGCCCACGGAGCTGAAGG
>DATFGV010000519.1:0-14905 GCA_035249115.1 Vineibacter sp.
CGCCTATGTCTGGATCCGCTTCGAGTGGCAGTTCGGCGTCGGCGCACTGATCGCGCTGCTGCATGACGTGCTGACCACGGTCGGCCTGTTCGCGATCACCCAGCTGGAATTCAACCTGACGGCGCTGGCGGCACTGCTGACGATCGCCGGCTATTCGATCAACGATACCGTCGTCGTGTTCGACCGGGTGCGCGAGAATTTGCGGCGCTACAAGCGTCTGTCGCTGATCGAGCTGCTCAACGTCAGCACCAACGAGACCCTGGCCCGCACCCTGATGACCTCGGGCACAGTGTTCCTGGCGGTGGTGGCGCTGGTGCTGTTCGCCGGCCCGGTGCTCTACAGCTTCTCGATCGCCATGCTGTGGGGCGTGATCGTCGGCACCTACTCCTCGATCTGGATCGCCAACGGCGCCCTGGTCTACATGAACTTCCGGCCTGACCGCGCACAGCGCGACGAGGACGAGACCGGCAAAGTGGTCGACGTCGAGGCACGGCCGTAGACCCGCCGAAGTCGTTTCTCGCGTCCGCACTGCGCGCAGTCGCGGCCGATCGCACATCGACGCAGCCGCGCCGGGCCCCTTGCCCGTCCCGTAGGCCTTCAATCATAGTGGCAGCCGGTCGAGGGAGAGCAGATTCGCATGCCGTGACGCGGCCCATCTCATGCGCAGGAGTGAGCGACGCTGATGCCGCATGAGACACCGCTGATCGCCACCATCGTCGCCGGCCTCGGGCTGGCGTTCATCCTCGGCGCCCTCGCCCACCGGCTCCGCCTGCCGCCATTGGTCGGTTATCTCCTCGCCGGCATCTGCGTCGGCCCGCACACGCCGGGATTCGTCGCCGACCTTAGCCTTGCGTCAGAACTGGCCGAGATCGGCGTCATCCTCCTGATGTTCGGCGTCGGCTTGCACTTCTCGCTCAAGGATCTTCTTTCCGTGCGCGCGATCGCGATTCCGGGCGCCATCGTCCAGATCGTCCTCGCGACCGCATTGGGCGGCCTTCTCGCCCTGGCGATGGGCTGGACTGTCGGCGCCGGCCTGGTCTTCGGGCTGGCACTGTCGGTGGCCAGCACCGTCGTGTTGCTGCGCGCCATGCAGGAAAGACGGCTGATCGAAACCGAAAGGGGTCGCATCGCCGTCGGTTGGTTGATCGTCGAAGACCTCGTAATGGTACTGACCCTCGTGCTCCTGCCGGCGCTGTCGAGCGTCATGGGCGGACGCGAGCTGGGCACCGCCGATCCGATCGCGGCCCGCCTGGGACTGGGCATCGCTGGCGTCCTCGCGGTGACCTTCGCCAAGGTGGCGGCGTTTGTCGCCGTGATGCTGCTGGTCGGCCGACGCGTCATTCCCTGGATTCTGCATGTCGTCGCCCACACGGGTTCGCGCGAGTTGTTCCGTCTCGCGGTGCTGGCCATTGCCCTCGGAGTCGCGTTCGGAGCCGCCAAGCTGTTCGGCGTGTCCCTGGCGCTGGGCGCCTTCTTCGCGGGCATGATCATGAGCGAATCCGTGCTCAGCCAGCAAGCCGCCCAGGAGACGCTGCCGCTGCGAGACGCCTTTTCGGTCCTGTTTTTCGTCGCCGTCGGCATGCTGTTCAATCCGTTGAGCGTCATCGCCGATCCATTGCCGATCCTCGCGACGCTGTTCATCATCGTTATCGGCAAGTCCGCCGGCGCCTTCTTCATCGTGCTCGCGTTTCGGCATCCGGTCGCCACTGCGCTCACCATATCGGCGAGCCTGGCCCAGATTGGCGAGTTCTCCTTCATCCTCGCCAGCCTCGGCGTCCAGCTTGGATTGCTGCCGAACCAGGGCCGTGACCTGATCCTAGCCGGGGCCCTGCTTTCGATTGTGCTCAATCCCCTTGCCTTCGCCGCCGTTGGCTGGGCGACGCCCCGCATCGAACGCTACCGCTTGTTCAGGTCACGTCGACAAGATGCCCCTGCCTTGCCGGGGGAAGCGCCAGACGCTCGACCGGACGTCGAGCTGCCAACCGCGACCAACGAGCCGGCGGTGACCGAATTGCGCGACCACGTCGTGCTCATCGGATACGGCCGGGTCGGCAGTCTGGTTGGCGAAGCCCTCAAGAAGAGCGGCAAGCCATACCTCGTCATCGAAGACGCGGATGTCATCGCTGCGAGGCTACGCGAAACCGGCATCGAAACCATTGTCGGCAACGCCGCGGCATCGGACATCCTCAGGGCGGCGAACATGAAACAAGCGCGTCATCTCATCGTGGCGATCCCGAACGCCTTTGAGGCCGGCCAGATCGTTGAGCAATCCAGGACGGCCAATCCGGCTCTGCAGATCATCGCCCGGGCGCACTCCGACGCCGAGATTGAGCACCTGACCGGTCTTGGCGCCAACGTCGTGATCATGGGAGAACGCGAAATCGCGCGCGGCATGATTGAGGTATGGGAGAGTGAATTGAACGAGCCGCGGCTAACGCCGGCAGGCCCGGCATAGACTTACCAGCCATACCCCCATTGACCACCGCCGACATCCAGCCCGCCGTCCTGGCCGGCGCCCTGCCCCAGCAATCCCTGAAATCCGGCATGATGTGCGGTCTGCACCAATGCCGAATGCCAAGCTGTCGGTGAATCGCATGTCCCTGCCCACCGACAAGACGCTGCCGACTCCCGATCCGCGCGAGCGGCAGCTGATCCAGACCTACGGGCCGGGCCGCTTTCGTATCAGCGACGTCGACTACGACGGCGCCGTGCTGGTGCTGCCGCAACGTACCGAGGCATGGGCCGTCGCGGCCGCCACCGACATCGCGCCCGACAACCTGGCGGCGGTCATCGCGGCCACGCCGGCGATCGAGGTCCTGGTCCTGGGCTGCGGCAGCAAGGCGAGCTTCATTCCGCCGTCCAGGCGCGCGGCGCTGAAGGCGCACGGCATCGTGCTGGAGGTGATGGACACTGGCGCCGCCTGCCGAACCTACAACGTGCTGCTGGCCGAAGGCCGCCGCGTCGCGGCCGCCCTGGTGCCGGTGTAATGGCCGAGCCCCAAACGCCGCAATCGAGCCCCGCACTATGGTATGCTGGAAATCTTCGGGCACTTGAGTATTGAGCAGGAGGCACGCCATGGCCCAAATGGGCCCGCGCCCACGGGAAGAAGGGACGGATCAAGTGGCGACGCTGACCAATGGTCGGCCGCGCCGGCGTGTGCGACCGTCGGTGCTACTCGAGCTGCATCGCGGCGACATACGCACCATCGTCGCGCGGCACCACGGATCCAATCCGCGCGTTTACGGCTCGGTATTGCGCGGGAGCGACTCAGAGAACAGCGATCTCGACCTGTTGGTGGATCAGGGGCCGGAGCGGTTGCTGACGCTGTTCGATTTGTCGGCTATGCACTGCGAGATCGAAGACCTCTTGCAAATCCCGATCGACATTCAAACGACCGGCGGCATGCCCGACCAGGTTCGTGAGCGGATTGAACGCGAGGCCCGGCCCGTATGAAGGTGCTGCGCGCACTCGACTACGCCAACCACATATTGGAGGCGATTGGCCGTATCGAAACCTATGTCGCGGGAATGACTGAGGCGCAGTTTGTCGCGTCCAGCCTCGTGCAGGATGCTGTTGTGCGCAACTTCGAGATCATCGGCGAAGCCGCCGGCAACTTGCAGCGCGTCGCGCCGCATATCGCCGCGGCCCATCCCGAGATTCCTTGGCATCTACCTCGAGGCATGCGGAACTTCTTGGCCCACGTGTATTGGTCGATTGACGCGTCGAAAGTCTGGAACACCGTCGTTGCTGACGTGCCTGGTTTCAAGCAGCAGATGACTGCCCTGCGCAAGGAACTCGCCGACCAGGAACCTTGAACCGCGACTGCCAAGCAATACCAGTGCGATCCCGCCGCTGAGGCTTCAACGCCGCTCTTGCAAGAACGTTGCTTAGGCCGACATCACTCCGCCGCGCGGTCGAACTGCAATTCGGCGAGCCGGGCGTATAGGCCGCCGCGGGCGGCGAGTTCGCGGTGCGTGCCGCTGTCGGCGATGCGGCCCTGGTCCATGACCACGATGCGGTCGGCCTTCAGCACGGTCGCCAGCCGGTGCGCCACGATCAGGGTGGTGCGGTTGCGGGTCAGCCGGTCGAGGGCGGTCTGCACCGCGAGCTCGCTTTCGGCGTCGAGCGCGCTGGTCGCCTCGTCGAGCAACAGCACGTCGGGATCGCGCAGAATGGCGCGCGCGATGGCGATGCGCTGCCGCTGGCCGCCCGACAGCCGCACACCGCGTTCACCCAGGAAGGTGTCCAGCCCCTGCGGTAGAGCCTCGAGGAATTCCAGCGCATAAGCGGTTTCTGCCGCCGCCCTGACCTCGGCGTCGTTCGCCTCCGGTCGGCCATAGCGGATGTTGTCCAGGGCGCTGGCCGAAAACAGCACCGGCTCCTGCGGCACGATCGCCAGCCGCGCCCGCAAGTCGGCGAGCTTCACCTGGCTGATATCGACGCCGTCGAGCCTTACTTTGCCGGCCTGCGGATCGTAGAAGCGCAGCAACAGGCCGAAGACCGTGGTCTTGCCGGCACCCGACGGCCCGACCAGCGCGACGCTTTCGCCCGGCGCGACGGACAGCGCGAAATGGTCGAGCGCCGCCGTCTCGGGCCGCGCGGGATAGCAAAAGGTCACGTCCTCGAACGCCACCCCGCCGGCACCCGACGGCGGCAGCGCCACCGGTGTCGCCGGGTCGGCGACCGGCGAGCGCGTCGCCAGCAGCTCGGCGATGCGCTCGGCGGCGCCGGCGGCGCGCTGCAGGTCGCCGATCACCTCGCTGATGGCACCGGCCGAGCCTGCGACCAGCACGGCGTAGAACACGAAGGCCGACAGGTCGCCGGCCGTGATGCGGCCCGAGAGCACGTCGTGGCCGCCGATCCACAGCAGCACGCCGACCGCGCCGAACACCAGCAGGATGACGATGCCGGTCAGCACCGAGCGCTGCAGGATGCGCCGCCGCGCGGTGTCGAAGGCGGCTTCGGCGAGGCCGCCGAAATGCGTCGCCTCGCGCCCCTCGTGGCCGAAGGACTGCACCGTGCGGATGGCGTCGACCCGCTCGCCGGCGTAGGCGGTCACGTCGGCGATGCGCTCCTGGCTCAGCCGCGACAGGCGCCGCACGCGCCGGCCCAGCACGATGATCGGCGCCACCGCCAGCGGCACCACCGCCAGCGCCAGCACCGTGAGCCGCGGACTGGTGACCACCAGCATCGCGGCGCCGCCGACGAACATCAGGCTGTTGCGGATCGCCACCGACACCGACGAGCCGACCACCTGCTCGATCAGGGTGGTATCGGTGGTCAGCCGGCTCATCACGTCGCCGGTGCGCGCCGTCTCGAACCAGGCCGGGCTCAGCTTCAGCACGTGCGCGAAGCTGTCGCGGCGGATGTCGGCCACGACCCGCTCGCCCAGCCACGACACGAAATAGAAACGCGCCGCCGACGCCAGCGCCAGCACCGCCACCGCCACCAGCAACGACGCCAGTGCGTAGTCCAGCACGTCGGTGCGGCCGGCGGCGAAGCCGCGGTCGATCAGCGCCCGCAGGCAAGCGCCAAACGCCAGGACAGTCGCGGCGGCAACGAACAGCGCCAGCACTGCCCAGGCGACCCGACCGCGATAGGGCCGCAGATAGGGCAGCAACAGCCGCAGCGGCCGCAGGTCGCGTTGCTTGGCGGGATCGGCGCTCGCCTGGCTCATCTCGCCGCGATCCTAGAGCAGAACGGGTGCCGGGTGCGTCGGATCCGACCACAAGCTAGGCTATTGCGCGGACCGCTGGAAGCTGTCGTCCCGACCAAGGCCCGAAGGGCCGCGTCGAGGGACCTTGCCTCAACACCCACCACCGTTTTGGGTGACACGAGGTCCCTCGACTGCGCCGCGCTTCGCGCGGCTTCGCTCGGGACGACGGACGAGTCGCAGGAAGCGACTACGCCGCACACGCTCCATTGGCCGCCGATGGGGTTTAGCGACCGCATGCCCTAGCCCAGCGCGACGGGGATACCGGTCGCTGCTTGCAGCTCATCCGACAGCAGCTGCGTCAGATCCCGCCCCTGTCGCGTATCGCGCCAGGCGCCGGAGGCCGCGTCGAGGGCGAAATGCCAGGCGCCGGAGTGCGGTGAGGACAGCCAGATCTGTTGCGTCGGCGCGTGCTTGTTGATCACGTAGGTGCCGCCGGCATCGAGAGTCAGGTTGAGGATGCCGCCCTCATAATCGACCTCGGCGACATCGGCCAGCGCCTGCTCGAGGCGTTCGGCGAACCGCTCGAGCAGGCGCGTCGCGATGCCCTCGAACCCTGCCGTCATGCGTTTCCGTCACCCAGTCGACAAGTCGTTGAGATTCAACGTGTTGAACGCCGTATAGCAGGCGCCCGGCGGGGCAACAAGCAAGCCGTCGGCGCACGCGGCACAAGATGCCTTGTTGATCATCGCGCGCCTTGCCCTGCGGCACGGCGTCCTATATAAGGCGCGCCTCGCTCGCGGAGCTGCGCCATGAAGCAAGGCATTCATCCCGAATACCATGAACTGACGGTCGTCATGACTGACGGTACGTCGTTCAAGACGCGGTCCACCTACGGCAAGCCGGGCGCCACCCTGCGACTTGATATCGACCAGAAGACCCATCCGGCGTGGACCGGTGTCAACAAGGTCGTGGATCGCGGCGGTCGCATGACCCGGTTCAAGGAAAAATTCGGCAACATCGGGCTGGCGGCCAAAAAGTAACGGTCCGCCCTGGTTAAACACCAACGCCCGGCAGTTGCGCCGGGCGTTTCGTTTTCGGGGAGGAGGACTCCCCACGCGACTCCCGGTCCTGCTCGAGATCACGAGGGGATCCCCATGTGCGCGTTCGATATCAGACTCCTGGGTCCTGGCGACGAGCGGCGGCTCGAAGCGTTCTTCGCCCGCACGCCCGACCTCACCCTGTTCCAGCGCTCCAACCTGCGGCAGGCCGGTGCGGTCGATGACGGCCGGCGCTACGGCGGCACCTACGCGGCGGCGATCGCCAACGACGAGGTCGTCGGCGTCGTGGCCCACTACTGGAACGGTTTCGTCATGCCGCTGGCGCCGTCGGGCGGACACGATACGCGTGCCCTGCTCGACGCGGCGCTGGCGGCGTCGGGCCGGCCGGTCGAGGGCGTGATCGGCAGCTGGGACCAGGTGGCGGCCTGCCTGATGCATCCGGCGCTCAGCGGTCGAATATCGCGACGCTGCGATCGCGAGATATTGTTTGCGCTCCCCTTGGCCGACCTGGCGGTGCCTCGGGCGCTGGCCAGCGGCGAGGTCGCGGTGCGCTCGTTGGCCGACGACGACCTGCCGCTGCTCGCCGCCTGGCGCGTCGAGTACCTGGTCGAGGCCTTTGCCCTGCCGCGCTCCGGCACGACATGGGATGAAGCCTCGCGCGACATCGAGGTCTGGCACGCCGAGGGCCGCGCCTGGGTGGCCGAGGCGCATGGCCGGCCGGTGGCGTTCTCCGGCTTCAACGCCGCCCTGCCCGATGTGGTGCAGGTCGGCGGCGTCTACACGCCGCCGTTCGGCCGGGCTCGCGGCTTCGCGCGCAGCGCCGTCGCCGGCAGCCTGCTGCTGGCGCGCGCGCGCGGCGCCGACCGGGCCGTGCTGTTCACCGACGTCGGCAACATGGCGGCCCAGCG
The DNA here is from genome assembly GCA_035249115.1 of Vineibacter sp. GTDB lineage: Bacteria > Pseudomonadota > Alphaproteobacteria > Reyranellales > Reyranellaceae > Vineibacter. The sequence goes on from DATFGV010000519.1 coordinate 7,623, forward strand.
TGCCTACCGTGCCCTCGGCTTCGAGGCGATCGGCGACTGGGGCATGGTGCGGTTCTGACAGCGGCGTCGCGGCTGTACTCTCTGGATCGCGACCGAACGGTTACGGTGCCGCCGCCATCCAGAGCCTCCGCCATCGGTAGGAGATATTGCGTTCCAATGAAGGCGACATCCATCCCTGAACCGTAACGATTGTCCGGCATCAGGCCACGCCACAGGATTCTCACAGCTGCCGCCTATCACGCTGGGTACTCTTTGTCACAGATGCCAAGCGCGCAGTTGTGCCGCGACACAGGCGAGCGTCTGGTCTGAGGTTCAATAGTGGAGACCGCCATGGCGCGACTTGACGACTCCCGGACCGTCAAGCGGATTGCCGAAGAGGTCGACGACGCCGTTGCCTTCAACCTGCCGTTCATCGCCGCCACCGAGGGCGAGGTGTGGCGCCAGGTCCAGGAGTTGCTGCACATGATCGGCCGGTTCGCCGACGAAGGCGTCGCGCCAGAGACGGTATGGCGAGACGCCGAGTTCACCCTTCACGAGTTGCACGCGTCGCTGGCGGCCGCGGTATCCCGTGGCCACGCGCGCGGGCCGTTCAATCCCCTGCAGCCCGTGAGCTAGCACGGCGCAACCGAGGCCGGCGGTTCGCGTGCATTGTCACTTTTGCCGCAACCGGGGACATGTTCGCCTGGCGGACGCAAGATTCCTCGTCGCCAAGTGGTCGTGGCAGCCGAGGTGGCCCGCACCGATCGATCAAATGGCGCGCTGACGCGTCGAGGCAAACAGCCGCGCGGCCGGTGTCAGTGCAGCGCGCCGGCGGCGAGCCGGATGTCGGTGTCGACGTCGATTGCGGTTTCAATCGCGATGCGCAGCGCCACCACGACGCTATCGAGCGCCAGGCTGGGACTGCCGGGGCGGCGCGCCGCCTGCTCCGGCAAATAGGGGATATGGATGAAGCCGGCACGGCGCACGTAGCCGTGCCGCGTCGCCGCCAGATGGCGCAGCCGGTAGAAGGTGTGGTTGCAGACAAAAGTGCCGGCGGTGTTCGACACCTGTGCCGGCACGCCGGCGCCGCGCAGGCGTTGCAGGATCGCCTTGACGGGCAAGGTCGTGAAGTAGGCCGGAGGCCCGTCAGCCACCACCGGGTCGTCAACCGGCTGCGCGCCGTCGTTGTCGGCGATGCGCGCGTCGTCGATATTGATCGCGATCCGTTCCAGCGAGACATCGGCGCGACCGCCGGCCTGGCCGACCGCGATCGCGATCTCCGGCTTCAGCTCGGCCAGCGCGCCATCGAGCGCCTCGCCGATGCCACCGAAGATACAAGGCAGGCGCCGCGCCGTCACGACGTGGTCGGCGTGCCGCCATCCCGCCAGTCGCCGGGCCGCTTCCCATGACGGATTGACGCTCTCGCCGTCGAACGGGTCAAAGCCGGTCAGCAGGACATGCTTCATGTCGGTGTCTCTCCGGGTTGGCGGCGGTCGCAATCGCGCGGTCTTCCATCCTAGCGCAAGCCAGCCGTGAAGCGAGCGGGCACGGCGGAGTCGACGGCGTTCGCCGGGCGCTGCTACGGTCGGGCAACGCCGCCCTGTGTTCGCACGACACGCGCCCACAAGGGCGAGCGACGGATTCAAGGTAAGGGGGCGACAGCCGATGATCCAGCACACACAAGCCATGATCGTAGCGCCGCAGCCGGAGGCGGCCGAGGCCGGCGCCGAGATGCTGCGGACCGGCGGCAATGCCGTTGACGCCGGCATCGCTTGCGCCCTGGTGCAGGGCGTCGTCGATCCGATGATGTGCGGCATCGCCGGGTTCGGAAGCTGTGGCATCTACATGCCCGGCAAGAAGTTCCACGGCTACATCGACGCGCACGCGCCGGCGCCGCTGGCGGCGCGGCCCGACATGTGGGCCAACCGCATCGAGGGCGAGGCGCGCGACGGCTATGGCTTCATCCTGACCGGCCGGGTCAACGACATCGGCTACCAGTCGGTGTGCGCACCAGCCAACCTTCGGATGTACCACCAGGCGCAGCGCGCGCATGGCGCGCTGCCCTGGGAAGCGATCGTCGAGCCTGCCATCCATTGGGCGCAGAACGGCTGGACGGTGCGGCCGCACGTGCATTTCTGGTGGGCGGACGACGGCGCCATGGGCCGCGCCCCGAACCATGAGCGACTGCGCGCCACGCCAGCGGCGCGCAAGCTCTACTGCCGCGACGACGGCTCGCCCAAACGCGTCGGCGACGTGGTGGTGAACCGCGACTACGCCGAGGTGCTGCGCCGCATCGCCAACGCCGGCGACGCCATCTTCTACGAGGGCGAGATCGCGCAGGCCATCGCCGACGACATGAAACGGCACGACGGCCTGCTGTCGCTGGACGACCTGCGGCAATGGCAGCCGACGCACGATGCGCCGCTATGGGGCAGCTACCGTGGTTGGCGGGTGTCGAGCAACCAGCCGCCGGGCGGCGGCGTGATGCTGATCCAGATGCTGAACATCCTGGAGAACTTCGACCTTGCCGGCATGGGCCACAACACGGTCGAATACGTGCGCGTCGTCGCCGAAGCGATGAAGCGCGCCACGATCGACAAGGACCGCCATGTCGGCGATCCCAAGTTCGTCGCCGTGCCGGTCGCGCGCCTGAATTCCAAGGACTACGCCCGGAGCCTCGCCGACGAGATCAAGAAAGGCGTCAAGGCCCAGGTGCCGCGCTTCAATTCGGGTGCGCCGAGCAAGGACACCACCCATATCTCGGTGATCGACACGCACGGCAATTGCTTCACCATGACCCATTCGCTGGGCATGCCCTCGGGCGTGATCACCGACGGGCTGGGCTTCATGTACAACGGCTGCATGGGCGTGTTTGACCCGCGCCCAGGCCGCGCCGGCAGCATCGCGCCGGGCAAGGCGCGCTTCAGCTCGGTCGTGCCTTCGATTCTCTTCAAAGGCGACAAGCCCGATCTGATCATCGGCGCGCCGGGTGCCACCCAGATCGCCATGGGCGTGCTGCACGTGATCCTCAACGCGCTCGACCACGGCATGACGATGGTCGAGGCGGTGTCGGCGGCGCGCTTCTCGGCCACCAGCGACGCCATCGACATCGCCAACCGCATCCCCTGGGCTACCGAACGCGCCTTGCAGGGCCTGGGCTACGACGTCGTGCGCAGCCCCTACACCTTTGGCTTCGCCGCCGTGCACGCGATCCGGGTGCATGACGGCGGCCTCGACGGCGGCGCCGACCCCGGCCATGACGGGGTGGCGATCGCGGTGTAGCGGCGGCCTCACCCGGAGGAGACGGCCGAAGGCGGGCGTCTCGAAGGGTGAGGTGCAATCGCGGCGTTTTGAACAGGCGTTGTTGGCAGCGCCGGTGACGACGTCCCCCTTCGCGACGCTCGCCTCTCTCACTGCTCAAGGGGAGGAAGCGGTGGCCGATCAACGACGCAATTGCAATCGTCGCTCGTACGTTGACACGGGGGGAGCCTCTAACCATGCTCGATTGGAGCACTTGCACCGCCATTGAGCGCCAGCCCGGCAAGCTGGGCGGTGTCTGGTTGTTCAAGGGTACGCGCGTGCCGGTTAAGGCGCTCCTCGAGAACCTCGAAGGTGGCGGCAACATCAGTGATTTTTTGGAATGGTTTCCGGGTGTCGACAGCGAGCAGGTGGCCACCATACTCACTCACATTCAGCAAAGCCTCGAAATCGCCTAACGATCTTTCAAGCTGGTCGCATTGCGCCGTGCACCGTGCCCAGGACCTTGCGGTAGAGTGTCCGGGCTGACGACCGCTCCACGCGACCACGCACCCATCTCTCGGACCGACGCCGACGCTTCACCCTGCGCGCGATTGTCGCGGCGCCGGTGCCAAGCACTATCTTGCATTTAGACATTTTCCTTGTTAGGAAAGTGTCTATGGGCGACGCGTTCAAAGCCATGGCGTCCGAGCCGCGGCGGCGAATTCTCAACCATCTCGCCGGCGGGCCGATGACGGTCGGCGAGATCGCCGAGAAGTTCGACATGGCGCTGCCGTCAATCTCCAAGCATTTGTCGGTGCTCAAGGAAGCCGGTCTGGTGCAGGAGCAAAAGCGCGGCCAGTTCGTGCTCTACAGTCTGGCGGCCGACAACCTGATCAACAGCCTCTACAGCTTTCTGACCCCGTTCTGCCCGGACGCGCGCCGGATCGCGGCCGAACGCAAGCGTGAGCGGCAGAAGAAGTGAGCGCCATGCACCTGACCCCTTCGATGCAGCGCTTCGTCGACTTCCTCGGCGAACTCGGGCCGCGCTGGGGGCTGGATGCTGCTGCATGCCGAGTGCACGCCTACCTCTATCTGGTCGGACGTCCGGCGGTCGCCGCCGACATCGCCAGCGCGCTGCGGCTCGACGACGAAGCCGTCATCGCGGCGCTGGCCTATCTCGCCCAGTGGCGGATGGTCGCCGAGGCCGGGCCGTCGCTGTGGCGGGTCGGCGGCGATCCCTGGGAGATGCTGATGGCCGGTCTCGAAGAGCGGCGACGCGAGGAAATCGAACCGGCGTTGTCGACCCTGCGGGAGTGCCACGCGTCGGCACGGCGCGAGCACGCCGCCAATCCCGGTGTCAGCCGCAGGATCGGCGCCGTGCTTGAGCTGGCGGAGGACTTGGCGGCGATCGACGCCCAGACGCGCCGGCTGTCGCCGCGGCTGCTGCGCCAGATGGTCGGCCTGTCCGGTCGCGCAGCGAGGTTCATGGATCGAACATTTGGTGCACGTAGGGGAGGTGGGTCGTGACAATGGGCAGCTCGATGAACCACGACGCCTACAAGGTCAATTCGCTGACTGGTCTCGACAAGGCGAGCCCGGTCGAAGGCGATATCGTTTGGGATCCCACCCGCTCGATCTGGAACGGATCGATGCTCCTGGGCGCCCTGGTCCTCGGACCGATCTATTTCACGTGGGATGCGCTCCTCGTGTTTTTGATCACATCGGCCGTAACGCTGTGCGCCGGTCATTCGGTCGGGTTCCATCGCCGACTTATCCATCGAAGCTTCGAGTGCCCGAAATGGGTGGAGTACGCCCTGGTCTGGCTCGGTACCGCGGTCGGCATGGGCGGGCCATTGTGGACCATCCGGCTGCACGACAGCCGCGACTGGGCGCAGCGGCAGCCCGACTGCCACGCCTTTCTGGCGCACAAGAAGGCGATCTGGTTGGATGGAGCGCTCTATCTTCACGGCCGCCTGAAGTTGAAGAATCCACCGGGCTTCGACCCCGGTCCGGGGATTGGCGATAATCGCTTCTATCGCTTCCTCGACCGCACCTGGATGTGGCATCAGCTTCCCATTGGACTTGCCCTGTTCTGGATGGGCGGTTGGCCTTGGGTCGTCTGGGGTGTATTCGTTCGAGTCGCCTCGTGCACGACCATGCACTGGTTCATCTCGTATTTCGCCCACACTCGTGGACCGCAGGACTGGACGGTCGATGGCGCTGTCATCCAGGCGCACAACGTGCCGCTGATGGCGATACCGACCATGGGCGAGAGTTGGCACAACAATCATCACGCGTTTCCCAGCTCGGCCCGTCACGGCCTCTATCCGGGACAGATCGACCTGGGATGGCATTTCATCCAGTTGCTGGCGCTAGTCGGATTGGCCCGGAACATCAAGCTTCCGCACGCGCTGCCGGCGCGTCCCGGTATCACACCGGTTACGAACCGAGCTCTGTCGGCGGCTTCGCCGGGGCAGAGAGCGGTCCGGAGCGCTTCGACAGCTCGCTTGATGGCCGCCGAATGATGGCTCGAACCAATGCGCTTACTGTCGCCGAGGCACTGGCGCAGCTATCCGCAATGCACGGACTCTCGCCGGAGCAAGCCGCCGCGAGAACCTGGACCTGCGGGATCGGTCCAATCGCGCTACAACTACCCAACTTCGAGTGGCGTCGCCGCGCGATCGCCCGCCACGACATTCATCACGTGCTGACGGGGTATACCTGCAGCCTGCGTGGCGAAATGGAGATGGCGGCGTGGGAGTTCGCCGCCGGCCGGTATCCCGGTCTCGGCGCCACGCTGTTCTGCCTCCCGCTGGTGGCGATCGGCGGTGCAGTGGCGCCCTCGCGCACGCTCATCGCGTATCTGCGGGGACGGCGTGGCCGCACTTTGTACGAGGCGACGACGATCGAGCCCGTCCTAGCGGCCTCACTGATTGCCGCGCGCGCCGAACTGGCTCCAGCTGGCCCCGTTCGTGCAACGGCCGCGGACATCGCCGCTTTTGTTCGTACTGTTCTCGCAGGAACCCTTGTTTTGAGCGCACCCGCTGTAGTCGCGATTCTCATCGGCTTGAATGCATTTTGACCTGTTGCCTCGGTTTCTTTAGTGCAAGGCCAACTATCTGCGCGCCGGACCCCAGCGGCCGAATGCCAGCATCGCACCCGCCAGCAAGCCGTAGGCCACCATCGCCCCGGTGATCGCCCAGCACACTGCGGCGAAGCCGCCGCCGGCGGCCAGGACCAGCGCGGCGCCGGCCAGCACGACGCCGAGCCGCGCCGTGGCGACCAGCACCGGGCCGAGGATGCGGCCGGAGCCCTGGGTGGCGAAGTACAGGCACACGCCGAAGCCAAAGAAGGCATAGGCAGGGCCAACGCGCTGTAGGTACTGCGCCGCCGCCTCGCGCACCGCGGCATCGGTTGTGTACAAGCCGCTCCAGGCGTCAGGCGCCAGGGCGAAGCCACCGCCGATCACGCCGGAGGCGACGCCCGCCAGCAACGCGCCGACCAGGGCGATCCGTCGTGCCCTTTCGGCCTGGCCGGCGCCGATGTTGAGGCCGACCATAGGCACCAGCGCGGCGCCAAAGCCGAACACGATCTGGATTTGCAGCAGTTCCAGCCGCGCACCGATGCCGTAGCCCGCCACCACGGCGGCGCCGAAACCACCGATCATCGCCGATACCGCGATGATCGCGAACGCGTTCTGCAGCGAAAAGAAGATCGCGACGCCGCCGACCCGCAGAATGTCGCGGAACATCGGCCATGAGGGTCGCACGCCGCGCAGTGCCGGTTGCACGCGCGACGCCGGCGAGAACAGGAACGTGACCGTCGCTATCACCGCCAGCACTTGCCCGAGGATGTTGGCCCAGCCGATGCCGGCGAGCCCCAGTGCCGGCAACGGACCAGCTCCTTGGGTCAGCGCCCAGCCCAGGACCACTTGTGCCGCGGCGGCCGACAGCATGATCACCATCGGCACGGCCATGTTGCCGGTGCCACGCACCACGCTCAGCAATGTGTTGGCCAACCAAATGGCCGCGACGCCGCCGAACAGCACGTCGGAATAGGCAAGC
>DATFGV010000520.1:0-3144 GCA_035249115.1 Vineibacter sp.
GCGGCGGCGCTGCTGGCCGAGACCAAAGCCCCGACCGACGCGGACATTGACACGGCGATGCAGGGAAACATTTGCCGCTGCGGCACTTACAACTACATCCGCGCCGCGATCAAAACCGCTGCCAAATCCGTCGGCTGAAACACGATTCCAGCTGCGACCCCGCAAGCCTCTTCGCGTTGCGGGGCGTGCCGGTCATAATCCGCGGTCACCCGGGAGTCGATGATGTCCGCCTTTCCGTCATTCGCCGCCGATTACGGCGAGGCCCGCGACAAATTCCTCGCGGCAGCGCGCATTGCCGGCGCTACCACCACGCGCTTTGAGGCGCCGGGCAAGGGAACGGTGGGCGAGAGCTTGTCGACCGACGTCGCCTGGCTCGGCCCGGACGATGCCGACAAGGTGGTGGTAACGATCTCCTCGACCCACGGCGTCGAAGGGTTCTGCGGCTCGGGCGTCCAGGTCGATTGGCTGGCGCGTCGCGGGCCGGCGGCATTGCCGCGGGGCACGGCGGCGCTGTTCGTGCATGCCATCAATCCCTACGGCTTCGCCTGGTTGCGGCGCGTGACGGCGGAAGGCAATGACCTCAACCGCAACTTCGTTGATCACGGCAAGCCCTATCCGGAAAACCCCGGTTATCTCGAGATCGCCGACGCGCTGATCCCGCGCGCACTGAGCGGCCCCGATTTCGACGCGGCCGAGGCCAAGCTTAAGACCTACCGCGACGAGGTCGGCGACACGGCCTTCCTGCGCGCCATGTCGGGCGGGCAGTACACCCATCCCGACGGTTTCTTTTTCGGCGGCGGCGGGCCATCGTGGTCGAACCGCACGACGCACGCGATCATCGACCGCTACCTCGCGACCCGCCGCGACATCGCCGTGATCGATTTTCACACCGGCCTGGGCCCGTTCGGCTATGGCGAGCTGATCACGCACTACGAGCCTGACAGCGACGGCTCGCGCCGCGTGCGCGCCTTCTGGGGCGAGTCGGTCACCGAGTCCAAGCGTGGCCAGACCGCCTCGCAAGCGCGCGACGGGCTCGGCCACTACGCCTACAACCGTGCCCTGTCAGGCGCGCGCGTGACCATGGCGACCTTGGAATTCGGCACCTATGACCGCGAAAGCGGTCGGCGGGCCTTCAGGGCCGATCACTGGCTGCACAAATACGGCGATCCTCTGGGCAGGGCGGCAGTGCCGATCCGCGCCGCCATGCGCAAGCAATTCTATCCCGACACTGACGAGTGGAAGGAGATGGTGCTGTTCCGCGGCCACCAGGCTCTGCGCCAGGCCATCGCCGGACTGAATGCGGCTCCATCCTGACGTCTCCGGGGCGGCCGACCCCACGCCATGATCACGCGGCTGGCGATCTCCGGGTACCGATCGCTGCGCGACGTACGCCTGGCGCTCGGGCCGCTGAACGTCGTCACTGGCGCCAACGGCAGCGGCAAATCGAGCCTCTATCGCGCCCTGCGACTGCTGGCCGACATCGCCCAGGGGCGGATCGTCCAGTCGCTGGCGGCGGAGGGTGGCCTCCACTCCACCTTGTGGGCCGGCCCGGAACAATTTTCGCGCGCCATGAAGCGGGGCGAACAACGGGTCGAGGGGTTGGTCCGCAAGAACCCGATCAGCCTGAAGCTGGGCTTCGCCGGCGACGACTATGGCTACGCCATCGATCTGGGGCTGCCGGGTCAGTCGAGATCTTCGCGGTCGGCGTTCTTGCGTGATCCCGAAATCAAGGTCGAGAGTATGTGGACCGGCGAAGTACTGGGTCGCGCGAACACCATTGCCTCGCGCAACGGCCCTAGCGTTCGTGTCCGCGGCGATACGGGCGAGTGGCGCCAGGCTCTCGACAAGCTCGCGTCTTTCGACAGCATGATGACCCATGGCAGCGATCCGCGTGACGCGCTCGAGCTGCTGGTGATGCGCGAACGAATGCGAGATTGGCGCTTCTATGACCACTTTCGAACCGACCGTGACGCCCCGGCGCGCCGACCTCAGGTCGGCACGTACACCCCTGTGCTGGGCAGCGAGGGAAGCGATCTCGCGGCGGCTCTCCAGACTATCCGGGAAGTGGGTGAATCCGGCCAGTTGGACGATGCTGTCGCGGATGCGTTTCCAGACACGTCGATTGAAGTCACCGTGTCTGATGGTTACTTCGATCTGCAGATGCAGCAGTACGGTCTTCATCGCCCGCTGAAGGTGGCAGAATTGTCGGACGGCACTTTGCGCTATCTGCTGCTGGTCGCCGCCCTGCTGTCGCCGCGTCCGCCGACGTTGATGGTGCTCAACGAGCCCGAGACCAGCCTGCACCCCGACCTGCTGCCGCCGCTGGCGCGGCTGATCGCGCAGGCATCCGATCGTTCGCAGATCGTCGTGGTCACGCACGCCGCGGCGCTGGTGTCGGAACTCGCCGACAAGGCTGGCGCCCAGCGAATCGTCCTGGACAAGCAATTGGGCGAGACGCTGGTTCAGGATTCGGAAAGCCCGTCCTGGGTGTGGCCGACACGCTAGAGTGGGATCGCTGAAGCGGGAGGACAGTTTGACCGCCACATCGCCGCGCATCGCGCTTCTGGGTTTCGCCATCGAGTGCAACCGCTTCGCGCCGGTCAGCACCCGCGAGGATTTCGCATCCGACGTCGACATGCGCGGCAACGCGCTGCTGGTCGAGGCGCGCCGACCTACGCCGGGCCTGATGCCAGACATGCCGGGTTTCGTGACCGAGATGGACCGCACGGGTCCATGGACGCCGGCGCCGCTGCGCATCGCCTCGGCGCAGCCCGGCGGGCCGGTCGAGCACGGTTATTTCCGCGAATTGATGGCCGAGTTCGAGGCCGGCTTGAGCGGGCAGGGGCCGTTCGACGGCGTCTACGTCTCGTCGCATGGCGCGGCGTTGACCACCGAGAGCGACGACCCGGATGGCGAGCTTTACGCGCTGATCCGCCGCATCGTCGGGCCGGACGTGCCGGTCATCGGTACGTTCGATTTGCACGCCAACGTGTCGCCGCCGATGGTCGACAACATCTCGGTGTTCGTCGGCTATCGCTGCAACCCGCACACCGACATCCGCGAACGTGGGATCGAGGCGGCGCGCCACATGCGCGAACTGTTGGCCGGCGAAAGCACCGCCACGGCGATGGTGAAGATTCCGCT
>DATFGV010000521.1:0-10674 GCA_035249115.1 Vineibacter sp.
TAGCGGCCGCTCGGCCTTGCGCCGCGCGACCAGCGCTGCCTTGTCGGCATTGATGCGATCCAGCGCTGTGCCGGTGGCGGCGAAACCGGCAACCAGGTCAAGAGCGCTCGCGTCGGCCATGGCTAGGCTGGCCTCTTCGCAGTGCCGCAAATCGCAACCAGCTTGTCGAGCGCCGCACTGGCCTGGCCCGAGGCGATGGCGTGCGCGGCCATCGCGGCCCCGTCCTTCAGCGTCGTGACCTTGCCGGCGACCGTCAACGCGGCGGCGGCGTTGAGCAGCACGATGTCGCGGAAGGCGCTCGCTTCGCCTGCCAGCACAGCTCGGATGGCGGCGGCGTTGTGGGCCGGGTCGCCGCCCTTGAGCTGCGCCAGCGCGGCGCGCGGCACCCCGGCTTCCTCCGGCGCGATCTCGAACTCGCGCACCGACACCGTCCGGTCGTTCGTCGCGGTCATCTCGGCGGCGTAGGTGGTGGTGGTGGTCGTGATCTCGTCCATACCGTCGGCGCCATGCACCACCAGCGCCCGTTCGAGGCCCAGTTGGCCCAGTGCCTCGGCCACCGGCCGCACCCATTTGCGGTCGTAGACGCCGACCAGCTGTCGCTTGACCAGGGCGGGGTTGGAGAGCGGCCCCAGCATGTTGAAGATGGTGCGGGTCGGTGCCAGCTCGACGCGCGGGCCGGCAACGTTGCGCATGGCGCTATGATGGCGCGGCGCCATCAGGAAGCAGATGCCGGCCTCGCGCAGTGCACGTTCCAGGGTCTCGACCGGCAACTCCAGCCCGACGCCGAGCGCCGCCAGCACGTCGCCTGCCCCCGACTTGGAGGTGAAGGCGCGATTGCCGTGCTTGGCCACCGGCACGCCGCAGCCGGCGACCACGATCGCCGACGCGCTCGAGACATTGTAGGTGCCGTGGTGGTCGCCACCGGTGCCGACGATGTCGATGGCGCCAGCCGGCGCGGTGACCTTCAGAACCTTGGCGCGCAGCACGCTGGCGCCGCCGGCCAATTCATCGGCCGTCTCGCCACGGACCCGCAGCGCCATCAGGAAAGCGCCCATCTGCGCCGGTGTGGCATTGCCGGCGGTCATGATGTCGAAAGCGCGCTCGGCCTCAGGCCGGCCGAGGCCGGCTCCGGTGCCGACCTTGGCCAGAAGCTGGCGGAAATCGTCAATGTCGCCGCTCACCGCGCCATTCCCGAAACTGGTATCGGGCGGCAGCTATAGCGATTGGGCGAGGCCAAGTCGACTCGGTGCCGGCGGCCTTGGTCGGAGCGCGAGTAGGGGCCGACAGGCGTGAGACGTTCGATCAGATCAACGTTGGGCGGCCGTCGAAGTCGCCCAGAGTCAGGCGCCACCGGTGCGGCGCGCCCCCTTGCTCAATGCGGATCGCGATTCGGCGCGGCCAGCGCCCGCATCCATGAACCGGACGATGCCCCGCCGCCAGGCCGCGCCGGGCGCCGCCCTCGGTGCGAGGGTGCGCTCGAGGAGGGATGTGCAGGACTGCGAGGGTGCGGCCCGCGCTGGTTCTGGCGCGCGACCGCCTTGCCATCTTGACGTGGCGGCTGGCTGTGGCCCTTTCCGTTGCCACTGGCGGCCCGCCTTTCCTGGGTGCGTGGGGCGCCATGCCGGTGGCCTCCGCCGCCCTGACGGTGCCGTCCCTGCAGGCTGGCGGGCGGCGGCGCCGTGACGCTGCCGTTGGCGATGCCGGCGTTGTGGAAGGGATGGTCGACCAGCACCGGCAACTTCTGCCGGGCGGTCCGCTCGATCTCGCGAAGATAGCCAACCTCGCCCGCGTCGCAGAAGGCGATCGCCGCGCCCTCGGCGCCGGCCCGCGCCGTGCGGCCGATGCGGTGGACGTAGTTCTCCGGCTCGTTGGGCAGATCGAAATTGATGACGTGCGTGACGTCGTCGATGTCGATGCCGCGGGCGGCGATGTCGGTGGCGACCAGCACGCGGCACTTGCCGGCCTTGAATAGCGCCAGCGCCTTCTGGCGTGCGCCTTGCGACTTGTTGCCGTGAATGGCATCGGCGGCGATGCCGGCCTTCTCCAGCGCGTCGGCGACCTTGTTGGCGGCATGCTTGGTGCGGGTAAAGACCAAGGCCCGACGCAGGCTCTCGTCCTTGAGCAGGTGGACCAGCAGGTCACGCTTGTTCGCGGTATCGACGAACATCACCTGCTGGGTGACCCGCTCGACGGTCGTCGCCGGCGGTGCGGCCTCGACCCTCACGGGGTCGCGAAGCAGGTCACGTGCCAGCTGGGCAATGTCGGCCGGCATGGTGGCCGACAGCAGCGCCGTCTGCCGCTCGGCGGGCAGCAGTCGGACGATGCGGCGCACGTCGTGGATGAAGCCCATGTCGAGCATGCGGTCGGCCTCGTCGAGGACAAAGACCTCTAGGCTGCCAAGCGACAGGGCTCGCTGGCCGATCAGGTCGAGCAGCCGGCCGGGCGTGGCAACCAGGATATCGACACCCGGCTGCAGTGCCTGGATCTGCGGACGTTCGCCGACGCCGCCGAAGACGCAGGTCGTGCGCAGGTGCAGGAAGCGGCCATAGCGCCCGAAGCTCTCGGCGATCTGCAGCGCGAGCTCGCGAGTGGGTGCCAGAACCAGGGTTCGGCACGTGCGTGGCGCCGGCCGGCGCCGATCGGAGGCCAGGCGATGGAGGATCGGCAGCGCGAAGGCCGCGGTCTTGCCGGTACCGGTCTGCGCGATGCCGAGCAGATCGCGGCCGGCAAGCAGCGGCGGGATGGCCTTGAGCTGGATCGGCGTCGGCGTCTCGTAGGCATCGGCCGCCAGCGCACGCGTCAGGGGCTCGGCCAGCTGCAGATCATTAAACAGTGTCATAACTCAGGAACTCACTTCATAGACAGCACGCCGGGTCCGAACGCGAACATGACAGCGCGTGCGGACCAGGCCCGGGCGCCGCGCATGGCGCGGCGGGCGGGGCGATCCGCAATTCAAACCCTTGGCTCGCGACGGCGGGTTCCGGGAGGTCTCAGCAGCGCGCTGGTGGCCGGCACTGGGCGGGCGAGCGGCGCGTCACCGCGAGAGAGAGCGAACGCCATGCGTTCGACGCGTGCACAAACGATTTTCTGTGCGAAAAGTCAAGCGACTGAACTTTACTGCTCGACCTGCCGCATCAACGAAAGAAGTGGTCGTGACCGATGCCGCAGGCGCACGTTCGTGACCTTTGGTGAACCAGGACAGCTTTTCCCATTTGTCGTCCCGATCGAACAGCTACCTTGCGGCGCTAGTTCAGCGTCGCCAGGGCGTGTAGCACTGCGTTTGGTTGTTCGTGGCCGACGAGGTGTCCGGCCTGCGGGATGGTCACCATCCGCGAGCCGGCGATGCCGGCGCGGAACGCCTCGGCGTAGGGCAAGGGGATCAGCCGGTCGTCCTCACCCCACACGATCAAGGTGCGGGCCTTGATGCGATATAGCCGGTCGGCCAGCCCGCGATCGGGGATCGGGAACAGAATCTTGCCGGCCATTCCCAGCCGGCGCGCGTTCATCACCATGAATTCGGCGAGGAAATTGACATCGTTGAGGTCGCCACCGGGCGCCATCAGCTGGCGGCCGCGATCGACGTCGTGGAATAGGTATTCCGGGAACTCCTGCGGCAGCAGCGCGAACAGGTCGGGGATCGGGTGCTGCTCCAGCCACAGGCCGGCCGACGACACCAGGCACAGGCGGTCGATCTCGTTGGGCGCCAGTGCTGCCATCTCCGCCGCGATCATGCCGCCCATCGACAGGCCGCAGACCAGCGGCTTGTCGAGCCGCAGCGCGTCCCAGACATCGTAGGTGTGCAGGGCGATGTCGAGCATGGTGCGCAGGCGGTCCTCGCCGGTTGAGTCCTCGTAGCCCGGCAGCAGCGGCGCGTGGACGCGGTAGCGGCTGGCGAGCGCCGCCACGAACGGATCGTCGCGCATCAGGCCGCCGGCGCCATGCAAGAACAACAACGGCGGCCCATCGCCGCCCTCGTGAACGCGGACCTTGGCGCGGCCGCCGGCGACGTCAATCAAGCTGGATGAGAGGGGCATGGCTCGGTTGGAGTTGCTATCGATGGAGAGTGAATTGAATGTCGTCCTGAGCGACGCGAAGAACCTTGCGGTGGTTACTTCGGCGGACAACGTCTGACATGACGGGTCGGACCGCGTCGCTCCAGCGACGCACCGGCGCGTAGCGCCGGCTCATGAGCGCCGCTGGAGCGGCGCGGTCCCAGCCGTCACCGGCCTGGTCTTTGACTGCACCAACCACTGCAAGGTCCCTCGCTTCGCTCACGACGGCAGGAAGCGCATCCCACCTCACTCCGCTGCCATGCGGCGCTCGCTGTCGTGCATCGGCTTGATCCAGAAGCGGTCCTCGTTGCGCCAGTCCTGAAACAGGTCGGCCTTCAGTCGCGGCATGACCTTTTCGGCGAACAGACGCGTCGAATGGCGCACCTTGTCGCCCGGCATGTCGCCGGCCTGGAACAGGCAGAAGATGTTGCCGACATGCAGAGTCTTGGCGAGGTCAACCATGCGGTCGTAGACGGTTTGCGGTGAGCCGGCGATGACGTAGCCCTTGTCGACCAGGTCCCGCCACGTCAGGGTCGGGTAGTTGCGCAGCTGCGCTTGGGTCAGCTGGGTGATCATGTTGGCCTGCAAGGTCTTGACCGTGCGGTAGCCCGGCGCGTCGGCGAAGCCGGGATAGACGTGCAGGCAGCGGTTATAGAAATAGTGGATGTGCGGGGCGTAGAGCTTTTCGGCCTCGGCATCGGTATCCGCGACGCAGATCACCTGGGCGAAGCCGCCGCGATACGGGCTATTGTCCTTGCCGCTCTTTGCGACGCGCTCCCAGTAGCCGTCCATCAGCTGCTTGGCGCGCAGGTAGCCGGAGTAGCTGAGGTAGCAGTAGGTGTAGTCGAACTCGAGGCAGAAATCGTAGGTCTCCAGCGAGCCGCCGCCGGGGATGAACACCGGCGGTCGCGGCCGCTGCACCGGCTTGGGCCAGCAATTGACGTAGCGCAGCTGGGTATAGCGGCCGTTGAATGCGAACGGCTCGTCCTCGCGCCATGCCCGCATGATGAGTTCGTGCGCCTCGGCGTATTTCTCGCGGGTTAGCGCCGGAATCTGGCCATAGGCGTAGTTGGTGTCCATCGACGTGCCGACCGGGAAGCCGGCCGCCAACCGACCGCCGCTTATCACGTCGAGCATGGCGAACTCTTCGGCGACGCGGATCGGCGGGTTGTAGAGCGCGATCGAATCGCCCAGCACCATCAGCGCAGCCGTCGAGGTGCGCCGCGCCAGTGCCGCCGCCATCAGGTTGGGCGACGGCATCAGGCCGTAGGCGTTGGCGTGATGCTCGTTCACGCCCAGCGCGTCGAAGCCCATCGTCTCGGCAAATTCGAGCTGGTCGAGATAGTCGTGATAGATCTGATGGCCGCGCTTGGCATCGTACAACGTGGTCGGGATGTCGACCCAGACGGAGCGATGCTTCTCGCGGAAATCGTCGGGCAGATGCGGCCAGGGCATCAGGTGGAACCAGGTGAACTTCATCGCATCCTCCGGCGAAGGACGGCATCGTGCGCGGGGTGGAACTCGTGGTCACTCGTCATGTTCAGCACCACACGGATAGAACCTAGCTGTTGCCCCAGGTCACGACCAAGGGTTATCGCACCGCCCGCGCTGCGGAACCATGCCTGGCCGCGACGCGGCGGTTCGTGTTCAGGCGCTCGGCAGGAGCTTCAGTCCGGCGATGCCGGCGACGATGAGGCCGATGCAGGCCAGCCGCAGGATGGCGGCCGACTCGCCGAACAGGATCATTCCGACGATGACAGTGCCCACCGTGCCGATTCCGGTCCAGACGGCGTAGGCGGAGCCCAACGGAAGGGCCCGCAGCGACAGGCCCAGCAAGGTGATGCTGGCCAGCATGCACAGGATCGTCGCGATCGATGCTAGCGGACGGGTGAAACCATCGGTGTATTTCAGGCCGACGGCCCAGCCGATTTCGAGCAGACCGGCCAAAAAAAGAACGACCCAAGCCATGGCAACCTCGCAGGTCCATGACAGGGTCGTCCCCGTCGATCACTGTGTTACGCAAGGTCGTCCTTGCGTTCGATGTTCGGCTAGGTAGCAACGCCTAGGCATGAAATCAATGTGGAACGGCGCGCTGCGACCGTTGGCCGCCACCCATCGTCGTGTCCCTCGGCGCGCGCCGTGGATTGCCGCTGGCGAGCGGCACCACTACATTGCGACGGGGCGCCGCGCGGTCGGCGCCAGTGTCGGATTGTGTTGGAGGCGTAGGTATCGGATGACGGGCGCGGCGACCATCGCCTTCGTCGGCGACATGATCTTCGACGTGCACGGCAACAAGGCCGCGGCGGCGGGCCGGCCGGAGCTGGTCTGGGGCGACGCACTGCCGGTGATGCAGGGCGTCGACGCGGTCTTCGGCAACATGGAGAACCCGGTCAGCCGCTCCGAGCACCGCTGGCGGCGCACCCACAAGCCGGTGTGCCACCGCTCGGATCCGGCGACGATCAGCCTGCTGACGGCCGCCAACTTCCGCTTCGTGAACCTCGCCAACAACCATGCGCTCGACTTCGAGGTCGAGGGCCTGATGGACACTATCGCCCACCTGGATGCGGCCGGCATCGCCCATGCTGGCGCCGGGCGCGATCTGGCAGCGGCGATTCGGCCGGCGCGCCTGGCGGTCGCAGGCACCAGCGTCGGGGTGATCGCCATCACCGACAACACCCCGGCCTTCGCCGCTGGTCCCGGCCGCGCCGGCACCAACTACCTGCGGATCGATGATGATGCCGCGACACTGGCGCGCATTGCCGGCGAGGTCCGTAGCTTGCGCGCGGATGGCGCCCGGCTGGTCGTGCTCAGTGCACATTGGGGACCCAACCTGCGTGCCTGGCCGTCGGCCCGCTTCCAGCGGTTCGCGCGGGCGGCGATCGACGCCGGTGTCGACATCTTCTACGGACACTCGGCGCATTTGCTGCAGGGCGTCGAGAGGCGCGGTGACGGCCTGATCCTCTATGACGTCGGCGACCTGATCGACGACGTCTGGTGGTTCAAGTTTCTTCCCTATTTCCTTGGCGCGCTCTTCCTGGTCGACCTCGACGACGGCCGGGTGCGCGGCTTGCGCATCGTGCCGCTGGAACTCCGGCCCGGCCGGATCGTTCTAGCGCGAGGGCCGCGGGCGCAGCGGGTGTTCGCACGCCTGGCGCGGCGTTCGCCGCCCGGCGGCCGACGGCAGGCTGGCACCGGCGCGCTGTTCGACCATGTCCTGCCGACGGGTGCGCCGGCGGTAGTTCGCCCGTGAGGTCGACGCATCACACGCAGGAGTCACTGATGACCCTCGATCCGTTCGGCTCCATCGCTTTGTCGCCGACAACCGCCGACCGACAGCAAGTGACGCGCCGCTTCGCCCTGGCGGGTCTCGGCGCAGCTGCAATCGGTTTGGGTCTGCCGCGCCGCGTGTGGGCCCAGACGCCGCAGGACATGGTGTTCCGCGTGCATCGCGGCAGCAGCCCGATGGGATGGCTGCGCACCGGCTTCAGCCGCGACGGCGATCGCCTGACGGTGCGAACCAAGCTCGAGCTGTCGGTCTACATCGCCTTCGTCCGAGCTTTCCGCTACGAGCACACCAGCGAGGAGGTTTTCCAGGGCAACAGGATCCTGTCGATCACCGCCGACACCAACGACGACGGCAAGCAATACAAGGTGCGCGCCACGCCGGTCGGGACCAACGTGCGGGTCGAAGGGCCGCTCGAGACCGTGACCGCGCCGGCCGCGACCTTGACCACCAATTCAGTGTGGAACCCGGCCTTCGTGCGGCAGCAGATGCTGATCGACTGCGAGAAAGGCCGCTACGTCCCGCTGCGCGTGCAGCCGCTGGGCGACAAGAGCGTCACGGTCGCCAAGGTGGCGCGCGTCGCCACGGGCTACCGCACGACCCTGCCGTACGCCGATGCCGACCTCTACTACGACGGCGCCGGCGCCTGGGTGCACGCCGTCTATCGCACCAAGGGGGAGACGCTGGTGTACGAGCGCGAGAGCTGAACCGCCTGCCGCTCCACCGAGCTGCCCGAACATTCGCCGCACCGACGGCGCAGCGCACCGGCGGGAAGGCAGGCGGGTGCTGTGGCGTTTTTGCCACATCGTTCCGCGCAGGCACTTTGCATGGCAGGTGCAATTGGCACGACCCGGGGCATTCGGATACCTCACGGGCGACGGCCGGAAACGGGCCCGCTACGGCCCCTAGGACGGGCCTACAGCATGGTACGGCGGGTCGAGGTATCCCACCCCCATCCAGAATGAGAGGCTCTCCAGCGCGCTCTAAACGGGCGCCGCGGGCATCGAAATATTATGTCGCTTCGCTATGGTATTTTAAAACAATCGAAACTTTGTCCCAGTTGATTTCACAGTGACTGTAAACGGCCATGTAAAATTCAAAAACTTCGATCAGCGCCGGCCGGTCGTGCCGTGGTTGACGCCCGAAGCCTTCAGGAACCGGTTGTCCTGGCCTGTGCCCCACAGCGCCAGGCCCTGCGCCAGCAGGCCGCCGTCGACCTTGACCGTCTCGCCGGTGATGAACCGCGCTTCGTCACTGCAAAGGAACACCGCGACGTCGGCGATGTGCGCCGGCTCGCCGCGATCGGGCCAGGGCTGACGGCCGAACTGCTGCTCGTAGCGCTCCGGCTTGCCGCGATGCAGCAGCGGCGTCGAGATCACGCCCGGTGCGATAGCGTTGACCCGGATGCGGTGCGGCCCCAGCTCAGCGGCGACGTTGCCGGTGAGGCTGATGACGGCGGCCTTGGCGGCTGAGTAGGCGTGCGAGCCGGCGCCGCCGATCATGCCGGCGATCGACGCCGTGCTGAGGATGGCGCCGCCGCGTCCATGGCGCTTCATCGCCAGCGAGGCATGCTTGATGCCGAGGAACACGCTGCGCACCAGCACGGCGAAGGTGTAGTCCCAGCCCTCGACCGTGGTCTCGGCGATCGGCCCGAAGGCGCCGCCGACGCCGGCGTTGAGGTAGGCGATGTCGAGCGAGCCGAAGTGCCGCTCCGCCTCGGCCACCAGCGCGGCAACATCGGCCTCTTCGGCGACGTCGCAGCGCGCGAAGGCGGCGCGCTCGCCCAGGCCGCACGCCGCCGCCAGCGCCACCGTCTCGCGGCCGTTGGCCTCGTTGATGTCGGCGACGATCACCTTTGCGCCTTCGTCGAGGAAGCGCAGCACGGCCTCGCGGCCCATGCCGCTGCCGCCGCCGGTGATGATCGCGACCTTGTCCTGCAGGCGCGCCGCCATGGTGGTTCTCCTCGACGCCATTGGTGGCGCACCCTGCGGTCAGTTTGGCAAGAGAGCAACCGCCCAGCACCTGTCGCAGAACGCAAGCGCGTATGCAGTTTTGCTGGACTGACCCCGAACCGTGCTGACCCACGAGAGCGCCTTGAACGCCCTAACCGCCGACAAACTCCGCGAGATTTTCGAGTGACGAACTTAGCCCTTTCTGGTGATCCTCGGCGCTAATGCCAGAGGGCACGTCCTCAGCCGTGACTGTAACCGATGTTCCCTCCGGAACCGGATCGAAGGTCCAAGTCATTGTCATCTTTATCGAGTCGTCACCTTCGAATTCAACCGTCTGCCGGATTATGCGATCGGGTACGATCTCGACGAAGCGTCCCTTACTGATATCGCTTTTGGCCGTGGTTTTTCCTGGGCCGTGATTGCCGTCCAGGTACTCAAGCTCGATACGGTACGTGCCGCCTTGACGAAAATCATACTCGTGAGCGTGGCCGGTCATGCCCTTGGGCGGAAGCCACTGCATCAACGCCGCGGGGTTATCGAATACGGCGAAAATGCGCTCGGGCGGGACCGCAACCAGGCGCTTCGCGAGGTCGGTTCGCCCACCAGGTTGTTCGATGGACACTTTACGGCCTCCATTACTGGCAGGGGGGCATATCGCCACGGCTATTGTAGCGGCCAGGTGCTTGTGAGCCCGGATACTACGGCTCATTACGCCGATGCGCGGCGGCCAGGGCCTGGTCGAGGTCAGCGAGGAGATCCTCCTTGGCCTCGATGCCGACGCTGAGCCGCAGCAGGTCGGGCGGGGCAGGCGTGCCGGTGCCCTCAACGCTGGCGCGATGCTCGACCAGGCTTTCGACGCCACCCAGGGACGTGGCGCGTTTCCAAAGCTCGGTGCGCGCGGCGACGGCGATCGCCGCCTGCTCACCGGTCAGTCCGGTGCCGGCCTTGACCCGGATCGACATCATGGCGCCGAAGCCGCCCTGCATTTGCCGCGCCGCGGCCGGGTGACCGGCAAAGCCGGACAGGCCGGGGTAAAGCACCGACTCGACTAGCGGATGCTCGGCCAGGCGTTCGGCCAGCCACTGGGCGTTGCTGGCGGCGGTACGTACGCGGGGGAACAACGTCCGCATGCCGCGCAGCAGCAGGTAGGACTCCAGCGCGCCGAGCACCGTGCCGAGCTGGGCGCGGATCGTGCGAATGCGCTGCCAGAAATCGTCGTCGCGGGCCGTCACCAGCGCGCCGGCGATGACGTCGCTGTGCCCGTTGAGGTACTTGGTGGCGGCGTGCATGACGATATCGGCACCCAGCGCGATCGGCCGGGTGAACACCGGCGTGGCGCAGGTCGAATCGACCGCCAACCGGGCGCCGGCGCTATGCGCCAATTCCG
>DATFGV010000522.1:0-4281 GCA_035249115.1 Vineibacter sp.
CGCCGCCGGCGGCCGCGCCCTAATCGCCGGCCCCGACGGGCCACTCGCCGGCGAAATGCGCCGGCTGAAGGTGACGCATGTGCGGCTGCCGGCCGACACAGATAGCCTGCCGCAGGCGTACGGCACGGCGCGGCGGTTGCGCGAGACGGTCGCGACTTATGGCGTCGAGATCATCCACGCGCGCTCGCGGGCGGCGGCATGGGCAGCCCGCCGGCTGGCACGCGGCGGCAGTATCAAGGTCGTCGTCACGGCGCATGCGCCGGCGCGCGGCGAACGCTGGGCGGCGCGCCTGATGGAAAGGGCACAGGCGCAGGCCGACGCGCTGATCGCGGTCTCCGACTTCGTGGCGGCCAGCCTCAAGGCGCACCAGCGTATCGACGACGGCCGGATCAGCGTGATCCGCAGTGGCATCAACTTCGACCGCTTCAATCCGGCGACCGTGCGCGCCGAGCGGTTGATCAAGCTCGCCGCCCGGTGG
Organism: Vineibacter sp.; assembly: GCA_035249115.1. GTDB lineage: Bacteria > Pseudomonadota > Alphaproteobacteria > Reyranellales > Reyranellaceae > Vineibacter. The sequence continues at coordinate 479 of DATFGV010000522.1, forward strand.
CGGCTGCCCGACGACCGCAAGGTCATCCTGTTCCCCGGCCGGCTGTGCGAGGATCGCGGCCAGATCCACCTGGTCGAGGCGATCAAGGCCCTGGACCGCGAGGATGTCTTCTGCCTGCTGCTGGGCGCCGAGTCCTCGCCGACGGCGTTGGAAGAGCGGCTCAAGCGCCATATCGAGCGGCTCGGCCTTGGGGGCACCGTCGCCATCGCGCCGTTTTGCGACGACATGCCAGCCGCCTACATGCTGTCCGACGTGGTCGTGGCCGGCGGTAACGGCCAGGGTTTCAGCCGCGCCCTGGTCGAGGCGCAGGCGATGAGCCGGCCGGTGGTCTGCGACGCCGGTTGCGGCGCCGTCGAGGGCATGGTGCCCGGCGAAACTGGCTGGACGGCGACTCCTGGCGCGCCTAGCGCGTTGGCCCAGGCGCTCAACCGGGCGCTGGCACTGACCGCCGAGCAGCGCGCGCAGCTTTCGATGAGCGCCCAGGCGCATGTGCGGGCGCATTTCACCATCGAAGCGATGTGCCGGCGGACGCTTGACCTTTACCAGCGGGTCGCCGGTTCGCGCGGCAGACGCGCTCAATCGCGCACATGGCGCCACAGGCATGCCTGACAGCCTGACTGAAAATCCCCGACGTTATTGCCTTCATGGTCAGCTTGTTGTGCTGCACGGGGACATGGTGGACGGGTGTACGGAGACATGGTGGACACCCTGTCAGCCCGGCCGGGTGAGGTTGAGCTGGGCGCCGACGAAGCGGGCGAACAAGACGTCGACGATGTCTTGTCCGTTCATCACCGCGTTCCCCGCAGAACTCACCACCAAATCGGACCATTGGCCCGCCGTGGCCGCTTGACACAACACGGCGCCGCACGTACCTGTTTTGGCGCTATGTCGCGCATTGCGCATCCTGACGCCCGTTTTGCGGGCCTTCTGACCATCACCGACCGAACTTGAGGCGGCCGGGCGCTTTCTCCTGCGTGGGGGAGCCTCCCGGCCCTGGACGCCCCGGCGGCACAGGGTGCCGTCGGCTAGTCGTGCGCCCGGCCAGGCCCGGGTCGCGCCAATGCCTCCCGACCTCGAGTTTCGACCCATGATCAACCTCAGTTTACCGGACGGCTCGGTCCGGTCTTTCGAGCGCGCCGTAACGGGCGCCGACCTCGCCGCCGCGATAGGTGCCGGCCTCGCCAACGCGGCGCTGGCCGTCAAGGTCGACGGCGAGCTGCGCGACCTCGCGCGGCCGATCGAGCGCGACGCCAAGGTCGCCATCGTCACGGCCAAGGATCCCGACGCGCTGGAGCTGTTGCGCCACGACGCGGCACACGTGCTCGCCCAAGCAGTGCAGGAGCTGTTCCCCGGCACCCAGATCACGTTCGGCCCGGCGACGGAGAGCGGCTTCTACTACGACTTCGCCCGCGCCGAGCCTTTCACGCCGGAGGACTTTGTCAAAATCGAGCAACGCATGGCCGAGATCGTCGATCGCGACCTGCCGATCGAGCGCGAAATCTGGGACCGGGCGCGACTGAAGAAATACTTCCTTGAGCACGGCGAGACGTTCAAGGCCGAATGGTCCGACGAGCTGCCGACCGACGAGGAGATCAGCGTCTATCGCCAGGGCGCGTGGCTCGACATGTGCAAGGGCCCGCACCTGCCCTCGACGGGCAAGCTGGGCAAGGCCTTCAAGCTGATGAAAGTGTCGGGCGCCTATTGGCGCGGCGACGCGCGGAACGCCCAGCTGCAGCGGGTCTACGGCACCGTGTTCTTCGACAAGAAGCAGCTCGACGCCTATCTGACGCAACTCGAGGAAGCGGAGAAGCGCGACCACCGCCGCATCGGCAAGGAAATGGGCCTGTTCCACCAACAGGAGGAGGCCGCCGGCATGGTGTTCTGGCATCCCAAGGGCTGGGCCCTGTGGCGGGCGCTGGAGGACTACCTGCGCCGGCGCCTGGGAGAGGCCGGCTACCTGGAAGTCAAGACGCCGCAGCTGGTCGACCGCCGGCTGTGGGAGGCCTCGGGTCACTGGGAGAAGTTCCGCGAGAACATGTACCTCTCGGAAAACGACGAGGGCCTGCGCGCGTTCATGGACAACCAGGACCAGCGCATCTTCGCGCTGAAGCCGATGAACTGCCCGTGCCACGTGCAGATTTTCAACCAGGGCCTCAAGAGCTACCGTGACCTGCCGCTGCGGCTGGCCGAGTTTGGCTCCTGCCACCGCTTAGAGCCGTCTGGTGCGCTGCACGGCATCATGCGCGTGCGCGCCTTTACGCAAGACGACGCGCACATCTTCTGTACCGAGGCACAGGTCACGGCGGAGACGATCCGCTTCTGCGAACTATTGCGCCGCGTCTATCGCGACATGGGCTTCCCCGACTTCTTCGTGAAGTTCTCCGACCGGCCGCCGGTCCGTGTGGGCAGCGACGCGGTCTGGGACCAGGCCGAAAAGGCGCTCAAGGACGCCTCAGCGGCCGCCGGCATCGAACTGCAGCTCAATCCCGGCGAGGGCGCATTCTACGGTCCCAAGCTGGAGTTCGTGCTGCGCGACGCGATCGGCCGCGACTGGCAGTGCGGCACCCTGCAAGTCGACCTGCATGTGCCAGGACTGCTCGGTGCGCACTACATCGGCGAGGACAGTTCGCGCCGGACGCCGGTCATGCTGCATCGCGCCATTTTCGGTTCGTTCGAGCGTTTCATCGGCATCCTGGTCGAGCACTACGCTGGCCGCTTCCCACTTTGGATGTCGCCGACGCAAGCAGTGGTATGCACGATCGTGAACGACGCCGATGGCTATGCCGGCGAGGTCTTGGCGGCGCTGGGCGCAGCCGGCTTGCGGGTCGAGATCGACCGCCGCAACGAGAAGATCAATTACAAGGTCCGCGAGCATTCGCTGGCCAAGACGCCGGTGCTGATCGCCGTCGGCAAGCGGGACGTCGAGAACCGCACGGTGGCGATCCGCCGCCTGGGGTCTGACAAACAGGAAACGCTTGCGCTGGGCGATGCCGTTCATAGATTGTCGGAAGAGGCGCGTCCGCCGCATTAGGCGGCGCGCCTGACACAAAATCGGGTGGGATCCGATCGGCCCTGCCCGAACCCCAGCCACCGGCGGATGGCCGCCGGGGCAGCAACGATGGAGAGCGACGATAGCCAGACCGATGCAGCAATCCGCGCCGTCCCGCGAGGGCCCGCGCGTGAACCGAGAGATCCGCGCCTACAACGTGCGCGTGATCAGCGAGACCGGCGAGATGCTGGGGGTGTTGGACACCCGCGAAGCCCTGGAGATGGCCGTCGAGGCCGGCTTCGACCTGATCGAGATTTCGCCCAATGCCGATCCGCCCGTCTGCAAGATCGGCGACTTCGGCAAATTCAAATACGAAATGCAGAAGAAGGCCAACGAGGCGCGCAAGAAGCAGAAGGTCATCGAGGTCAAAGAGATCAAGCTGCGCCCGGGCATCGACGACCACGACTACGACGTAAAGATGCGCCAGATGCGCACGTTCCTGGAGGAAGGCGACAAGGTGAAGGTCACCCTGCGCTTCCGCGGCCGCGAGATGGCGCACCAGGACCTCGGCGTGAAGGTGCTTGAGCGGGTGCGCGACGACACCGCTGATCTGTCCAAGATCGAGCAGTTCCCGCGGCTGGAAGGCCGCCAGATGGTGATGGTGCTGACCTCCAAGTAGGTCGCATGGCCGACATCTTCGTCGAGTTGCCGGATCGGCGGCTGCGGGCCCGCTGGATCGGCCCGCGACCGCCGTTGCGGCCGATCCTGGTGTTCCTGCATGAGGGCCTGGGTTGCATCGAGATGTGGCGGGACT
>DATFGV010000523.1:0-2553 GCA_035249115.1 Vineibacter sp.
GCCATCAGGCGGGTCCGCAGCTCCTTCTCCTCGCCATTGTCGGCGAAGGTGATGCAGTCCATTGGGCAGATGTCGACGCAGGCGTCGCACTCGATGCACAGCGAGCCGGCGAACACCGTCTGGATGTCACAGTTGAGGCAGCGCTGCGCCTCCTTCCACGCCAGCTCGACGTCGAAGCCCAGCTCGACCTCGGCGCGGATGTCCTTGAGCGTCTCCTCCTTGGCGCGATGCGGCACCTTGAAGCGCGACACGACCGAGACGTCGTTGTCATAGCTCCATTCGTGGATGCCCATCTTCTGGCTGACGATGTCCATGCCCGGCGCCGGCCGCTCGGCGACGTCCTCGCCATGGCAGGCCTTGTGGATCGAGATCGCCGCGTCATGGCCGTGCGCCGCCGCCCAGATGATGTTCTTGGGCCCGAAAGCGGCGTCGCCGCCGAAGAACACCTTCGGGTTGGTGGAGGCCATGGTCACGCTGTCGACCTTGGGCATGTCCCACTGGTCGAACTCGATGCCGACATCGCGCTCGATCCACGGAAAGGCGTTCTCCTGGCCGACCGCGACCAGTACGTCATCACACGCGACATGCTGGTCGGGCTCGCCCGACGCGATCAGGCTGCGGCGGCCCTTGTCGTCGTAGACCGCCTTGACCTTCTCGAAGGTGACACCGGTCAGCTTGCCCTTGTCGTGGGTGAACGCCTTGGGCACCAGGTAGTTCAGGATCGGGATGTCCTCGTGCATGGCGTCCTCCTTCTCCCAGGGGGACGCCTTCATCTCCTCAAAGCCGGACCGCACGATCACCTTGACGTCCGTGCCGCCCAGGCGGCGCGACGTGCGGCAGCAATCCATCGCGGTGTTGCCGCCGCCCAGCACGATCACCCGCTTGCCGATCTTGTCGATGTGGCCGAACGAGACGCTGGACAGCCAGTCGATGCCGATATGGATGTTGGCCGCGGCCTCCTTGCGGCCGGGGATGTCGAGGTCGCGGCCGCGCGGCGCGCCGGAGCCGACGAAGATCGCGTCGAAGCCCTCGCCCAGCACCGCCTTCATCGAGTCGATGCGGCGATGGTGGAAGCTGATGTTGCCGATGTCGGTGATGTAGGCGACTTCCTCGTCGATCACCGATTCCGGCAGCCGGAAGCGCGGGATCTGGGTACGGATCATGCCGCCCAGCTTGGGATCCTGGTCGAAGATGACGATGTCGTAGCCGAGCACCGCCAGGTCGCGCGCCACGGTGAGCGACGCCGGGCCGCCGCCGACGCAGGCGATCGTCTTGCCCAGCTTGCGCGCCGGCGCCGTCGGCATCCGGTCGGCGACACCGTTCTTGTAATCGGCCGCGACGCGCTTGAGCCGGCAGATCGCCACCGGCTCCTTCTTGCCTTTGACCAGGCTTTCGTCCTCGACCCGGCCACGCCGGCACGCGGGCTCGCACGGCCGATCACAGGTCCGGCCCAGGATTCCCGGGAACACGTTGGACTTCCAGTTGATCATGTAGGCGTCGTCATAGCGCCCATGAGCAATCAACCGGATGTACTCGGGCACCGGCGTATGGGCCGGACACGCCCACTGGCAATCGACCACTTTATGAAAGTAGTCCGGATTGCCGATATCCGTCGCTTTCAACTGCTTCCTCCGGGGAGCCCGGTGGGGGGCTTCCTGGCTCCCGTTCTCACAAATTGCGTTGCATGTTTACCCGACTACGGCCTGCCGAACCACCGCAATCGAGCCAATGCCGCTGCGCGCGCCGCGAATTCCCGCAAGTGCTCTAAGGCTTTACCGCAGTGCACAAATGCCGGCGACGGATTTATCAGAGCTGGCGACAGCCAGCGCGGTCCGCAAGGGGCCGGGGTCGCTTCAACGACCTCAACCGCCGTTGGCGCCCTTCATGGTCACAACGAAATCATAGATCATCAGCGCCAGGACGCTGGCGCAGATGACGATCAGCGGCACCGCCTTGATCCACCACACCATGAAGCCAAGGAAGCCGGCCAGCAGCAGGATGCCGATCGTGCCGGTAATGAGGGCCATCATCGCTTGCTTCCCTTCCGCGCCCGTGCCGCCGGGCGGCGGCGCTGCCGGCCCAGCATATCGACAAGCCACCTTGCCGTCCGCAACAGCCGCGCATCGTTGCCGCGTCGTCCGACCAGCTGCACGCCGATCGGCAGGCCCGATGGCGCCAGCAGCAGCGGCAGCGACACCGTCGGCACACCGAGCCAGGTCCACATGCTGCAGAACGCCGGATCGCCGGTGCTGTCGAGGCCGCGGGGCGCCGGCCCCGGCGCGGCGGGCGTGACGATCGCGTCGTACTCATCGAACAGCGGATCAAGCGCCTCGCCCAGCGCCGTCCGCGCCGAGAGCGCGCCGCAGTAGTCGACCGCCCGCACCTCCCGGCCGCGTTCGATCAGGGTGCGCAACCGCAGGCTCAACTTATCGCCACCGCTCTGGTAGTCGCGGCGGAAATTGTGCGCCATCTCGACGTCCATGACGGTGCGGTGCAGTTCAATGGCCCGGCCGAACCCGGCATCGAGCTCGACTTCCATTGCCGACTTGCCGA
>DATFGV010000524.1:0-13073 GCA_035249115.1 Vineibacter sp.
GTGACGCTGCGCGCGGCGGCAAAATCCGCCGCGCACGCGCTCGCCGCGCCACCGGCGGTCGTTCAAAAAACCGCCGATACATCACAACCGCTCCCTTCGGCCTCTGTGCAAAGGCCTCCAACGGGGAGAGGTCGACGCGCGTAGCGCGGCGGGTGAGGGGGCGCCGCTGCCACAGGAGAGCTTGATGAGACGCGCCCAGTGTGGTGCGCGGCCCCCTCACCCGGCGCTGACGCGCCGACCTCTCCCCGATTGGGGAGAGGTTTATATGCGCATTCGGCGCTCATCGCTGCCAGACGCCGGCGTCCTTGGAGCGGTAGCCCAGCGCCCGGTAGGTCGCGTCGATCAGCGGCTGGCCGCGGCCATTCATCAGCAGGCCGGGGCCCATCTTGTTCATGGTGTAGCCGAACGACAGGCCGCACTCGGGATCGGCGAAGCCCAGCGAGCCGCCGGCGCCGACATGGCCGAAGGCCGGCGCGCCGAGGATGACGCTGTCGCAGTCCTCGCTCCAAAGCTGGGCGGCGATGCTGCGCTTGCGGTTGTCCATCGATTTCATGAAACCCAGCGCGAAGCGGGTCGGGATGTAGAGCGTGGCGTCGAAATGCGTCGCCATCGAGACCTCGCCCATGCGCGCCAGGGTCGTGGCATCGACCAGCCGCATGCCGCCCAGCGCGCCGCCATTGGCCAGCGGCGCATACATGCCGGCCAACCCGCGGGCGTTGGTGATGCCGTTGCCGGCGCCGATCTCGGCGGCGCGGCCCTCGCGGGTGTTGGCGCCGTTCAGCCGCCAGCGGCCGTTGTTGAAAAAGAACAGCGACGGGATCGAGGTCGGTTGCTTGGCCAGCGCCGTCATGAACGGCGTGCGGCCTTCCTTGGCGGAATAGACATAGTTCACCATCGGCGCGACGCGCGGCTCGATCGCTTCCGGCAGGCCGATCCAGAAGTCGAGTCCCAGCGGCCTGGCGATCTCGTCCTGGAAGAAGGTGCCCAGCGACTTGCCGGTCAGGCGCCGCACCAGCTCGCCGACCGTCCAGCCGAAGGTGAAGCCGTGATAGCCGTTGCGCGTACCCGGCTCCCAGAACGGCACCTCGGCGGCCAGCCGCTCGGCCATGTACGGCCAGTCGTAGGGACCGTCCGGCTTCACCGGTTCGCGCAGCGCCGGAACGGCCGCGGAGTGGTCGAGCATCATGCGCGCGGTGACCTTGTCCTTGCCGTTTTGCCCGAACTCCGGCCAGATCGCCGTTACCGGCGCGTCGATATCCAGCGCGCTTCGGCTGGCCAGCACATGGGCGCACAGAGCCGTCGCGCCCTTGGTGCAGGAAAACACGATCGACACGGTGTCGCGGTCCCAGGAGCGGCCGGTCTTGGCGTCGGCGACACCGCCCCACAGGTCGAGCTTGGTCTCGCCGCCGACGGTGATGCAGAGCGAGCCGCCCAACTCGCCACGGCTGCGGAAATTCTCCAGGAACTGCTGCGCGACCTGGTCGAAGCCCGGCGCAAGCGTGCCTTCGATAGTCGCGGCTTCGCCAACTTGTTCCTTGAAGTTCAATGGGCGGACAACGTTCATCGCGAACCTCCCAGTACCCGCAGCAGGAACCTGGCGCAGAGCTGCAAGCCGGTCTGGTCGATGCCGTGTCCGACGCCGCGCGCCACATGGCTTTCGACCGGCACGCTACAGGCCTGCAGTGCCTTCTCGGTGCGGTCCATCAGCTGTACGGGGATCAGCTCGTCGGCGTCGCCGTGCACCAGCAGCACCGGCGGGCGGGCGGTGATTTCGTCCTTCAGCGAGTCCATGCCGGCCAGCACGCCGGAAAAGCCGACGATGCCGGCGACAGGCTTGGCGCGCCGCAGCCCGATGTGCAGTGACATCATGGTTCCCTGCGAAAAGCCGATCAGCGCCGTCTCCGCCTCGGTCAGGCCATAGCTCGCCAACAGGGAGTCGAGGAAGGCCTCGGCGAACGGCGCCGCACCGCGCGTGCCGGCGAACATCAGGTGCGGATCGAGCTGCGAGATGCCGAACCACTGGTAGCCGTAGGGGTTGCCGTCACAGGGGTAAGGTGCGTTGGGCGCATGGAACGCCGCATCGGGTAGCAGGCCTGACAGCGGCTCTGCCAGGCCGATGAGATCCTCGCCGTCGGCGCCGTAGCCGTGCAGCAGGAGGATCAGTTGCCGCGGCTTGCCGCCGGAGGCGGGTGGACGGGACGGACCTTCCAGTTCGAACATCGTGCCTCTCATAGACTGAAAATTCTCCGCCTTGTCGCCTTCATGGTGAGCCTGTCGAACCATGAAGGCTTCGCACGGACTATGGTGCGGCGCTTCATGGTTCGACAAGCTCACCATGAAGGGCTGTTTCGCATTCTGAGTCAGCTTTCAGGATCGGCCGGCAGGCCGGGCTTGACCATCGCCGCGCGCCGGCGGCGCCCGTTTCAGATGCTTGCGGCGGCTGGCGGCGATGGTGCGTTTCTTGGCGGCCTTCTTGTTGACCGCCGGGCGTTTCGTCGTCGGCCGCGACGCGGCCTTGGCCAGGCGCGCCGCCTTGCGTTCTTCCTTGGCCGCTTGCTCGGCGGCGCGGCGCGCCTGGGCGGCAGGACTGCTGCTGAAGTCCGGCATGTTGCGCCGGAAATGCCACAGGAACAGCGCCGCGACCGATCGCCAGGGCTGCCACGGGGCGCTGAGCTTCAGCAGGCGCGTCGGCTCGGGCCGTCGGCGCAACTTCAGCAGGTGCTGGGCGGCCACGATCAGTCCGAGGTCGTTGGCCGGCATCACGTCGGGCCGGCCGAGCGCGAACATCATGTAGATCTCGGCCGTCCAGCGGCCGATGCCCTTGGCCTGGGTCAGGCTTGTGACGATCGCTTCGTCGCCGAGCACCGCCAGGTCCTCGAACACAATGCGACGTTCCATCGTATCCAGCGCCAGGGCGCGCGCGAACTTGACCTTGTTGTTGCTCAGCCCGCAGGCCCGCAGCTCGTCGTCGCTGCGCAGCAGCAGGTTCTCCGGCGTCGTCGGCGCAACCGAAGCCGCCACCCGGTCCCAGATGCTGCGGGCGGCGAACACCGACACCTGCTGGCCGACGATCGAGCGCAGCAGCGCGGCGAAGCCCTCGTCCATGGTGCGCAGCGGCGGATCGCCGTACTGCGCCCGCGCCTCGGCGAAGCGCGGATCGAGCGCCGCCAGGAAATCCATGCCCTCGCGTACGCGCGCCTCGTCGAGGCGGAACGGAATGCTCATGCGCGCGACATAGCATGCGGGTGCGGTGGATGCTAAGCAGGTATCAACCTCCCCACGAAGTGGGGAGGTGGCCCGAAGGGCCGGAGGGGAGCCGACGAGGTGCTTCCGTGAGAGACACCGCGAGCGCTCCCCATCCGCCCTTTGGGCACCTTCCCCACTGCGTGGGGAAGGACTGAATGTCGGGGGTTGGCACCCTGGCCCCGCCCCTCGTCACCCGCCTTGCGCCCAGCCCGACGGGCTACCTGCATCTCGGGCACGCCTTCTCGGCGCTGACGGCGTGGCGGCGGGCGCGTGATGCCGGCGGGCGCTTCCTGTTGCGGATCGAGGACATCGACATCCGCCGCTGCAAGCCCGCGTTCGAGGCGGCGATCGTTGAAGACCTTGCCTGGCTGGGCCTCGACTGGGACGGCGCGGTACGCCGCCAGTCCGATCACTTCGCCGACTACGGCGCGGCGCTCGACCGGCTGCAAACGCTGGGCCTGATCTATCCCTGCTTCTGCACCCGCGCCGACATCGCGCGCGAAATCGCGGCTGCGCAAAGCGCGCCGCACGGGCCGGACGGGCCACTGTACCCCGGCACCTGCCGGGCCCTGACCACGGTCGAACGGCAATCACGCCTGTCGGCCGGCACCGAGTTCGCGCTGCGCCTGGACGTTGCGAAAGCGGCCGCACTGGCCGGTCCCTATCGCTTTTTCGAAGAGAGCCGCGGTTGGATCGATGGCGATCCCTACCTGCACGGCGATGTCGTGCTGGCGCGCAAGGACACGCCGACCAGCTACCACCTCGCCGTCACCGTCGACGATGCGTTGCAGGGCATCACTCTGGTGTCGCGCGGCGAGGACCTGCTGCCGGCGACGCATGTGCACGGCCTGCTGCAGCGCGTGCTCGGCTATCGCACGCCGGGTTATTCCCACCACCGCTTGCTGACCGACGCGAAGGGACGGCGCTTCGCCAAGCGCGACCAGGCGCTGACTCTACGTTCCTTGCGCGAAGCCGGTGTCACGCCGGCCGATGTGCGCCGACGCGTTGGCTTCGCGTGAGGGCGAGAAACCAACTGACCTTAGTGTTGATCGCTTCATGGTGAGCTTGTCGAACCATGAAGCGCCGCACCGCCGCCGGTGCGAGAGCCTTCATGGTTCGACAAGCTCACCATGAAGGCTTTCTTGAACGAGTCGACAATGAGTTCTGTTGGCATGAATCGAGCCTCGGCTTGCCTTCCGGCGCGCCAGCGGCCACGCTGCCGGCCGCTCTTGGCGCCGTCGGGCAAAGAAGGAGACAGCTTATGAAAATCGATTTCGCGGGCAAGAAGGCGATCGTGTGCGGCGGCAGCCGCGGCATCGGCAAGGCGATCGCGCTCGGATTCGCCGCGTGTGGCGGCGACGTGTCGATTTGTGCCCGTGACGCCAAGACCCTGGAAGAAACCCGGACCGAAATCGCCAAGCTCGGCCGCAAGGCCCATGCCGGCAGCGCCGACCTGGCCAACGGCGAGGCGGTGCGCCGCTATGTGCGCGACGCCGTCGCAGCCCTGGGTGGCGTCGACCTGCTGGTCAACAATGCCTCGGCCTTCGGCGCGTCCGACGATGACAAGGGATGGACCAGCAGCCTGGCGGTCGACATGCTGGCGATCGTGCACGCGACGCAGGAAGCCCTGCCGGCGCTGCGGCAATCGAAAGGCTCGGTGGTCAATATCTCGTCGATCGCCGCCCAGCATCCGTCCGGGCGCCAGCCGCCCTACGGCGCGATCAAGGCGGCGGTGATCCACTACACCACGACCCAGGCGGTGCTGTACGCCAAGGACCGCATCCGGGTGAACTGCATCGCCCCCGGCTCGATCGAATTCCCCGGCGGCGTGTGGGACCGGCGCAAGACCGAGAATCCCGCCCTCTACAACGGCACCTTGGCGTCGATCCCGTTCGGCCGCATGGGCCTGCCGGAAGAGGTAGCCAATGTCGCGCTGTTCCTCGCCTCGCCGCTGGCGGGCTGGGTGACCGGCCAGACCATCGCAGTGGCGGGCGGACAGGGGTTGTAGCTGGCGGCGGCGCGCGGCAATCCTCGGAGCGATCGCATTCGCTCATGTCATCCTGAGCGAAGCGAAGGATCCGTTGAACCGTCGGCTCGCACGGATCCAGAAAGAGCGCAGGTAGGCTCTCTACTGGGGTCTGTGCGGATCTACGGCTCAAAAGATCCTTCGCTTCGCTCAGGATGACAGAGACCGCTGACAACACCATTTGTGCTCGCCGGGCGGCAATTCCTACGCCATGCCGATCAGGCGGTCGAACTCGGCCAGGTTGCGGTCGCTCAGGCGGTAGAGCTGCGCCGGGCGGTGGCGGCCGCCGCGCGTCATCGCCTCGGCCGGCGTGATGACGCCCTGCGCCTCGATCTTGCGGCGGAACGACGACTTGTCGAGCGCCTGGCCCAGTACGCGCTCGTACACCTCCTGCAGCTGCGTCAGCGTGAAGGTCGGCGGCAGCAGGAAGGCGGGTAGCGACGAATAGGTCGCCTTGCCGCGCAACCGCGCCAGCGCCGCCTCGACGATGCGGTTGTGGTCGAAGGGCAGGGCCGGCACCCGTTCGACCGGCACCAGCTCGACCGGCCGCGCGCCGCTCGACCGCAGGTCGTCCGGCTGGACCAGCGCATAGTAGGCGACGCTCAGCGACCAGCCGCGCGGATCGCGCACCTTGCCGGAGAACGTGTAGAGCTGCTCGAGATAGGATAGCGCGATGCCGGCCTTGTCGCGCAGGATGCGCCGCGCCGTCGCGGCCGTGTCCTCGTCGGCGTCGGTAAAGACGTAGCCGCCGAACAGCGCGAGCTGGCCCTTGTAGGGCTCACGATCGCGTTGGCCGAGCGCCAGGCGCAGGCCGCCGTCGACCAGGGTGAACAGGGCCGCATCGACCGTGGCGATGGGCCGCTCGAAGCGCGGCATTCTTCGTCCATTTTTGAACAAACTACCGCCTCCTAGCACCGGACGGCCTTGACTCCAACGGTTAACCGTATATATTGGTAAGTAGCAACTTACTAATATATATGGCCAGTCTGAACTTTGCCTCACCCGGTCCCGCCGCCCTGACGGCCACCGACCTGCTGGGCATCCCCGCCAACGAACCGGAACGGCTGTTCGCGCCGGACCGCGCGGCGGTGGATCGGGCCTACCGCGCGCTGGCGGCGATCTGGCACCCGGACCGCAACGCTACAGCGCCGGCGATCCCGGTGTTCCAGCACCTGACGGCGCTGCGCGAGGCGGCGCTGGCACGCCTGGCTGATGGCGAGTGGCATGAACCCGGCCGCCTGACCCTGACGGGGCGGGACGGACGCGCGTGGCGGCTGCGCCACCGGCGGCGGCGCGCCTTCGAGCTGGGCGATCTCTATGTCGCGGGCTCGGTCGCCGCCTGGCTGGTCGATCCGGCGCACGCCGACCTTGTCGATCGCGCCGTGCGCCAGATCGGCACATTCCGCTTCGGCGACGACGCAATGCGCGGCGCGATCAGCCGCTACCTGCCGGTGATGGCACACCAGGTCGACACGAAGCGGCGACGCGCCGTCGTCGTGCACAAGCCGGCGGACATGATCTTGCTGGCCGACCTGCTTGAGCACGTCGGCGGGCGGCTCGATCCACGGCACGTCGCCTGGATCCTGTCGGAGCTCTACTGCTTCGCCTGCTGGATGGCGTGGGCCGGGCTGACCCACAACGCCTTGGCGGCCGACACGCTGTTCGTGTCGCCCGAGCATCACGCCGTCGCCGTACTGGGCGGCTGGTGGTACGCGACGCCGGCGGGCGCGCGCCTGGCGGCCCTGTCGGCGCGATCAGCGGCGCTGGCTGCCGCCGACATCATCCGGCGCAAGATCGCCGATTTCCGGCTCGACCTCGACCTGATCCGCGCCCTGGGCCGCGACCTGCTGGGCGACGCGCCCGGCGTGCCGGCGGCGCTCGCCACCTGGCTGGCGCTCGCCTCGAACGGCTCGGCGCAAGACGACTACGCGCAATGGCAACAGGTTCTCACCGACGCCTTCGGTTCCCGCCGCTTCACGCCCCTGAACGTGCGGCCCGAGGACGTCTATCGCTGACAGAAAGGAGCAGATCATGGGCTGTGCACGTTGGAGCGACTCGGACTGGAGCCGCTACGCCAGATCGACCGCGGGACGCCACCGCGACGAGATCTTCGGCGTGGGACTCGATCCCGCCCTCAACCCCTTCGGTGTCAAGCTGCGCGAGTCGCGCGACTCGCCGCTCAACCCCGAGTCCAACGCCATCATCGCGGCGCTGGATGTCACCGGCTCGATGGGCATGATCGCCGAGGTCATGGCCAAGGAGGGGCTGGGCACCTTCATCACCGAGGTGCTCAAGCGCCGGCCGGTCAGCGACCCGCACCTGATGTTCATGGGCATCGGCGACGCCCACTGCGATCGCGCGCCGCTGCAGGTGACGCAGTTCGAGGCCGACATTCGCATCGCCGAGCAGCTGGCCAAGATCTGGCTGGAAGGCGGCGGCGGCGGCAATGCCTGCGAGTCCTACGATCTCGCCTGGTACTTCGCCGCCCGCCACACCGCGATCGACTGTTTCGAGAAGCGGCGGCGCAAGGGCATCCTGTTCACCATCGGCGACGAGGAACCCTCGCCGCGCCTGCTGGCCGACCATGTCCGGACGGTGACGGGCGACCACCTGCAGAGCGACCTCGACGCGGCGGCGCTGCTGGCGATGGTCGAGCGGACCTACGACCTCTTCCACATCGTGGTCGAGGAGGGCAGCCACGCCCGCAGCCACCGTGCTGCGGTGATGCGCAAGTGGACGGCGCTGCTCGGCCAGGGCCGGGTCATTCCGCTCGCCGACCACACCAGATTGGCCGAGGTGATGGTGTCGGCCATCGAGGTCCACGCCGGCCGCGACCGCGCCGCCGTCGCAGGCAGCTGGTCGGGCAACACCAGCCTGGTGGTCGCCCGTGCCGTCGGCGCCGTCGCGGCGCGGACGCCGGCGGCGGCAGGCGGCGTCTTGCGGTTCTGATTGCCGGGGGCGCGCCACTGCCGTGGCGCGTCACCCTTCAAACCCAGCGGAGAGATATCCATGAAACGTGCCACCGTGGTCATCGGCGCCAACTATGGCGACGAGGGCAAGGGATTGATCACCGACGCCTACGCCGCGTCGGTCGGTGCCGACGTGCTGGTCGTGCGCTTCAACGGCGGCGCCCAGGCTGGGCACACCGTGGTGACGCCGGACCGGCGGCGGCACGTGTTCAGCCACGTCGGCAGCGGCGCCTTCGCCGGCGCGCCGACGTTCCTCAGCCGCTTCTTCGTCGCCAACCCGATCCTGTTCAACCGAGAGGCCGCGGCGCTGGCCCGGCTGGGCGTCAGGCCGCGCGTCGCGATCGACCGCGCCGCGCCGGTAAGCACGCCGTGGGACATGCTGATCAACCAGACCGTCGAGGCGTCGCGCGGTGCCGGCCGCCACGGCAGCTGCGGCATCGGCTTCGGCGAGACGATCGAGCGCAATCTCGATGCGCGCTACGCGCTGGTCGCCGGCGATCTCGCCGATGGCGACCGGTTGGCGGCGACGCTTGAGGCCATCCGGCGCGACTATGTGCCGGCGCGGTTGGCGCGTCTGGGATTGTCGGATCGCTGGGCGGGCCTGCGAGACCTCGTGATGTCCGAGGTGCTCGCCGATAGTTACAAGCGCGACGTCGCGGCCTTCCGGGCCGGCGTCACGCTGGCGGACGTCGCACGCCTGACCAACGCGCGCCACGTGATCTTCGAGGGCGCGCAGGGCCTGTTGCTCGACCAGGATCGCGGCGCCTTCCCGCACGTGACGCGGTCCAACACCGGTTTGCGCAATGTGCTGACGCTGGCGCAGGAAGCGGGCATCGCGGCACTCGACGTGACCTATGTGACCCGCGCCTATGTGACACGTCACGGCGCCGGGCCGTTGGCGCACGCGCTTGATGGTCCGCCGAGCGCCGGCGCGCGCGATGCGACCAACGTGACCAACAACTGGCAGGGCAGCCTGCGCTACGCCTGGCTCGACCTCGACGTGCTGCGTCGCGCCATCACCGAT
Source organism: Vineibacter sp. (assembly GCA_035249115.1). GTDB lineage: Bacteria > Pseudomonadota > Alphaproteobacteria > Reyranellales > Reyranellaceae > Vineibacter. The sequence continues at coordinate 9,266 of DATFGV010000524.1, forward strand.
GACCTGTCGGACGCACCGACATCGCTGCCCGTGTCACACACGATCGCGGTCACCTGTCTCGACCAGGTCGGCGATCGCGCTACCTATGTCCGCGACGGACGGCAATGCACGGCGTCGCCCGAGGCCCTGGTTGACGCCATCGCCCGAGCGGTCGGCACCGAGTCGGTTATGACCAGCATCGGCCCGACCCGCTCCGACGTCGCGCCGGCGACCGTCAACCTGCGCGCGGCGGCCTGACACAAACGGCCAATAGGCAGCCTCGCCGCACGCTCGGGACGCTGGGGGCGCGCGACTCCTGTCGCGCGTCTTTGTCGGTGAAAGGGCATGACGCGTCACTGGAGTGACGCGCCCCCAGCGCGCTGAGCAGCGGATGGTGATCCTTATGAACCGGCCCGGCCTTATCCCAGCGCCATCGGCGGCGGCTGGATCGGCATCGTTTCCTCGAACGCGGCGGCGGCGCGCAGCACGCGGCTATCGGCGTAGTGCGGGCCGATGATCTGCAGGCCGATCGGCAGGCCGGACCTGGTGCGGCCGCAGGGAATCGTCGCGGCCGGCTGGCGGGTGAGGTTGAAGGTCAGGGTGAACGGGGTCCAGCCGATATCGACACCATCGCCGCCCCAGGCCGCCGGCCGGCCGGCCTCGAAGGCCGGCATCGGCATGGTCGGAGTCAGCAACAGGTCGTAGTCCTGCAGGAACAGGTTGAAGATCACACCGAGATTCTGGCGCTGGTGGCCGGCACGGATGTAGGTGGCGAGCGGCTGGCGCGAGCCGTGCTCGGCGGCGCGCAGCAGGCCGGGATCCATCAGCGCCTGCTTCTCGGGTGGAAAGCCGGCGACCAGCACGCTGCAATTGCCGGTCCAGTGCACGTTCTCGATGTCGCGCGGATCGAGGCCGTCCAGCTTCGGGCTGGCTTCGACGACCTTGGCGCCGAGCTGGCGAAACGTCTTGGCCGCCTCGGCGACGGCCTGCGCGACCTCGGGATCGATCTTGTCCTTCTCGACGAAACCGAGGTCGGGCGAATAGGCGATGCGCAGCCCCTTGACGCCCTTGTCGAGGCCCTTGAGGTAGTCCTCCTTGTCGTCGGTCGGGATCGAATAGCAGTCGCGCGGATCGGGACGCGCGATGACGTTCATCATCAGCGCCGCGTCGCGCACGTTGCGCGTCATCGGGCCGGCGTTGGACAGGGTGCCCTGGGCCGAGGGCGGGTAGAGCGGCACGCGGGCGAAGGTCGGCTTCAGGCCGAACAGGCCGCTGAAGCTGCAGGGGATGCGCACCGAACCGGCACCGTCTGTGCCCACCGCCAGGTTGCCGATGCCGACGGCCTCGGCCGCCGTGCCGCCGCCCGACGAGCCGCCCGGCGTCTTGTGGATGTCCCAGGGATTGCGGGTGACGCCGAACAGCTTGGAGTCGGTGACGCCTTTCCAGCCGTACTCCGGCGATGTCGTCTTGCCGAGCAGCACCGCGCCCGACTCGCGCAGCCGCGCCGCCGTCGGCGCGTCGGTCGCCCACGGGCCGTCGGGGTTGGTGGCGGCGCTGCCCATGCGCGTCGGCATGCCGATGGTCTGCACCATGTCCTTGATGGTGGTCGGCACGCCGTCCAGCGAGCCCATCGGTTTGCCCTTGGCCCAGCGCCGCTCGGCCGCCTTGGCCTGCTTCAGCGCGCCTTCGGCGTCGACGTGCTGCATGCAGTTGAGCACCGGGTTGAAGCGCTCGGCGCGCGCCAGCGCCGCCTCGGTCGCCTCGACCGGCGAGGCCTTGCCCTTCCTGAACAGCTTGACCAGCGTGTGCGCCGGCATCATGGCGAGATCGTCAGCCATTCTTCTTCCTCTTATGATTCATCGGCTGGGGGCGCGCCACTCCAGTGGCGCGTCATGCCCTGCGGAACACGAAGACGCGTCACTGGAGTGACGCGTCCCCAGCGAGCGGTGCCGCCTGCTGATAGTGGTGCGCCGCCCGCAGCACCAGCGCGTCGCGGTAGTGGCCGGCCGTGATCATCAGGCCGACCGGCAGGCCGGACGTGGTCAGGCCGCAGGGCACGCTGGCCGACGGATGGCGCGACAGGTTGAAATGGTAGGTGTAGGGCGACCAGTTCATGTTGGGCGTGCCGTCGGCGCCGTCGGGCGACGTGCGACCGGTATCGAACGCCGGCACCGCCAGGGTCGGGCAGAGCAGCAGGTCGTAGCGGTCGAAGAAGCTGTTCCAGCCGATCGTCAGGGTGCGCCGGTCGGCCATCGCCGCCACCAGGTCGGCCGAGCTGAACTTGGCGCCGTCGCGCGCCTGGGCGAGCAAGGTCGGGTCGAGCAGCTGGTGCTTCTCCGGCGGGAACATCTGCAGCACGCGCTGTGAAAAGCATAGCCAGTGAATCCCGAACACCTTGCGCCCGTCGGCGCCGCCGAGATCCGGCGTCGCCTCCTCGACGGTGCAGCCCATATCTTCGAACGTGCGCGCCGCCTTGGTAACCAGCGCCGCGATCTCGGGATCGAGGGGATAGTCGCCGAACTTGAGCACGAGGCCGACCTTGAGCCTCTTCAGCTTGCCGTCGAGCTTCTTGAGGTAGTCGACGTCGTCGGCCGGCAGGGAGCCGGGATCGCGTATGTCGGGCTGGGCGATGACGTTCATCATCAGCGCGCAATCCTCGGCCGTGCGCGCCATCGGTCCGGTGTTGGCGAGATCGCCGTTGACGCTGGGCGGCCAGGCGGCGACCCGGCCGAAGGTCGCCTTGAGGCCGGCGATGCCGCAGAAGGCCGCCGGCAGGCGGATCGAGCCGCCGCCGTCGGTGCCGATCGCCAGCGGCCCGAGGCCGGCGGCGACCGCCGCCGACGCGCCGCCCGACGAGCCGCCCGGCGTCTTGTCGAGGTTCCAGGGATTGCGTGTGACGCCACGCAGCGGGCTTTCGGTGACGCCCTTGTGGCCGAACTCCGGCGAGGTCGACTGCGCGAAGATCACGGCGCCAGCCTCGCGCAGCCGCTGCACCGATGGCGCGTCCTCGTCCCAGGGCTGGTGCGGATCGACGGCCTTGGAGCCCATCAATGTCGGCCATCCCTTGACCCGCACCAGCTCCTTGACCGACACCGGCACGCCGTCGAGCGCCGACAGCGGCTTGCCCTTCTTCCAGCGCTTCTCCGAGTCGGCCGCCGCAAGCTGCGCCGCGTCGGCGTCGATCAGGCTGAGCGCGTTGAGACGCGGATTGACCGCCTCGGCCCGCGCCAAGATGGCCTGCAACGCCTCGACCGGCGATAGCTTGCCTTTGCGGTACAGCGTCGACAGCTCGGCCGCGGTCGCCTGCATCAGATCGGACTTCACGTGGCTCCCCTCCCAGATGGCGTCACACCACACCAGCGGTCGGTCAGAATGACCGCTTCATGGTGAGCCTGTCGAACCATGAAGTGGTCCGCACCACCGTGCGAGGCCTTCATGGTTCGACGAGCTCACCATGAAGGCGCATTCTGATGAGTCAACTGCAAGGACCACCGCAATCAGTCAGTGCGGTAGCGGCGGGTCAGGCGCTCGGCCTGCTGGCGCGCTGTCAGGGCGTCCTCGGCCCGGCCCAGCCGCTGATAGATCGTCGCCAGATCGCGCTGGATGTGCGCGATGTTGCCGCGCGCCCGGGCGTTGGCCAGCAGCTCGGCCAGGGCCCGGTCGTTCCACTCGGCCCTGATCAGAGCATCCAGCCACAGCGCGCCGAACAGCGCCCGTTGGGCGTGGCTGCCGCCGATCGCCTGCAGGTGGGGCAGGGCGTCGCCCAGCTGCCGGGCCGCCGTCGCCCAGTCGCCGCGCGCGTGCGCCACCACGCCGTGCGCCGCCGGCA
>DATFGV010000525.1:0-11467 GCA_035249115.1 Vineibacter sp.
TGCCGCCGCCGAAGCTACCGCCGCCGGTGCATTTCAGGTAGGCACCGTCGTTGATCACCGTCGAGCCGCGCGGACAGGAGCGCAGGTCGAGCGACGCCTCGCGCATCTCGCCGTTGCGCTTGGGACAGGTGGCGCGCAGCAGGTAGCCGCCCTCCACCCGTTCGTGCCGGCACTCGGCCCGGTACGGCCCCGGCGGCAGCTCGTGATAGAATCCCTGCGCCCAACCAGCACCGGTGCCGCCGATCGCGGCCGCCAGAACGGCGGCTGCCAGCCAAACATGCTTGCAAGAAAATCCCGACATGGCGTCCTCCCTCAAGGACACGCGATACTATGAACGCCAACTATATGCCGCCAGTTTAGCACATGTCGGCCGCCGGCAGGGTCGGGAATTGACGCCGCCTACTGCGCCGTCCAGCCGCCGTCGCTGACCAGCTGGGCCCCCTGCATGTTGGCGGCGGCCGGAGTGCACAGGAAGACGGCCAGCGCCGCCAGCTGCTCCGGCGTGGTGAACTGCAGCTGCGGCTGCTTCTCGCCCAGCAGTTCGTTGCGCGCCTGGTCGACGCTGCACTTCTGTTCGGCGGCGCGCGCCTCGATCTGCTTCTGCACCAGCGGCGTCAGCACCCAGCCCGGGCAGATCGCATTGCAGGTGACGCCGGTGTCGGCGCATTCCAGCGCCACCGTCTTGGTCAGGCCGATCACGCCGTGCTTGGCGGCGACGTAGGCGGCCTTCTGGGCCGACGCGACCAGCCCGTGCGTCGAGGCGACGTTGATGATGCGGCCCCAGCCGGCCTTCTTCATCAGCGGCAGCGCGGCGCGGATGGCGTGGAAGCTGCTCGACAGGTTGATGGCGATGACCGCGTCCCAGCGCTCGACCGGGAACGCCTCGACCGGCGCCACGTGCTGGATGCCGGCGTTGTTGACCAGCACGTCGACCGAGCCGAAGGCGGCGGCGGTCTTGGCGACCAGGTCGGCGATCTCGGCCGGCTTGCTCATGTCGGCCGGATGGTAGGCCGCCTTGCCCGGGCCGCTGCCGGCGATCTCCTGGCGGATCTTCTCGATCGCCGCCGCGTCGCCGAAGCCGTTGAGCATGACGTTGGCGCCCTCGGCGGCGAAGGCGCGCGCCATGCCCAGGCCGATGCCGCTGGTCGAGCCGGTGACGATGGCGGTCTTGTTGGCGAGGATCATCGTTAGGTCTCCATGTGCGTGAGGGGCTTTCGATCCAAAACCTCTCCCCAGCGGGGAGAGGTCGGCGCGCTAGCGCCGGGTGAGGGGTCGTGGAACACATTGATGCTTCTCATGACGCATCCCGTGCGGCTGCGGCGCCCCCTCACCCGCCGCGCTGTCGCGCGTCGACCTCTCCCCGTCGGGGAGAGGTGATGAGTCGCGTCATCGCTTGAAGATGCTCGCGGCCGCGGCGGCGTGCGCCTGCTTGGCCTTGATCTTGTCCTCGACCCGGGTGATCTCGGCCTGCATCTCGGCGACGTAGGCGCGCAACTCCTCGACTGACATCGGGTCGAGGTTCTTGGGCTGCGGCTTCCTGCTGCGCGGCTCCAGCTCGTCGTCGTCTCGCGCCATGGCCAGCCTCCGGGCGATCGATGGGCGGGCCGATGGACGCCCCGTCCTGCCCCGGCTATAGCAGGCGGCCATTGCAGCGAAAATAAGCCGGAGAGTCGCATGAGCGCCGTGCCGTCCAACATGACCTGCATCGAAATCAGCCAGCCCGGCGGCCCGGAAGTCCTGAAGGCGGTGACCCGCCCGACGCCGGCGGCGCAGGCCGGCGAAATCCTGGTCAAGGTCGCGGCGGCCGGCGTCAACCGGCCCGACCTGGCGCAGCGCGCCGGCCTCTATCCGCCACCGCCCGGCGCCTCGGACCTGCCCGGCCTGGAGTGCGCCGGCACGGTGGCGGCGATCGGCGCCGGGGTCAGCGACTGGATGATCGGCGATTCGGTCTGCGCCCTGACGCCGGGCGGCGCCTACGCCGAATACTGCCGCGTGCCGGCGCCGCAATGCCTGCCGGTGCCCAAGGGGCTGGACATGCTGCAGGCGGCGGCGCTGCCGGAGACCTACTTCACCGTCTGGCACAACCTGTTCGAACGCGGCCGGCTGGCGGCGGGCGAGAGCGTGCTGATCCATGGCGGCGCCAGCGGCATCGGCACCACGGCGATCCTGCTCGCCAAGGCGCTGGGCGCCACGGTGTTCACCACCGTGCGCACCGCCGACAAGGCGGCGGCGGTGACCAAGCTCGGCGCCGACCACGCGATACTCTACAAGGACAACGACTGGGCGGCGGACGTGAAGCGGCTGAGCGGCGGCCAGGGCGTCGACGTCGTGCTCGACATGGTGGCCGGCGACTACATCCCCAAGAACCTGCAGCTGTTGAAGCCGGAAGGGCGGCTGGTGCTGATCGCCGTGCAGGGCGGCGCCACCGCCACGATCAACGCCGCCTTCGTGATGATGAACCGGCTGAACATCACCGGCTCGACCATGCGGCCGCAAAGCGTCGCCAACAAGGGCCGCATGGCGGCGGGATTGCGCGAGAAGGTCTGGCCGCTGCTGGAGAGCGGCAAGATCAGGCCGGTGATCTACAAGACCTTCAAGCTGGCCGAAGCCGCCGCCGCCCACGCCGAGCTCGAGCGCGCCGAGCACGTCGGCAAGATCATGCTGGCGGTGTGAGTCCCGGACGGCCCATTGCTCCGCGCCTGCGGTTGCGACTACTGTTCGTTGCAACACCCGTTGGAAAGCCGGTTCGTGGCACTCGAGCAGCGCAGGCTGGCGGCGATCATCGCGGCCGACGTCGTCGGCTATTCGCGGCTGATGGGCCGCGACGAGTCGGGCACGCTTGCGCGCCTTCGGGAGCACCGGCAGCAGCGCTTCGAGCCCGCGCTGGCGCGTTACGGCGGCCGGCTGGTCAAGCTGACGGGCGACGGCGCGCTGGCCGAGTTCCCAAGCGCCGTCGGTGCGATGTCGGCCGCGATCGCGTTCCAGCAGGCGATGGCCGACGCCAATCAGGGCCAACCCGAGGAGGCTGCCATCGTCTTCCGCACCGGTCTGCATCTGGGCGACCTGATTGTTGAGGGCGACGATCTGTACGGCGACGGCGTGAACGTGGCAGCACGGCTTGAAGTGGAGGCGCCGCCCGGCGGCATCCTGATTTCGCGTACGGTGCACGAGGCTGTCGTAGGTCGGCTGAGAGCAACGTTCGACGATCTCGGTGACTTGGCCCTGAAGCACATCGACCGGCCGGTGCGTGCGTTTCGCGTCAAATGGGACGCGGCCGACTGGCCCGCCGCAGCCTCTGCGTTGCAGACGTCGCCAGCGCCCGCCGTATCGACTGTGGTGGACGCGCCTCTGCCCTTGCCCGACAAGCCGTCGATCGCCGTGCTGCCGTTCCACAACATGAGTGGCGATCCAGAGCAGGAGTACTTCGCCGACGGCATCACCGAGGACATCATCACGGCCCTGTCGCGCACTGCCTCGCTGTTCGTGATCGCCCGCAATTCCACCTTCACCTACAAGGGCAGATCCGTCGACGTCCGTCAGGTCGGCCGCGAGCTGGGTGTGCGCTACGTGCTGGAGGGGAGCGTGCGCAAGGCCGGCCAACGGTTGCGCATCACTGGGCAGCTGGTTGAGGCGGAGTCGCGGGCGCATCTGTGGGCCGATCGGTTCGACAGCGCGCTGGAGGATGTGTTCGATCTACAGGATCGCGTCACGATGGCCGTCGCCGGCGCAATCGAGCCGTCCGTGACACAGGCCGAGATCAAGCGCGCCAACCGCAAGCCGACAGAGAATCTGCAGGCCTATGACTGGCTGCTGAAAGCGCTCGGTGAACAGCAGCTCTATTCCCGCGACGGAGTCGACAGCGCCATGCGCATGGCGCGCCGCGCCGCCGCACTGGACCCGCGCTACGCCCAGGCCCACAGCTACCTCGCCAGTTGGATCCAGCTGCGGAAAATCTACGGCTGGATGGACGACGAAGCCGCCGAGACGGCCGACGGCGTGCGCCTGGCCCACCTCGCCGTCCAACTGGAGCCAAGCGATTCGATCGTGCTCACCGAGGCCGCCTTCGCCCTGGGCCACCTCAGCCGCGACCTGGCGACCGCCCTGCCCTGGTTCGATCGCGCGATCGCGGTCAATCCCAATTCGGCCAAGGCGTTCGGCCGGGGCGCGATCGTGCGCAACTTCGCCGGCGACTACGTCACGGCGGCCGACCATGCTGATCGCGCGATGCGGTTGAGCCCGTTCGATTCGCATTTCTTCACCTTCAGCCTGGCGCGCGGATTCAGCCACCTGTATCGGCGGCAGGTGCCGGAGGCTGTGGCTTGGCTCGGCAAGGCGGCTCAGGAGAATCCGCGCCACGCGCCGACCTTCATGCATCTAGCGAGCGCCCTAGCGCACGCCGGATTGATGGAAGAAGCGGGCACGGCGATCCGGCGCTTGCTGGAACTGCGTCCACAAAGCAGCATGACGTGGTCGCGCCGACATCGCCTCTATCCTGAGGACGATTACGAATACGTGCTGGAGGGCGCGCGTCGGGCCGGGCTGCCGGATTGACGCGCCGAACACCTCACCGGTGCGCCACCGCGGCTCGCCGATGGCGATCGATGATCGGCTCTACAACCCCAGCACCGCCTTGGCGATGATGTTGCGCTGGTGACTGGCAGATGAGACGCCGGGACGCGTGCAGCATCACCGCGCCACGACCGACATCGCGCCCCGCAATTTGCGCTTGGGTCGCACCGTGATCTCGACGTCCTGGCCCAGGGCCGTCAGGAACTCCATCAGGCGTTCGACCGAAAAAGCGCCGGACTGTCCGCGCATGAGGCTCGACACATGCGGCTGCCTGATGCCCAGGATGTCGCCGGCGGCTTCCTGCGTCAGCTTGCGGGCCCGGATCAGGCGATGAATTTGCAGAACCAGCCGTGCCTTCAGCAGTTCGCGCTCGGGGTGCGGAAAGCCAAGGTCGGCGAACACGTTGCCGCTGCTCTCTTCGACGAGGTTCCGGGATCGCTTGGCCATGGTCAGTTCTGTCTCTCCTTGTGATCGCGCTCGGCCATCGCCAGGCGCTGCACGATCAGGTCGAGGTCCCGTTTCGGCGTCGTGATGCCCCTTTTCGACTTCTTCTGAAACGCGTGCAGCACATAAATCGCATCCCGCAGCCGCACGGTGTAGACGGCGCGGTAGGTATCGCTGTCATGGTCGGCGACGACCTCCAGCACCGACCGGCCGCCGAAGCCTTTCAGTACCTTGACAGTCGGATACGCCGTGCCGCGCTGGGCGGCGTAGAGGGCCTGCCCGACATGCCGCCGCACGGCCTTCGGAAAGCTCTTCAGATCCCGCCTCGCGGAACTGACCCATCGAACCGGCCTGATCGCCTCGTCACTCATACAAGTATACGTATTTCTGTATAGCTTGTCCACCCGCCTTGCGTCGGCGGTATGCGATGCGGCGCCCGCCTGACCCATCGGCCGCCAAGCTTGGTCGCGCGACCCGGGTCGGAGATCGAGGCGAACGGCTCTACAACCCCAGCACCGCCTTGGCGATGATGTTGCGCTGGATCTCGTTGGAGCCGGCGTAGATCGTGGCGGCGCGGTTGTTGAGGTACAGCGGCATGGCGGTGATGCCGTAGTCGGGCGTCACCGTCGGCGCGTTCCAGCCCAAGGTGCGCGCCTCGGGTTCGAACGGCGCGGCGTAATGCGCCAGCGCCTCGATGCCGAGCCCGTCGATCTTCTGCGACGTTTCCGAGCCGCGGATCTTCATCGCCGACGACGCCGCGCCGGGGTTCTTGCCGCGGCTGAGATCGCTCAGCACCTGCAGCTCGATCATCTCCAGCGCCTGGATCTCGATCTCGGTGGCGGCCAGCCGCTCGGCGAAGTCGCGCGCCTCGATCAGCCGCGCGCCGTCGCCGGCCCGCTCCTCGCGGACGATGCGACGCACGTCCTCGAGGCGGGCGTAGAGGTTGGGCGTGTAGGCCTCGCCGCCGCGTTCGAACTCCAGCAGGTGCTTGGCCACCGTCCAGCCCTCGTTCTCCGGCCCCAGGCGGTTGCTCCTGGGGATGCGTACGTTGTCGAAGAACACCTGGTTGACCTCGTGGTCGCCGGCCAAGGTGATGATCGGCTTCACCGTCAGGCCCGGCGTTTGCATGCTGTCGATCAGCAGGAAGCTGATGCCCTCCTGCGGCTTGTCGCCGGCGCCGGTGCGCGCCAGCAGGAACATGTGGTTGGCGTGGTGCGCGAAGGTGGTCCAGATCTTGGTGCCGTTGATGACGTAGTCATCGCCGTCGGAGTCGGCGCGGGTCTTGAGCGAGGCGAGGTCGGAACCGGAACCCGGCTCGGAGTAGCCCTGGCAGTAGATGATGTCGCCGGAGATGATTCCGGGCAGATACCTCGCTTTCTGCGCCGGGGTGCCGAACTTCATCACCACCGGCCCGACCATGCGCACGCCCATGTTGAAGACGCGCGGCGCATCGTGCGCCGTGCACTCGCGGGCGAAAATATAGCGCTGCGTCGCCGTCCAGCCCGGCCCGCCGTACTCCCTCGGCCAAGTCGTCGCCGCCCAGCCGCGCTTCGCCAGGATGCGGTACCAGCGCAGGCCGATCTCGAAGTCGGCGAACACGCCGCCGGTGCGGGCGCCGGCCTCGCGTAAGTCGGGTGTCAGGTTCTGGCGCAGGAAGGCGCGCACCTCGTCCTGGAAGGCCAGATCCTCGGGGCTGAGGGCAAGATCCATGGCGGAATCCTTCGAAATCGCGGCGTTGGCACAGAGTATGAATAGCACCTCATGCCTGTCGAGCGTCGGTCGCGCTGGACAGGCAGCGGCAAACGCCTATGCTTTTCGCCTGTCGATCCGTCGCCTGGAGGTCGGTCCATGCTGGTCAGTCGCCCAGCCCACACGCGCCGCGGCGCATGGCGGGCCTTGCTGTCGGGCATCGCGCTGCTGGGCCTGTGCTTCAGTCCGACGGCGGCGCAGGACGGCAAGGAGGTCGACCTGGCGCTGGCGCTGGCGATCGACATCTCCGGCAGCATCGATCCCGACGAGGCCGAACTGCAGCGTCAGGGCTACGTGCGCGCCTTCACCGATCCGGCGATCAAGAAGGCGATCCTGGGCGGCTACAACGGCCGCATCGCGGTCGCCTACTTCGAGTGGTCCGACTCCTGGCGCCAGCAGCTGCTGGTCGACTGGACCCTGCTCGACAGCGAGGCGGCGATCGAGGCGTTCGCCGACAAGCTGGCCAAGATGCCGATCACGGTGCTGACCCGCACCTCGATCAGCGGCGCCATCCGCTTCGCCATCCCGCTGTTCGAGCGCAATCCCTACATCGCCGAGCGGCGCGTGCTCGACATCTCCGGCGACGGCGCCAACAACGACGGCGGCCTGATCACCGTGGCGCGCGACGAGGCCCTGGCCCGGCGCATCACCATCAACGGCCTGCCGATCATGAACGGAAGGCCCAACAAGTACGGCTTCCCGCCCGACCATGACCTCGACCTATACTACGAGGGTTGCGTCATCGGCGGACCGCGTTCGTTCATCGTCGTGGCCAACGGCTTCTCCCAGTTCCAGGAGTCGGTGCGCAAGAAGCTGTTGCAGGAGATCGCCGGCACCGACCCCGGCAAGCGCCGCTACAGCGACGTGCCCGAGCGGCGGTCGGGCGTCAGCGGCGCACGGCAGCTGGCGCAATCACTGGAAGGCTCGATGCCGGCACCGGGCAAGAAGCCGTACGACCAGGGCTGCGACGTCGGCGAACGCCGTTCGCGCGAATTCTGGCAGCGCCGCTTCCAGCAGTAGTTTCCTCCCCACGAAGTGGGGAGGTGCCCCGAAGGGGCGGAGGGGACCCAACGTGGTGATCCTCATGGAGAAACCACGCCCGGTCCCCATCCGGCCTTCGGCCACCTTCCCCACTTCGTGGGGAAGGAAGGCTACCGTCGCCGCCAGCGCTGCAGGCGGGCCAGCAGGGTGCGCTCGATCACCAGGTGCAACAGGCGGATCGCCAGCGACACCAGCACGATGATCGTCGCCATGGCGGCGGCCGCCGCCGTCATGCCGGCCTCGTCCATGTTGATCACCGCCACGGCGGCGAGCTTGGTGTCGGGCCCGTAGAGGAAGATCACGGCCGAGACCGTGGTCATGGCGTTGGCGAACAGGTAGACGAAGATATCGAGGATCGCCGGCAGGCAGATCGGCGCCGTCACCCGCACGAGCGTGGTCGTGAGCGGCACCTTGAGCGACGCCGACACCGATTCGAACTCGGCGTCGAGTTGCTTCAGCGCCGTCACCGCCGTGACATGCGCCACGGTATAGAAATGCGCCACCGTGTTGACCACCAGGATGGCCAGTGTCGCGTAAAGGAAGTGCAGCGGATTGCCGCGCTCGATGAAGAAGAAGATGTAGCCCAGGCCCAGCACCAGGCCCGGCACGGCCAGCGGCAGGGTCGCCAGGAACCGCGCGACGCCGCGCGTGAAGTGGAAGCCCCGGCTCTTCTCCAGCAGCCAGGCGCCGACGAATATCAGCACGGCGCCGATCGCGGCGGCGGCGGCGGCCATCTTCAGCGACGTCCATACCGGATCCCAGCCGGCGGGGTCGAACTCGTCGAAGTCGTAGTTGGCGAAGGTCAGCGACAGATTGTACGGCCAGCGCTTGACGAACGAGGCCCACACCGCCATGCCCAGGATGCCGACCACGATGGCGGCGACCACGGCGCAATAGATCAGCAGCGGCAGGTCGCGGCCGGTACGCGGCTTGGGATCGTAGGGCACGGCCCGCGCCGACAGCAGCGCCACCTGCTTGCGCTGCACGGCGGCGTCGACCAGGAAGGCCAGCACCGCCGGCGCCAGCAGCACCAGCCCGACGACGGCGCCCATCTGGAAGTTCTGCTGGCCGACCACCTGCTTGTAGACGTCGGTCGCCAGCACGTTGAAGCGGCCGCCGATCACCTTGGCGATGCCGAAATCGGTGATCACCAGGGTGAAGGCGACGAAGGCGGCGCTGATCACGCCATAGCGCGCGCCGGGCAGGGTGACGGTCCAGAAGATGCGCCAGCGCGAGGCGCCCAGCGCCTGCGCCGCCTCGTAGAGCCGGCCGTCGGACATCGCCAGCGCCGTCACCAGGATCATCAGGACGTGCGGAAAGCAGTAGAACACCTGCGCCGCGACGATGCCGCCGGCGCCGTAGATCGAACCGCCGAACAGCAGGCCCTTGAAAATGCCTTGGTTGCCGAACAGGTAGATCAGCGAGATCGCCGGCAACAACGACGGCGCCAGGATCGGGACCAGCGCCGCCGCCTGGAACACCGGCTTGAACGGCAGCCGGGCGCGCGTCAGGGCATAGGCGTAGACGAACGCGAGCGGCAGCACGATGACGGTCGACAGGATCGCGACGAGGAAGCTGTTCTCGATCGAGGCGAACAGCGCCGGCGTCGAGAAGTAACGGATGTAGTTCGCCAGGCCGACGAAATTGCCGTTCGCGTCCTCGAAGCTCTTGGACAGCAGCGCCCACAGCGGCAAGGCCACGAACACCATCAGCAGGATGACGAGTCCGACGATGCCCAGGCGCATCACCCAATCGTCGCGCGACACGCGCGGCCGGATCAGCGGCGCGGACGAGGCGGCAAGATCGGCCATGGTTCAGCCGCGGCTGAAGGCGATGAGGCGGTCGGGCGGCAGGGCGATGCGGATCGTCTGTCCGGGCGCCAGCCCGAGATCGCGCACGAGATTGATCGAGAAGTCGCCCTGGATCGCGAGGTCTTCGGCCGCCACCGGATGCATGCTGGCGCGAAAGAAGGAACCGAGGAACTCCATGTCGGCCAGGCGCGCCTCGATGATGTTCGGCGTGTCGGCGGCGATGCCGCGCATCTGCACGTCCTCCGGCCGCACGCAGACCTGGATCGCGGCGCCGGCCGCCATCGGCTGCGCTGCGGCGCAGGCCAGCGACAAGGCACCCATCGTCACCCGGCCGTCGCCGGCCACGGTCGCCGGCAGGAAGTTCATCGCGCCGACGAAGTCGGCGACGAAGGCGCTGGCCGGCTTGCGGTAGATGTCGATCGGCGTGCCGACCTGCTCGATCACGCCGTGGTTCATCACCACGATGCGGTCGGCCATCGACAGCGCCTCCTCCTGGTCGTGCGTCACCATGATGGTGGTGACGCCCAGGCGACGTTGCAGCGCGCGGATCTCATGCCGCAGATGCGCCCGCACCCGCGCGTCGAGCGCCGACAGCGGCTCGTCCAGCAGCAGCAGGCCGGGCGACGTCGCCAGCGCCCGCGCCAGGGCGACGCGCTGCTGCTGGCCGCCCGACAGCTGCGCCGGATACTTCGACACCTGCTCCGCCAGCCCGACGAGGTCGAGCAGCTCCTTGACGCGGGCGGTGATCCCGGCCCTGGGCTGGCGGCGGCTGCGCAGGCCGTAGGCGACGTTGTCGAAGATCGTCAGGTTGGGGAACAGGGCGTAGGACTGGAAGACGATGCCAAAGTCGCGCTCCGACGGCGGCAGCGCCGAGACGTCGCGGTCGCCCTGGCGGATCGTGCCGGAGGTCTGCGGGTCGAGGCCGGCGATGGCGCGCAGCAGGGTGGTCTTGCCGCAGCCCGAGGGCCCGAGGAAGCAGACGAACTCGCCGCGGTTGATCTCCAGCGACACCTCGCGCAGCGCCGTAAAGGCGCCGAACGCCTTGCTGACGCGCTCGACCGTGAGATAGGTGCCGTTACCGCTCACGGACGCCGGGACGGTGGTGTGCCGTGTTGCCGGGGGCGCGCGACTCCAGTCGCGCGTCTTCTCATCTCATCGCCCATGACGCGCCACTGGAGTGGCGCGCCCCCGGCGAACGCCAAGTGTGCCGCCCCTCACTTCGGCTTGGGGGCCGACTTGGAGTCGTAGCGCTTGGTCCACTCCGCCAGAATGCGCTCGCGGTTCGAGGCCATCCAGCCGAGGTCGTTCTTGACCATCGCCTCGACGGCGCCGGCGGGATAGTTGGGCGGCGTTGCGCTGACGCCGGGGTGGGCGGTGATCGCGTAGTACTTGCCGTAGAGCTCGTTGGCGTCCTTCGACGCCACCCAGTCCATCACCAGCTTGGCGGCGTCCTCGCTGGCCTTCGGCCGGCCCTTGACGATGCCCGACGCCTCCATCTCCCAGCCGACGCCTTCCTGGGCCAGGATCAGGTCGATCGGCGCGCCGCCGCTCTTCTCCTTGGCGCCGCGCATGTCGAAGCCGATGCCGATCATGCGCTCGCCCTTGGCGGCCTGCACGCAGGGCGCCGAGCCGGAATGGGTGTAGACCGCGACGTTCTGGTGCAGCGAATCGAGGAATTTCCAGCCGGCGTCCTCGCCCATGGTCTGCAGCCAGGCGGCGATCGCCAGGTAGCCGGTGCCCGACGAGGCCGGGTTGGGCATCACGATCTGGTCCTTGTAGGCGGCGTTGGCGAGGTCCTTCCAAGCCGCCGGCTTGGGCGCCTTGGTCTTGCCGGCCTCGACGGTGTTGAAGCA
>DATFGV010000526.1:0-4159 GCA_035249115.1 Vineibacter sp.
CGGCCAGCGCTGCGGAGAGGCGCGCCAGCGCGGCGCCACGGTCACGGCCATGCACGATGATCTTGGCGATCATCGGATCGTAGTGCGGGCTGACCACGTCGCCCTGGCGCACGCCGGTGTCGACCCGCACGCCGCGCGCCCGGCCGGGCAGCGACAGGTGGCTCAAGGTGCCGACCGAGGGCAGGAAGTTGCGCGACGGATCCTCGGCGTAGAGCCGCACCTCGAAGGCGTGTCCGTCGATCGCCAGCGCCTCCTGGGCCAGGGGCAGCTTCTCGCCTGTCGCCACCCGCAGCTGCCACTCGACCAGATCCTGGCCGGTGATCATCTCGGTCACCGGATGCTCGACCTGCAGCCGCGTGTTCATCTCCATGAAGAAGAAGGCACCCGACTCGTCGGCGATGAACTCCACCGTGCCGGCGCCGACATACTTGATGGCCCGCGCCGCCGCCACCGCCGCCTCGCCCATCGCCTTGCGGCGTGCCGCGGTCATGCCCGGCGCCGGCGCCTCCTCGATCACCTTCTGGTGGCGGCGCTGGATCGAGCAGTCGCGCTCGAAAAGGTAGACGTAGTTGCCGTGCGTGTCGCCGAACACCTGCACCTCGATGTGCCGCGGCCGGGTCAGGTACTTCTCGACCAGCACGTGATCGTCGGCGAACGCCGCCTTGGCCTCGCGCTGGGCGCCGGCCAGCGCCTCGGCGAACTTGCCGGCGCTCTCGACGATGCGCATGCCCTTGCCGCCGCCGCCGGCCGCCGCCTTGATCAGCACCGGATAGCCGATGCGCTCGGCCTCTCGCGCCAGCAACGCCGGCGACTGGTCGTCGCCGTGGTAGCCCGGCACCAATGGCACCTTGGCCGCTTCCATCAGCTTCTTAGCCTCGCTCTTCGATCCCATGGCGCGGATCGCCGACGGGGTTGGGCCGATGAAGGTGATGCCGGCGGCGGCGCAGGCCTCTGCGAAGCCGGCGTTCTCCGACAGGAAGCCGTAGCCGGGATGCACGCCCTGCGCACCAGTCGCCTTGGCGGCCGCCACCAGCTTGTCGGCCACCAGGTAGCTCTCGCGCGCCGGCGCCGGGCCGATATGGACGGCTTCGTCGGCCAGCGCGACGTGGCGGGCGTGCCGGTCGGCGTCAGAATAGACCGCCACCGTGCGCACGCCCAGGCGCCGCGCCGTCTTGATGACCCGGCAGGCGATCTCGCCGCGGTTGGCGATCAGGATCTTGTTGAACATCGGAGCGGGCCTATCCGTGGCGATGACCGTCGGCAGTCTAGCGCAGTTTCAGGGGCACGGTCTGCCGGCGATCGGCGCCGTCGCGGCCGAGGCAGCGTAGCGCTCGCCGTCGGCGGCGACAGCCTGGCCGAACGCCGACAAGGTCTTGCCATCGCTCTCGAACAGCCGGCTGCAGACCGCGTCCTTGCTGCGCATGCGGGCGAGGTCCTGCAGCAGGGCGCGCTTGCCGTCGAACTGCCTGGCCAAGTCGGCGGACCACGTCGCCGCCTTGGAGTCGGCCTTGAAGCACGCCGCCAGTTTGCGCGCCGCCACGTCGCGGAGCTGAAAGGCGGCCGCCTCGCGGCCGACGCCGCACAGCGTGGCATAGATGCTGAGGTCGGCGGCGCGATCGACGGCAGCGGAGATGTCCTGGCCGAACAGCGACAGCGGATCGTCGCTGCGTGAACCACCTGGGGCCTGCGCCGCCGCGGCGACCGGCATCAACATCGCGATGACGAGACTGCACCACCAAAACCGCCGCACATTGCCCTCCGAAGCCAGAACGCCTCAATCCTTGGCCGGGCAAGGCATGCGGCTGATGCGCTGTTGGCCGGTGTCGGTCGCCAGTTGCTTGGCCATCTCCAGCGCCGTCGCCACCTCGACCTGCAGGTCGGGGCTGCGATAGAGCGCGCAAATCATCTCCTTGCCGCGGCGCTGGATGGCGGCATCGGCGTTCTTCAGCATGGTGTCGAACACCTGCTCGGTGTGCTCGACCAGCTCCTTCAGCCGCGGGTCGGCTTCGGCGCATTGCCGCACGCGCTCGACCGCCAGATTGCGCATGGCTTGGCCGACCTTCTCGTCGCCACCGCAGACCCGCGCCAGGATCACGCCCTGGCCGGCGGCGAAGATCACCGAGCCGACGCTTTCGGCGAACTCTTCCACCGCCTTGCTGGGCGGCTGCGACTGCGCCCGGCCGGCACCGGCCTCAGCGAGAATGGCCAACATCAGAACCAGCCCGGTGACGATCCGTCTCATGACGCCCACCGCGGCCTCCGCTTGGCGAGGAACGCCGACATGCCCTCGCGCGCCTCGTCGGTCACGCATTGGCGCGCGACGTTGTCGGCGACCAGGTCGACCGCGTCGGCGTCGGCTGGCATCGCGTCCAAGCGCGTCACCAGTCGCTTGATCAATGCCTGAACACTTGGGGCGCAGAGCTTCAGTTCGCCCGCCAGTGCGGCCACCTCGGCGTCCAGGCGATCGGCCGGCACGACCCGGTCGACCAGACCCATGCCGAGCGCCTGCTTTGCGGGAAAGACGCCGCCATGCATCAGCAGCTGGCGGGCGCGGCGCGGTCCCACGGCCTGGATCAGCACCGGGATCGCGATGCCGGCCAGCAGGCCGTTGCGCCCCGAGGTCAGGCCGATGCGCGCCGTCTCGGCGGCGATCGCCCAGTCGCAGGCCAGCATCACGCCGACGCCGCCACCGACCGCGGCACCTTGCACCCGCGCGATGCTGGGTTGCGGCAGCTCGTAGATCGCCTGCACCACCTCGGTCATGGCGCGGGCGCCCGCCTGCCGCTCGGCCTCGCTGAGCTCCGGCCAGCCCAACACCCAGTTGAAGTCGCCGCCGGCGGAGAACGCTGGCCCGTTGGCGGCGACAACCACCACCCGGACGGCCGGGTCGGTCGCGATACGGGCCAGCGACTCGAGGATGGCCTGCGCCGTGATGCCGTCGAAGGAGTTCATCTCCTTCGGTCGGTTCAAGGTCAGAGTCGCGATGCCATCGGCGATCGACAGAAGTACCGGCGCGTTCGTCATCTCTCCGTCCGCGCCTGTCTTCATCGCCGCGGTCGTGCCGATCTTACGGTGCCACGGCGGCCGCTGTCATCCCAGGGTCTTGATGTAGGCCTCCAGCTGCCCGCGCGCCGCCTCGACCGCCTTCTCGGCATCAGCCCGCTGCCGGGCAAGCGCCTCCAGCTCGGTCTCCTGCCGATCCAGGGTCGCAATGTAGCGGCGGTGCAGGTCGGAGTTGGTCGGCACCGAGCGCAGGTTCTCGCGGATGCGCTGCTGCTCCTGGACGATGCGGTTGCGCTGCGCGTCGCCCTGCTCGACCCGCTTCTCGGCGGTGGCGACGACGCCCTGCAGCTGGATGATGCGGCCAAGCGCGTCTCGCGTCTTCTGGTCGAACTCCTTGGCCTTGGCGAAGAAGCCGAGGCGGTCGGTGTCGGCATCGACCAGTTCCAGGGTCTCCAGCGCCGTCTGCTCCTGCACGACCTCGAAGGTGTGCGACTCGCCGCCCTTCAGCTCGAACGGCACCCGGTACTTGCCGGTGACCTGGCCGACGTCCTTGCCTTCCATCTTCATCAGCTTCCAGCCCGGCAGGATCGGCGTCTCGACCAGCAGCTGGCGGCTCTCGCGCGCCGGCGCCTTGACCTTGTAGGTCGTGGTCTGGCGATTGAGCATCTCGTAGCGCAGCACGCCCTGCGCGATGCTGCCCTTGACCAAGGTCTCCTTGCGGCCGCTCTCCGTCTCGATCGTCACCTTCTGGTCGAGCGCGTAGCTCAACAGGCGGTTCTCGCCCGGCGGCAGCGCCGACAGGCGCGCATCGCCGACATAGGCGATCAGGCCGTCGGCGGCGCGCTCGTAGATGGTGATCACGCCCGGCGGCAGGCCGGTGGCGCCGTCGTTCGCCAGCCGCACCGAGGCCAGCGGATGGCGCGGATGCGTCTCCGGCTGGTACAGCGCCTGGCGCTTGACCGGCACCTCGCCGTTGATGATCGGCACCGACAGGGTGCGGCCGTTGGCGACGGAGATCGCGCTGGGGAAACGGAACATCACCTGGGTCAGCGCCTCCTGCGCCGCGACCTGATCGGCCGGCGCGGCCATCTGCGCTGGCGGCGCCTTCCTGAGCGCCTCTTCGGCGCGCGGTCCGGCGCGGCTGTCACGCGGTGAC
>DATFGV010000527.1:0-2368 GCA_035249115.1 Vineibacter sp.
ATATTGGCCTCAGCCGGCGCCGCGCTCACCGGCTGGCGGATCCTCCATCAGACCGGCCCCGCCGACGTCGAGATGGTGCAAGCAGCCTATCGCCGCGCGAATATCGCGGCCGAGGTCGTGCCGTTTATCGACAACCTGCCGGCACTGTTGCCCACTGTTGGTCTGGCGATTTGCCGCGCCGGCGGCACGACCCTCGCTGAGTTGGCCGCGGCCGGTGTCCCCGCGCTACTCTGTCCCTATCCCCACGCCGCCGACGACCACCAGCGCCGCAACGCCGAAGCCTTCGCCGCCGCCGGCGCCGCCGAGGTCTTGCAACTCACTGCTGGCAGTAGTGTCGCGGAGTTGTTGACCAACGATTTGCGGCGATCCGAGATGTCCGCCTTCATGAAGTCTATGGCCAGGCCCGATGCTGCACAGCAGGTGGCTCGCCTGGTCTACCCAGCTTGCATTGACGCTCGAACTTAAGAACACGTATCATCCCTCGCCGCCCAAGGACGGGCCGGCGCGGTCCTCGTCACGACCCGAAGCGTGAGCGAGGCAGCGCCACCGAGAAGCCTTGGCCAATAGCGACGATTGCCACGCACGCCTGGACAACGGAATGTCCACTTGAAGCCGACTGCCTCACTCCCGGCCGCGATCTTCAACGGCGCGCCCAGAGCCCATCTCTGCGGCATCGCCGGGGCCGGCATGCAGTCGCTGGCTTGCGTCCTGCTCGAGCGCGGCTGGAACCTCACCGGTTCGGACCTCGCGCCCGAAGCCGCCGCCTGGCTCCGCGAAGCCGGTGTCCGCGTCTATAAAGGTCACGCCGCCGCGCATGTCAGCCAGGCCACGGACCTCGTCATCTATAGCGATGCCGTGCCGCCGACGGCGGCCGAACGAAAACGCGCGACAACTCTGCGCATCCCGGAACTGAGCTACCCGGCCATGCTCGGCCGGCTGATGAACGATCGCATCGGCATGGCGGTGGCCGGCACACATGGCAAGTCGACTACCACCGCCATGACGGCCGCCATCCTCGTCGAAGCAGGGCTCGATCCGACCGTCGTCATGGGCGCCTCGCCGTTGGGCGTCGAACCGGCCGGCCGCGCTGGCGGCGGCCAGCTCGTGCTCGTCGAAGCCTGTGAATATCGAGCCAACTTCCTGAACCTCGCGCCGCACCTCGTGGCCGTGCTCGGGATCGAAGCCGACCACTTTGATTACTTCCGCTCGCTGGACGATGTCGAAGCTGCGTTTCGGCAGTTTGTCGAAACCGTGCCGGGCGAAGGGGCCGTGATTGCCAATGGCGATTGCCCAGCCACGAGCCGCGTCGTGCGCGACCTGCCTTGCCGCGTCGAGACGTTCGGCCAGGCCGCCGGCTGCGATTGGCGGGCCACCGCCCGCAGCGCCAAAGGCGGGCACTACAGTTTCGACTTGCGGCGTGGCGAACAAAACCTTGGACCGGTCACGCTAGCAGTCCCCGGAAAGCACCAGGTGGCCAACGCCCTGGCGGCGGCGGCTTTGGCAGCGGCGGCTGGTGTGCCGGCGGAGGCGATCGCCCCGGCGCTGGCCAAATTTCGCGGTTTGCGGCGGCGGATGGAGGTTGTCGGCTGCTGGCAAGGGATCGTGCTGGTGGACGATTATGCCCATCATCCGACCGAGATTTCGGCTGCTTTGGCCACCGTCCGCCAGATGTATCCCCGGCGGCGGCTGTGGTGCGTTTTTCAGCCCCATCAGGCTTCCCGGACCAAACACCTGCTGGACGAATTCGCCGCCAGCCTGCACAATGCCGATCATGCGGCGGTGGCCGAGATCTATCGGGCACGCGAAGGGGCGGCCGCGCCGGGGGATGTTACGGCGGCCGATCTGGCTGAGCGGGTACGCCAGCACGCTCGGCTCCGGCCGGGCGTCAGCGTCCTGCCGGTCGACGTCTTGCCGGTTCACGATTGTGACGAGATCCTGGAGCAGATCGCCGCGGCGGTCATGCCGGGCGACGTGGTAATAACGTTAGGTGCAGGCGACATACGGAAAGTAACTGATGGGTTGGCTGGTCGGCTTGGAAGACATCGTGCGGCAGGGTGAGCAGCTTGCGCCTCACACCTGGTTTCAGATCGGCGGTCCGGCCGAATTCTTTGCCGAACCCACGAGCGTGGATCAACTGCGCGACCTGCTGCGGCGCAGCGGCGAACAAGATATCCAGGTCCGCCTGCTGGGGGGCGGCAGCAACGTGCTGGTACAGGACGAAGGCGTCCCCGGCATGGTCATCCGCCTGTCCGCTCCGGCCTTCGGCGAAACGACCGTCAACGGCACCACGATCAAGGCCGGCGGCGGCGTCAAGCTGGGCCACCTGATCTCGACCGCCGTGCGCGAAGGGCTCGCCGGTCTCGAAACG
>DATFGV010000528.1:0-6250 GCA_035249115.1 Vineibacter sp.
CAGCGGCCGCAACTCGTCCGGCGGCAATGGACGGCGTGGCTCGCCGCGCATGTGCTGCGGCAGCAGGGCGTAGATCGCCGCCAGCACGCCGACGATCGCCAGCCAGATCAGCAGCGCGCGGCCCATCGTCGACCCGCCTTACACGCGCCGTCAGCCGGCGATGGCGGCGGCGTTGACGGCGGCGACGCTGACCTTGGTGGCGGCCAGCGCCACTGCCGCCGCCATGTCGCCGTTCTCGATGCGCCGCGACAGGTCCTTGAAGACCAGGCCCATGACGAAGAAGGTCACCAGCTGCACCACCAGCGCGACGATGCCCCAGATCACGATGTCGGCGACGTTGACGCTGCGCGACAGGCAGATCGCCAGCGGCAGCGCCAGGCCGACCACCGCCGAGCCGAAGGATGTCGCCGCCGCCACGTTGCCCTCCCGCACCAGGCGGGTCTCCTGGTGCGGCGTCACCCACATGTAGATCAGCACGCCCAGCGCCAGGATCGCCAGGGTGACGCCAAGATGCAGCAGGAAGACGGGCAGCGCCCTTAAGGCGCTGGCGAAGATCGCTTCGAACATGGCCACTCCCGACGCGCGGTCGGGCCGCAAACCACCTTTGCGGCCCGACGGCATGACTCTGCCGCCTGGCCCCGATACAGTCCAGCGCCGCCGTCAACGAGGTGCGTTTGCGCCCGAATGCCGGCGATGTGGGGAGGAACCGGGCGCCGTGGAGTTGTGGATTCCGATCACCGTCGCGGCCGCCTTCTTCCAGTGCACCCGCACCGCCCTGCAGCAGAAGCTGAAGGCGCTGCTGAGCACCAACGGCGCCAACTTCGTGCGTTATGTCTACGGCGCGCCGGTGTCGATCCTGATGCTGGTGCTGCTGATGACTCTCGGCGGCCGCGCCCTGCCCGACTGGGACTGGATTTTCGTCGGCTGGGCGGCGCTGGGCGGCGTGGCGCAGATCGTCGCCACCTCGCTGCTGATCTATTCCTTCGAGCTGCGTAACTTCGCGGTCGGCACCGCCTATTCCAAGACCGAGACGGTGCAGCTGGCGCTGGTCGGCGTGCTGATCCTGAGCGAGTCCCTGGGCGTCATGGCCTGGACCGGCATCCTGATCAGCCTGTTCGGCGTCATCGTGCTGTCGGTCAAGGGCGACACCCGCAGCCTGCGCGAGATCGTGCTCGGCTGGGCGCACAAGGCGGCGCTGGTGGGGATAGCCGCCGGCGGCATCTTCGGCGTCGCGGCGCTGTCGATCCGCCAGGGCGCGCTGCACCTGCCGACCGGCGACTTCATGATCCGCGCCATCTTCACCCTGGCGGTGATGAACACGCTGCAGACCCTGATCCTGGGCGCCTGGCTCGCGGCGCGCGAACCGCAGCAGCTGGTCAAGGCGATCACCACCTGGCGCTCCTCGGGTCTGGTCGGACTCCTGAGCGTGCTCGGTTCGGCCTGCTGGGCGATGGGCTTCGCGCTGCAGAGCGCCGCCTTCGTCCGCGCCTTGGGACAGATCGAGCTGGTCTTCACCTTCATCGCCAGCCGCTACATGCTGCACGAACGGCCGACCATGGGCGAGCTGGCGGGCAGCGTGCTGGTGGTCGGCGGCGTTGTTCTCGTCTTGCTGGGACGGCAGATCACATGACCGACGCACTGGCCGGAATCCGGGTTCTCGACTTCACCACCACCATCGCCGGGCCGCACTGCACCCGGCTGATCGCCGACCTCGGCGCCGAGGTGATCAAGATCGAGTCGCCGGAGGGCGAATTGATGCGCAGCCGCCCGCCGCTGCGCGACGGCGCCAGCGCGGTGTTTGCGCACTTAAACGCCGGCAAGAAGAGCGTCGCCCTCGACCTCAAGAAGCCGGCCGCCGTCGCAGCGGTCAAGCGGCTGGTCGCCGGCGCCGACATCGTGGTCGAGAACTTCCGGCCAGGCGTGATGCGGCGGCTGGGGCTGAACTACGACGTGCTGAAGCCGATCAGGCCCGACCTGATCTACTGCGCCATTTCCGGCTATGGCCAGGACGGCCCGGGCGCCGACCGCCCGGCCTATGCGCCGGTGGTGCACGCCGCTACCGGCTATGACCTCGCGCATCTGACCTACCAGCAAGACCAACGCGCCAAGCCGGATTTCAACGGCATTTTCATCGCCGACTTCATGGCCGGCGCCTACGCCTTCGGCGCGGTCATGACGGCGCTGGTGCAGAAGCGCACCACCGGTGTCGGCCAGATGATCGACCTGGCGATGTACGACGCCATGCTCGGTCTGCTGATGTCGGAGTTCCAGCGCGCCCAGTTCCCGATCGAAATGCCGTCACGGCCGATGTTCGGGCCGGTCAAGGCCAAGGACGGCTACATCATCATCGCCACCGCCAGCGAGCGCACCTTCAGCGATCTGGCCAGGGCGGCCGGACACCCAGAATGGCTCGAGGACCCGCGCTTCGCTGACTATGCCGATCGCCGCAAGAACTGGGCGCAGTTCATGGACCTGTTCGAGGGATGGTCGGGCACCGTGCCGATCAAGGAGCTGGTGCCGATCCTGGAAAAGTTCAGCGTGCCCTGCTCGCCTTACCGCACGGTCAAGGAGGCGCTCGACGATCCGCAGGCCAAGCACCGCGGCATCATGGAAATGGTGCGCGACGCCGGCGGCCTGTGCGGCGTGCCGAACCCGCCCTTCCGGCTGTCGGCATCGCAGGCACGCGCCCGCGACTTCACCGCGTCGCTCGGCCAGCACACCGCCGAGGTGCTGCGCGCTGTCGGCCTGAGTGACGCCGAGATCGCCGCGGTGGCCTGACACGCCGCTAGCCGAGCAGATCAGACGGAAGCGACAGCAACCACAGAGAACACAGAGCCCACAGAGGACCGAAGCGAAGAACTCGCTCGCGGGTCACGTGCTGGGGGCGCGCCATTCCGTGGCGCGTCATGTGCTGCTCCATGAGATGACGCGCCACTGGAGTGGCGCGCCCCCAGCGTCTGTTCGCGCAAGCGTGCTTCCCTGCAGGATTGTCGCCGAACCCGTGCCTTTCTCTGTGACCTCCGTGGGCTCTGTGGTTAATCTTGCGGACGGCGGTGGCCAACAGCCCGCCGGCGGGAGGAACCGATGAACGACCAGCCGCGCATCAACGTGTCGCTGCAGGAGGCGCTGCGCGAGACCGAGGAACGCTACGTCACCGCCAACCCGAAGAGCCAGGCGCGGCAGGACGAGGCGGCGAAATCGATGCCCGGCGGCAATACCCGTTCGGTGCTGTATTACAGCCCGTTCCCGGTGGCGATCGCGCAGGCCGAAGCCCAGACCCTGACCGACATTGACGGCCACCGCTATGTCGACTTCCTCGGCGAATACACCGCCGGCCTCTACGGGCACTCGCACCCGGTGATCATGGAAGCGATCGCCCGCGCCTCAAAGGGCGGCATCGTGTTCGGCGGCCCCAACCGCGACGAAGCTGAACTGGCGCGACTCATGTGCCAGCGCTTCCCGTCGCTCGACCTGGTGCGCTTCACCAACTCCGGCACCGAGTCGAACCTGATGGCGCTGGTGACGGCACGCGCCCACACCAATCGCAGCCACATCATGGTGATGGACGGCGCCTACCACGGCGGCGTGCTGACGTTCTTCTATGGCCCGGACTTCCCGATCAACGCTCCCTTCCCGGTCGTCATGGCGAAGATCAACGACATCGAGGGCACGCGCGCCCTGATCGGCGCCAATGCCGACAAGCTGGCCGCCATCCTGATCGAGCCGATGATGGGCTCCGGCGGCGGCATCCCGGCGACGCGCGACTACCTGCAAATGCTGCGCGACGAGGCGACACGCCACCGCATCGTGCTGATCTTCGACGAGGTGATGACCTCGCGCATGTCCTCGGGCGGCCTGCAGAAGAAGCTGGGCGTCGTCCCCGACATGACGACGCTCGGCAAGTATCTCGGCGGCGGCATGACCTTCGGTGCCTTCGGCGGCCGGCACGAGCTGATGCGGCGCTACGACCCGAGCCAGGCCGACGCCTGGCCGCATGCCGGCACCTTCAACAACAACGTGCTGACCATGGCCGCCGGCGTCGCCGGCCTGACCAAGGTGTTCACACCCGAGGCCGCCGACAAGCTGTACGACGACGGCGAGCGGTTGCGGGCGCGGCTCAACGAGACCGGCCGCAAGCACGGCGTGCCGCTGCAGGCGACCGGCACCGGTTCGATCGTCGTGGTGCACTGGCAGTCGACGCCGGTGGCGCAGCCGCACGACACCAAGGCGACGCCGGTCGAGGCCCGCGCCCTGTTCCATCTCAACATGCTGCACCGCGGCTACTACCTGGCGCGGCGCGGCTTCATGGCGTTGTCGCTGGCGCTCACACCATCCGACCACGACGCCTTCATGGCCGCCGTCGACGACTACTGCGGCGCCTACCGCAACGTTCTGCGTGAGCTATGAGCGTTGCTCCCCCAACGAAGTTGGGGGAGGTGGCCGAAGGCCGAGGGGGACCGCACGTGGTGATCCATATTGAGAGACCACGTCAGGTCCCCTCCGCCCCTTCGGGGCACCTCCCCAGCTTCGCTGGGGAGGAACATCATCGCTCCCCCAGCGAAGCTGGGGGAGGTGGCCGAAGGCCGGAGGGGGAGCCGACGTGGTGAATCCTGTTGAGAGACCACGCGGGGTCCCCTCTGCCCCTTCGGGGCACCTCCCCACTGCGTGGGGAGGCAAGTCATGACCCGCCTCACGCGCGACGGCCTGCGCGGCAAGGCGCAGACCGTGCTCGGTCCGATCGATCCGGCGCTGCTGGGCCGCACCCTGATGCACGAGCACGTGCTGTGCGACATCCGCCCGCCGGGCACCCGCAATGCCAACGATCTCGGCCCCGAGATCTCCCTGGAGAACGTCTGGCAGATCAACTACGGCCACGGCATCGCCCGCGCCGGCCGCAAGTACATGCTCGACCTCGAGGACGTGGCGGTGCGCGAGCTCGACCTGCTGAAGCGCGAAGGCGGCGACACCGTGGTCGAGCTGAGCTGCGGCGGCCTGTCGCCCGATCCCGCCGGGCTGCGGCGCATCTCACAAGGCACTGGCGTACAGCTGGTGATGGGCTGCGGCCACTACGTCAACGACTACCAGGATGCGCGCAACCACGGCCGCACCGTCGACGATTTCGCGCGCGAGATGATTGATCAGGTGCAGCTCGGCGCTTGGGGCACCGACGTGCGCGCCGGCATGATCGGCGAGATCGGTTGCCAGGCGCCGTGGACCGAGCTGGAGAAGCGCGTGATGCGCGGCGCGCTGCTGGCGATGGAGGAGACCGGCGCGGCGCTTAACGTCCATCCCGGCCGGCACGAGGACCAGCCGCAGGAGGTCGCGGATTTCATCAAGGCGGCCGGCCATTCGACCGAGCGGGTCGTGATCAGCCACATCGACCGCACGATCTTCGACGTCGAGCGCCTGCTGCGACTGGCCGACAGCGGCGTCACCGTCGAGTTCGACCTGTTCGGCCAGGAAAGCGCGTACTACGGGCTGAGCGACATCGACATGCCCAACGACGCGACCCGGCTGCGGCTGATTCGGGCGCTGATCGACCATGGCCATCTCGACCGGGTCGTGATCAGCCACGACATCTGTTATCGCACGCGCCTGAGCGTCTTCGGCGGGCACGGCTACGGCCACATCTTCCGCAACGTCGTGCCGATGATGCAGCGCCGCGATTACAGCGACGACGAAATCGACGCCATCCTGGTCCACAATCCCCGCCGTCTGCTGACGTTCGTTTGAGGCGATTGGACCTTCGCTGTCGTCCTGAGCGAAGCGAAGGACCTCTTGGACCGTCGATTGGCACGAGACACGGGTTGACGCACCGTGTGCCCTACGGCGGCCCGTGCGCTTCGACGGTCCAAGAGGTCCTTCGCTTCGCTCAGGACGACAAGGAAGACGTCGTTCGGCGGCGTGCGTCCACCCTGACCCGGTCTTCCAGGCGCCCGCTACTCCGTCCGCCGGCGCTGTTCCTCGTCGTACCTTGCCAGCGCGGCAGCCGCCTGCTGCTTGAGCGTGTCGTGTTGCGCCGCGGTCAGGTAGCCGGTCTCCGGCAGGCCCTGCGCCTTCTGCCAGGCCGTGAGCATTGCGCGCGTGCGCGGTCCGAAGAACCCGGTCACGGCGCCGATGTTGTGACCGAGCGCGGTCAACGCCACCTGCACGCGCCGGCGATCGCCGTCGGACAGGCGCAGCGCCGCCTCGACAGCCTCCGGTGAACGCTCCTCACCGCCGGCGGCGCGGCGGTCGGGGTCGAGCCTGC
>DATFGV010000529.1:0-5997 GCA_035249115.1 Vineibacter sp.
CCATCTGGCCCGGGCCGCCGCCCCGGAAGCCCAGGGCGGGGACGCGTTGACCCTGGGCCTCACGGTCTTCGCGCTGGCCTGCTTCGTCGGCTACTACGTCGTGTGGCGCGTGACGCCGGCGCTGCATTCGCCGCTGATGGCGGTCACCAACGCGATCTCCTCCGTGATCGTCGTCGGCGCGCTGCTGGCGGCCGGTCTGGTCGGCGCCACCGGCGCGGAAGTGACGGCCAAGATCTTCGGCTTCATCGCCGTCGCGCTGGCGGCGGTCAACATCTTCGGCGGCTTCATCGTCACGCAGCGCATGCTGTCGATGTTCAAGAAGAAGGCCGCGCCGGCCAAGAAGTAGGGCGGAGAAGCAGCCAATGACCCAAGAACTCGCGTCCTACGGCTACCTCGTCGCGGCGATTCTGTTCATCATGTCGCTGCGCGGGTTGTCGTCGCCGGAATCGGCGCGTGCCGGCAACCTCTACGGCGTCATCGGCATGGTGATCGCCATCGTGGTCACCATCGCCATGCCCGGCGTGCTCAGCTGGTGGCTGATCGTCGCCGGCCTGGTGATCGGCGGTGCCATCGGCACCTTCATCGCGCTGCGCATCCAGATGACCGCCCTGCCGCAGCTGGTGGCGGCCTTCCACTCGCTGGTCGGCCTGGCGGCGGTGTTCGTCGCGGCCGCGGCATTTTTAGCGCCGGAAGCCTTCGGCATCGGCACCAAAGGCAAGATCGCCACCGGCAGCCTGGTCGAGATGGGCCTGGGCACCGCGATCGGCGCCATCACCTTCACCGGCTCAGTGATCGCCTTCGCCAAGCTGCAGGCCATCATGTCGGGCGCGCCGCTGGTGTTCCGCGGCCAGCACGCGTTCAACGCGGCGCTCGGCATAGCGATGGTGGGCCTGCTGGTGTGGTTCGCCGGCACCGGCTCGGGCTCCGCCTTCGTGCTGCTGATCGTCGTCTCGCTGCTGCTCGGCTTCCTGCTGATCCTGCCGATCGGCGGCGCCGACATGCCGGTCGTGGTGTCGATGCTGAACTCCTACTCCGGCTGGGCGGCGGCCGGCATCGGCTTCACCCTTGCCAATACGGCGCTGATCGTCACCGGCGCGCTGGTCGGCAGCTCGGGCGCGATCCTGAGCTACATCATGTGCAAGGGCATGAACCGCTCGATCTTCAACGTCATCCTCGGCGGCTTCGGCACCGACGGCGGCACGGCGGCGGTAACCGCAAAGACCGACCGGCCGGTCAAGCCCGGCTCGGCCGAGGACGCGGCGTTCCTGATGGGCAACGCCTCCAGTGTGATCATCGTGCCGGGCTACGGCATGGCGGTGGCGCAGGCGCAGCACGCGTTGCGCGAAATGGCCGACCTGCTGAAGAAGGCCGGCGTGACGGTGCGCTACGCCATCCATCCGGTGGCCGGCCGCATGCCCGGCCACATGAACGTGCTGCTCGCCGAGGCCGCCGTGCCCTACGACGAGGTCTTCGAGCTCGACGAGATCAACCGCGATTTCGCCGCCACCGACGTCGCCTTCGTGATCGGCGCCAACGACGTCACCAATCCGGCCGCCAAGACCGATCCGCAGAGCCCGATCTACGGCATGCCGATCCTCGAGGTCGACAAGTCGAAGACCGTGCTGTTCGTCAAGCGCGGCATGGCGTCCGGCTACGCCGGCGTCGACAACGAGCTGTTCTTCCGCAACAACACCATGATGCTGTTCGCCGACGCCAAGAAGATGACCGAGGACATCG
Source organism: Vineibacter sp. (assembly GCA_035249115.1). Taxonomy (GTDB): domain Bacteria; phylum Pseudomonadota; class Alphaproteobacteria; order Reyranellales; family Reyranellaceae; genus Vineibacter. The sequence goes on from DATFGV010000529.1 coordinate 1,738, forward strand.
TCAAGGCGCTCGAACAGGGTCACTGAGACCTGGGAGCGCGGGCGTCAACACCGGCACATTCTGGTATTGGCGACCAACATCACTCCTCACCCTGAGGAGCCGGCCAGTGGCCGGCGTCTCGAAGGGTGTGGTGGCGCCTCCGGTACCTTATCGTTCCGCTGGTGATGCAGCACACCCTTCGAGACGCTCGCTTCGCTCGCTCCTCAGGGTGAGGGCGGAGTCGACTGGCCACATGGTGGCTCGCCGGTCGCAAAGGAGGACCGGCTTGCGGCCCGGTTGGCCGCCGCAGCGTGCACCCCTATCCCTTGGCCAGGCCGGCCTTGATCAAGGCCGGCTTGATGTCCTCGAAGTACTTCTCGGCGAAGGCGCGATACTCGGCCGGGCTCTTGTACCAGGAGGCTTGGCTGAACTGGTCCAGCAGCTTGGCATGGGCGGGATCGGCCATGGCTTCCTTGAAGGTGTCGTGCACCGCCGTCACGATCGCCGGCGGCAGGCCCTTCGGACCGATGAGGCCGTAGGGGCTGTAGCCGACGGCCTTGATGCCGCGCTCCAGCAGGGTAGGCGCGTCGGGAAACTTGGGCAGACGCTCCTCCGTCGCCAGCGCAAGGATGCGGGCCTGCCCGGACTCGACGAACGGCACCCACTGCGAGGCGTCGGAAATGAAGTCGATGTGTCCCCCCAGCAGCGCCTGCATCCATTCGGCGCCGCCCTTGTAGGGAACGCTCGTGAACTTGGCGCCGGTGGCCTGCTCGACGTCGATCATCAGCAGCTGGCCGCTGCCGCCGGCGCCGCTGTTGCCGTAGTTGTACTTGTCCGGCTCGCGCTTGCCGGCCGCGATCAGGTCCTCGATGGTTTTCCAGGGCGAGTCAGCGCGCACGATCACGCCCAGGGTGTAGGTCGACAAGCCGATGATGTAGGTGAAGTCGCGCAGGGGGTGCCAAGCGGTTTCCTGGTAGTGCGGATAGCGCAGGCTGTTGATGCTCATGCAGGCGAGCGTGTGGCCGTCCGGCTTTGCGTGCTGCATCTGCGCCGCGGCCAGGGTGCCGCCGGCGCCAAGCTTGGGATCGACCAGCACCTGCTGGCCCAGCATCTTGCTCGCGCGCTCGGCCAGGAAGCGCAGATGGATATCGGTGACGCCGCCGGCGGCGAACGGATTGTAGATCGAGATCGGCCGGGAGGGTCGCCACGGCGCCTGGCCGTGCACGACAGAGGGCGCCGCAACAATCGCGGCGGCCATGGCGGCGAAGCGACGACGGCCGATGGCGGTCGAGGAGTGTGCGGGCATGTTGCGCCTCCCGGAGTGACGAGATTTCCGCGGCGACCGATCCGGCGAGACCCAATGTGGTCACCGCATTCGCAGCGCTACACCGGCGGCGCGACGCGATCAATCTTGCCGGTGCACCGGGGTTCGCGTGGCAATTCGTCGGTCGATCCAAGCCAGCTGGGGTCGAAATCGGTGGTTCGTGGCGGCCGCCCACGAGCCAAAAAGCCAAAGCCCCCGCGCGGGCGGGGGCTTGGTCAAGGTCCGGAGGTCGGAACGGGGCTAGTAGCCCTCGCGTTCCATCCGCTTGCGCATCAGCTTGCGCACCCGGCGTACCGCTTCGGCGCGCTCGCGGGCGCGGCGTTCCGAGGGCTTTTCATAGTTGCGACGCAGTTTCATCTCACGGAAGACGCCCTCGCGCTGAAGCTTCTTCTTCAGCACACGTAGCGCTTGATCGACGTTGTTGTCGCGAACCAGGACCTGCACTTGTTCTCACGCTCCTCTCTGGCCTGAATCTGGGTCGGCCTGGCGGTGGCGCCGGCCGTGCGAGGCGGGGGTGGTATCACAGCCGGCGGGCGATGGGAAGCCTGACCGGTGGCCGGCCGACCTCGGGCAGGGGCTGCGATTTGTCGCTCGCCGGGGCCTGCGAAGCGCCAAAAACTTCCTATATCCTGAACCAGTTAGCCAGGAGGCCGCCATGGACGAGACGCACGCCGCCGGCGACGCTCTGCGGGATCGGGTTCTGGACGCGGTGCTGTTCCATGTGCCGTTCGACGGCTGGGGGCCGGCCGCGGTCCGCGCCGCCGTCAACGACGGCATCGTCACCGCCGACGAGGCGGCGCTGGCCTTTCCCGGCGGCGCGCTCGACTTGATCGAGTATCACAGTACGCGGGCCGACCGTCGCATGGTCGCCGAGCTGGAGCGGCGCGGTATCGCCGGCCTGAAGGTCCGCGAGCGCATCCCGCTGGCCGTGCGGGTACGGTTGGAGCAGAACGCCGCGCACCGCGAGGCGATCGGCCGGGCGCTCACCACGCTCGGCCTGCCGATGAACGGGCCGCTGGCCGCCAGGCTGCTCTACCGCACGGTCGACGCCATGTGGTACGCCGCCGGCGATCGCGCCGCCGATTTCAGCTTTTATACCAAGCGTGCCACGCTCGCCGCCGTGTACTCGGCCACGGTGCTCTACTGGATCAACGACCGTTCGGAAGGTGCGTCGGCGACCTGGGCGTTCCTCGACCGGCGCATCGATGATGTCATGCGCATCGAAAAACTGAAGAGCCGGTTACGCGAATTCGGCGAACGCTGGACCACCCGTCCGGCGCGGTGAGCAGGGACCATTCCTCCCCAACGGAGTTGGGGAGGTGGCCCGAAGGGCCGGAGGGGAGACGCCGTGGTCTCTCACACCTGGCACCACGTCGGCTCCCCATCCGGCCCTTCGGGCCACCTCCCCCACGCCAAGGCGTGGGGAAGGGACGAACTCACCACGACACCCGGTTGACGTGCCCCATCTTGCGGCGAGGGCGGGCCTCGCTCTTGCCGTAGAGGTGCAGCTTGGTGCCCGGCTCGGCGGCGATGGCCTGCCATTGCGCGGCCTCATCGCCGATCAGGTTGGTCATCACCACCTGGCGCGCCCGCAGATCGACCGGCCCAAGCGGCAGGCCGCAAACCGCGCGCACCAATTGCTCGAACTGGCTGGTGGCACAGGCGTCCTGCGTCCAGTGGCCGGAGTTGTGCGGTCGCGGCGCCATCTCGTTGGCCAGCACGTGTCCGTCGCGACCGATGAACAGCTCGATGCACAGCAGGCCCACCAGGTCGAACGCGTCGGCAGCGCGGCGGCCGATGTCCTCGGCCCGTGCCAGCAACGTCGGTTCGAAGCCCGCCGGCAGCGTCGAGGTATGCAGGATGCCGGCGCGATGCACGTTGCGGCCGATCGGGAAACAGCGGACGTCGCCGTCGCGGCCGCGGGCGGCGATCACCGAGGCCTCGGCCAGGAAGTCGACGAAACCCTCGACGACCAACTCGCGTCCGCCCAGCGTCGCCCAGACCGCCTTCAAGTCGCTGCCGGCGTCGAGACGCGTCTGGCCCTTGCCGTCGTAGCCCTCGGTCGTGGTCTTGGCGATCGCCGGCACGCCGACCTGTCGTACCGCGGCGATGAAGTCAGCCTCGCTGGCCGCGAGCGCGAAGGGCGGCACAGGCACACCGATGCGCTGGAAGAACGCTTTCTCGCGGCCGCGATGCTGAGCGACGCGCAAGGGTTCCGCGCCCGGCCGGACCGGCACGAGCGGCGCCAGGGTCTCGACGCAGGCCACGGGCACGTTCTCGAACTCGTAGGTTACGACCTCGACGGTGGCGGCGAAGGCCTTGAGCGCGTCGGCGTCGTCGTAGGCGGCGCGCGTCCACGCGGCCGATACTAGCGCTGCTGGCGACTCCGTCTCTGGCGCGAAGATGTGACAGCGATAGCCGAGATTCGCGGCGGCCAGCGCCGTCATGCGCCCGAGTTGGCCACCACCCAGGATGCCGATGGTCGAGCCCGGCGGCAGTGCGTCGTTCGGGCTCACGTCGCTTTCTCGGGCGCGGGATGTTCCGCCACGGCATGCGTCTGGCGGGCGCGCCACGCCTCGACCGCCTTCATGATGCGCGCGTCCGACAGGCCGACGATGCTGGCCGCCAGCAGGCCGGCGTTGGTGGCGCCGGCCTTGCCGATGGCCAGTGTGCCGACCGGCACGCCGCCCGGCATCTGGGCAATGCTCAGCAGGCTGTCCATGCCCTTGAGCGCCTGGCTTTCGACCGGCACACCGAGCACCGGCAGCGGCGTCATCGACGCGGTCATGCCCGGCAGGTGTGCGGCGCCGCCGGCGCCGGCGATGATCACCTTCAGCCCACGATCCTTGGCGCCGGCGGCGTAGTCCATCATGCGCTTGGGCGTTCGGTGCGCCGAAATGATGCGGGTCTCGAACGGCACACCCAACGACTCAAGCGTGTCGGCGGCATGGCGCATC
>DATFGV010000530.1:0-3077 GCA_035249115.1 Vineibacter sp.
TGCGCCGCGGCTGGGCGCGCCGCCAGTGGCGACAGCGTGCCGGCCAACGCCGTCGCGGCCAGCCCGCCCAGCGCCGCGCGGCGTGACAGGCGCCTCGCGACGACCTCGCCGAAGGTCCAGTTGGCGCTGTCGTTGCGGCCGATGTCTTCCATCGGATCGTCGTGCGTCAGCGGCATATCCATGCTGCGCTCTCCCCATCATGTCTCTGGGATGATACCCGATGCCCTCCGGCCTGACATGATCGCCAATCACCACACCTCACCCTGAGGAGCCGGCCAACGGCCGGCGTCTCGAAGGGTGAGGTGCCGGCTCCGGTAGAACGAACACCTGTTGTTCCTCTCGCCGGTGATGCTGCCCACCCTTCGAGACGCTCACTTCGCTCGCTCCTCAGGGTGAGGCGGGGATGATTGACCAAACGAGTCATTGCAAGGGCTCTTGATGTGACAGACTAGGCCGTTCGATGGCGTCGGCCAATGGAGGGACCATGACCGTGCTGGGTGACCTGATCGAGCGCCGCTTCGGCGAACGGGTCGAGGCCGAGGTGCCGGTCGACGGCGAGCCGGCGCTACGTCGCATGCTGGGCCGCGGCGTGCGCCGCGCCTTCCTCGAGCGGCCGGTCGATGCGGCGCTGCTGCGCACGCTCTGTGCCGCCGCCCTGGCGTCGCCGACCAAGAGCGACCTGCAGCAGGGCGACATCGTCGTGGTCGACGATCCGGCGCGTCGCGCCACGATTTTCGGCACCATCCCCGACCATCCCTGGTTGGCGGCGGCGCCGGTGTTCCTGGTTTTCCTCGGCAACAACCGCCGCCAGCGGCAGGTGCACGCCTGGCGCGGCAAGCCGTTCCCCAACGACCATCTCGACGCCTTCTTCAACGCCGCTGTCGATGGCGCCATTGTCATGGCGACGTTCATCGCCGCCGCCGAGGCGGTCGGCCTGGGGTGCTGCCCGATCAGCCAGATCCGCAACCAGGCACGCGTCGTGTCGGACGCGCTCGAGCTGCCGGCGCATGTCTTTCCGATCGCCGGGCTGGCGGTCGGCTGGCCGGCGCGCGACGGCGACGTCGCCCTGCGCCTGCCGCTGGCGGCGCGCGTTCATGCCGACCGCTTCGACGACAGTCAGCTGCCGGCCCAGATCGACGCCTATGACCGGCGGCGCGCCGCCGTGCAGCCCTATCGCCGCCAGCGCGACGAAGCGCGCTTCGGCCGCGCCGAGCTCTACGGCTGGTCGGAGGACAAGGCGCGGCAATACGCCAATCCGGAGCGCGCCGATTTCGGTGCCTACGTCCGCGCCCAGCAGTTCCGCCTGGATTGATGTAGCCATCGTCGCTCTAAAAAAGGACCCCTCTTCGTGGGGCGAAAGAGGGGTCCGAGGTTGGCGTCGCGGACCCGTCAGGGGAGGGGCCGGGCGACGCGCGGGGTCGAAGCACGGCGCAGCCTCCTCCTCTAAAATCGCGCCGTCAGCGAGCGAAGGTCTAAGGCGCGCGCGTTGCCCGGCGATGGCCGCGATGTTGCGTGGCGATGACAAGCTGTGGAGACTGGGGATGGCGCTGTGGATATGGGGAAAACCCGGCGGCTTCGTTTCACCCTTGGCCATCGCGCATCGCGCTTCTTCCTTCGTCGACCTTCCCCCTCCGGGGCAAGGGTGATCGCATATGGCGACGCACAACCTCATCCTGAGGAGCCGGCGTAGCCGGCGTCTCGAAGGATTGGCCGCCGTCCCGTTCGATCGCTCCAGCAATTGTTGCAACGCTCGCGCGGTTGCCCACCCTTCGAGACGGCCGCTGCGCGGCCTCCTCAGGGTGAGGTTTGTGCCATATGCGATAGCCCTTCCCGGCGGGGAAAGGTGGCGCGCTGGGCGCGCGCGACTCCAGTCGCGCGTCTTTGTCGCCGGCGCATGACGCGTCACTGGAGTGACGCGCCCCCGGCAAATGCCCCACCGGGCGCCTTTCCCCTCCGGGGAAAGGTCGATGAAGGATCACCCGGGCTGGATGTCGAGGGCGTAGCCGGCGGCGCGCACGGTGCGGATCAGGTCCGGCTGGCCTTCCAGGTTCAGCGCCACGCGCAGGCGGCGGATGTGCACGTCGACGGTGCGCGCCTCGATGTAGATGTCGCGGCCCCACACCGAGTCCAGCAGCTGCTCGCGCGAGAAGACGCGGCCGGGATGTTCCATGAAGTGCCGCAGCAGGCGGAATTCGGTCGGTCCGAGATGCACCGCCTTGCCCTGCCGCGTGACGCGATGCTGCACCAGGTCCATCGTCAGGTCGGCGTAGGTCAGTACCTCGTCGGCCAGCGCCGGGCGGATGCGGCGCAGCACGGCGCGGATGCGCGCGATCAGCTCGGCTGGCGAGAACGGCTTGCTGACGTAGTCGTCGGCGCCGGCGTCCAGGCCGCGCACCCGGTCGTGTTCCTCGCCGCGCGCCGTCAGCAGGATGATCGGGATGTTGGCCGTGCCCGGCGCCCGCCGCAGCTGCCGGCAGACCTCGATGCCGGACATCAGCGGCAGCATCCAGTCAAGCAGCACCAGGTCGGGCCGGTCCTCGTCGACGGCGCGCATCGCCGCCTCGCCGTCGCCGGCCAGCGACACGCGGTAGCCGGCGCGCTCCAGGTTGTAGCGCAGCAGCTCGAGCAGCGGCGCCTCGTCCTCGACGATCAGGATATGCGTCTTGTTGGCGCTCATGCCGAGGGGGGATCGGTCGGCGCTTGGCGAGTTGATTTCATGCAGTACCACGTGGTCGCTCCTCAACGACTTCCTCTCCGGTCCAGCGGAAGAGGAGGAGTTCGGCGATGTTGGTGGCGTGATCGCCGATACGTTCGATGTTCTTGGCCATGAACATCAGCTGGGTGCAGGCTGAGATCGTGCGGGCGTCCTCCATCATGTAGGTCAGAAGCTCGCGCACCAGGCCATGATAGACGTCGTCGACCTCGGCGTCGCGCGTCCACACGGCGCGGGCGCGCGCCGCGTCCTTCGACGAAGCGGCGTCGAGCACGTCCTTCAGCAGTGCCTGCACCAGGCGGCCGAGCCGGTCGACACCGGCCAGGGCGGTCGGCGGCGTGGTCATCTGCTGCAGCTGCAGCGA
>DATFGV010000531.1:0-2751 GCA_035249115.1 Vineibacter sp.
ATCCTTGCGGGTTGGTGGTCTCGACGTCCATGTGGCTGGTGCCCTGGTAGACGATCGAGAAGGCGTGGCTGGGCACCTCGATGGCGCGGGCGTCCAGCCCCAGCCGCAGGGCCAGGATGTTGTAGATCACCGCCGAGGACACGCAGTTGAAGGTCTGTTCGTCGAGCAGCACCGCCAGATCGGTCTGCGTTGAGCGGTATCCCTTGGCCAGTGCTTCGCGATGCAGCCAGCGCAGCAGCGCGTCAGCCCGTTCGGCCGGCGCGACGATGCCGCCGACCGCCGCCTTCGCCTTGGCCGTCAGCGCATCAATACGGGCCATGTAGGCCAGGCGCCTTGCCGGATCGAGCACGCCCGAAGCCAGCAGGGCGACGTCGGCAAACGCCGGCGCATCGAGCCGGCCGGCCTTGACGCGGGCGAACGCCGCTTTCTCGTCGGCGCTGACCGCCAACCGCACGGCACTGACGCTCTCCAGCCGCGCCAGCACGTCGATGGCCCGCGCCGGCGTTTCGCCAAACGTGTAAGCCGTCGCCGGCGGTCCCGGCCGACCCAGCACCTCGATCTCGGCGACGCTGAGCGGCGCGCGCGCGTCGGCAACAGCCAGCCGCACCAGGATCCAGCGCGCACCGGTGGGCGTGAAGGCAAATTTCTGTTCGCCGGCGGTTGGCTTGACCGGATCGGCCCGCAACACCCGATAGCCTGCCTCGGCCGACACGGCCGACGCCAGGATTTCGATGCGCGCCGGTGGCGCGGCGCCATCCCTGGAAACAACAGTGATGGTGATCGCCTCGGGCGACACGGTCTCGCCGGCAAAGCTGAACACCAGGTCGATGGTCTCGGCACCCCCCGGTTCCACCCCGGCGGCGACGTCGCGCTTGCCGTCGACCAGTGCCGCCACTGCCGCGCCGCGGTCGCCGATCAGCGAGGTCGATTCGAGCTTGGCCTGCGGCAGGCGCAGCAAGTTGACCGGCGGGTCGGCCGCCAGGCTCGGCACTGCGAAGCCGGCCAGCAACAGCAATGCGACAACAGCGCGGAGTCGCGCGAGTGCGGCCATGGCGACACTCCCAATGCAAATTACGCGCGAGATGACTAATGCGAGCAGTCTAACATATCGACGCGTGCCGGAGCATGGCTGGCACTCAGGCAACCGTGTCGTCGCCGGGGTCTGATACCAACAGACTTAGTTCGCGACTCGCTACCGCAAGCCTTCATGGTGAGCCTTGTCGAACCATGAAGGCTCTCGCACCACTTGCCGTGCGGCGCTTCATGGTTCGACAGAGCTCACCATAAAGCGGTCGCCGCCAAGGTCTTTTGGTATAAATAATGCGCGTGGTGTCGGACTGCAGCGAGAGGCGAAATCCAGGGCCGCGTCGTGCACCGGGTCAAAGCAATGACGGCAGAGCGCGCCGGTGACGACACTTACCTCACTGTGTGATGTCGCGGGCCACGTCGCACGCGCGACACAGGCCGCAGCTATTCGGCGGCGGCTTTCTTTCCGGCCAGCTCGGTGCGCACTGCGGCGGTATCGCCACCCAGCGCCGGCGGATCGCGGCGCAGGGGCAGGGTCTTGCCGTCCAGTCGTACCGGGAAGCCGAAGGTGCGGGTCGCCACGCCGGACGGCAGGGCCATCGGCTGCACCCAACCCATGTGTTCGACCTGGGGCTCGGCCAGCACTTGTGAATAGGCGTTGATGCGGCCCAGCGGCACGCCGGCCTTTTCGAAGGCGGCGACCCAGTGGTCGACGCCGTGCCCCGAGAACGTGGCCTCCAGGATGTCTTTCAGCGCCGCCTGGTTCTGTGCCCGCAAGGACGTAGTCTTGAAGCGCGGATCTGCCAGCAGGTCGGCCCGGTTCATGACCCCGGTCACGGCCTGCCACAGCTTGTCGTTGCCGGCGGCGATCACGAAGTAACCGTCCTTGGCCTTGAACGCCTGGTAGGGCGCATTGCGCGGATGGGCTGAACCGAGCTTCTGGGGATCGCGACCGGTGCCGAAGAACTCGCTGGTTTGCAGCGCCGCTATACCCAGGCTGGCCCCCAGCATCGAGACGTCGACGTGGCCGCCGGCGCCGCCGCTCTGCACCTCGCGCAGCTTCGCCGCGATGGCGAAGGCGCCGTATAGGCCGGCCGCGAAGTCGCTGACCGGCACGCCGCACTTGACCGGCGCACCATCCGGCTCGCCGGTGACGCTCATGATGCCCGATACGGCCTGCACCGTGACGTCGAAGCCGCCCTCGCCGCTGCGCGGGCCCGATTGTCCGAAGGCCGAGATCGAGCAGTAGACCAGGCCGGGCTTGTCGTCCTTGAAGGCGGCGTAGCCGAGGCCCAGCCGGTCCATCACGCCGGGCCGGTTGTTCTCGACCACGACATCGGCGGCGCGGATCAGCGCCTGCGCCAGCTTCTTGTCCTCGGGATTCTTCAGGTCGAGCGCCACCGAGCGCTTGTTGCGGTTGAGCGAGGCGAAGTTCTCGCTGTAGCCGTTGGAAATCGGTGGCCACTGGCGCAGCATGTCGCCCTCGGGCGGCTCGACTTTGATGACGTCGGCGCCCATGTCCGCCAGCAGCATGCCGCAGAAAGGACCTGCCGCGACCTGGCAGAATTCGACAACCTTGATCCCCGACAGCGGCAGCATTGTTGCTCCTGTCACTACAAAACGCTCCCCCACGAAGTGGGGGAGGTGGCCGAAGGCCGGAGGGGGAGCCGACGTGGTGGCTAGGACGGAGCCACCACGACGGCTCCCCTCCGCCCCCTTCGGGGG
>DATFGV010000532.1:0-10720 GCA_035249115.1 Vineibacter sp.
CGGCACCGGCCGCGACGTGCAGGGCGAGTTGACGAACCTGATCGCCACGATCGGCGAGAACATGTCACTGCGCCGGGCGCACAAGCTCGCCGTCGGCGATGGCGTCGTCGCCAGCTACGTGCACACCGCAGTCGCGCCGTCACTGGGCAAGATCGGCGTGCTGGTGGCGCTGGAGTCGAAGGGCGACAAGAGCAAGCTGGCGGCCTTCGGCAAGCAGCTGGCGATGCACGTCGCCGCGGCCAACCCGCAATCGGTGTCGGTCGCCGAACTCGATCCGGCCTCAGTCGAACGCGAGCGCCAGGTGCAGATGGACCTCGCCGCGCAGTCGGGGAAGGCGGCCGACATCGTCAGCAAGATGGTCGATGGCCGCTTGCGCAAGTTCTACCAGGATGTCGTGTTGCTGGAGCAGACCTACGTCATTGATGGCGAGAGCAAGGTTGCCAAGGCGGTCGATGCCGCGGCCAAGGAGGTTGGGGCACCGATTAAGGTGGCGGGCTTCGCGCGCTTCCAGCTGGGTGAAGGTATCGAGAAGAAGCAGGATGACTTCGCGGCCGAGGTCGCTGCCCAAGCGGGGTTGAGCCCGGCGAAGCCCAAGGTCTAGCCGGGTGCGGTCGCGGACCAACCCCGGCGGTCCGCTTTGGAATCAGGGGAAACCCACCGTATGTGGCCACTGTTTGTTAATGAGCCACAAAATGCCGTGCACGGCGGGCCGTCTGGTGTAATATCGCGGACGGCCCTTCGCCGCCCCGCCGAAGCGCCGGCTGTTGTCGGCGTCACAACACAATAAGAGTTCGGGCATGTCTGCTGTCCCCGCCTATCGCCGAGTGCTGCTCAAGCTGTCCGGCGAGGGTCTTATGGGCGAACGCGAGTACGGCCTGGACCCCAAGATGATGTCGGCGATCGCCCGCGAGATCCACGACGTCCATGGCCTCGGAGTCGAGGTCTGTGTCGTCATCGGCGGCGGCAACATCTATCGCGGCATCGCCGGCGCAGCCACAGGCATGGAGCGGGCCGGCGCCGACTACATGGGCATGCTGGCGACAGTGATTAACGCGCTGGCGCTGCAAAACGAGCTGGAGAAGATCGGTCTGCACACCAGGGTCCTGTCGGCGATCCCCATGACCACGATCTGCGAGCCCTATATCCGGCGTCGCGCGGTACGCCACATGGAGAAGGGCCGGATCGTGATCTTCGCCGCCGGCACCGGCAATCCGTTCTTCACGACCGACACGGCGGCCGCGTTGCGGGCCGCCGAGATGGGGGTCGGCGCGCTGCTGAAGGCGACCCAGGTCGATGGCGTCTATTCGGCTGACCCGCGCAAGGATCCGACCGCGCGACGCTACGACCGCCTCACCTACATGGACGTGCTGTCGCGCGACCTGCAAGTGATGGACGCGTCGGCAATCTCGCTGGCGCGCGAGAATCGGATCCCAATCGTCGTCTTCGACCTGCACAAGCCCGGTGGACTTGCTGAGGTGATGCGCGGCGAGGGAACCTTTACGATCATCAGCGACCAGGAGTGATGGTCATGCCCGCCCCGAACCTGAAGGAGTACGAAAAGCGCATGCAGGGCGCCATTGACGCGCTCAAGAAGGAGTTCGGCGGCCTGCGCACCGGCCGCGCCTCCGTGAGCCTGCTCGATCCGGTGATGGTCGATGCCTATGGCCAGCGCATGCCGCTCAACCAGTGCGGAACGGTCAGCGCGCCGGAACCGCGGCTGCTGTCGGTGCAGGTTTGGGACAAGGGTCTGGTCGTAGCGGTCCAGAAGGCTATTCGCGAGGCCGGCCTGGGTCTCAACCCTGCCGCCGATGGCACGTTGGTGCGTGTGCCGATCCCCGAGTTGAACGAAGAGCGGCGCAAGGAGTTGACCAAGGTCGCCCACAAGTACGCCGAGCAGGCGCGTGTGGCGGTCCGCAACGTGCGCCGCGATGGCATGGAAGACCTGAAGAAGGCCGAGAAAGACAAGTCCATCTCGCAGGACGAGCATCGGCGGCTGCACGACGAGGTCCAGAAAATGACCGACCGGTACGTCAAGACCGCAGACGATACGCTGGCGCACAAGGAGAAGGAGATCATGACGGTCTGACGTGCCAGTGTCCGCCGCCATGCCAACCGTTGCCACGCCCCTGTCAGCGTCCCCGGATGCCGCGGACGGGCCTCGGCATGTCGCCATCATCCTTGATGGCAACGGCCGGTGGGCGCAGGCGCGTGGTTTGCCGCGAACGGCCGGTCACCGGCGGGGCGTCGAGACGGTCCGCGAGACGGTGCGCGCCGCAGGCGAACTCGGCGTCGAGTACCTCACGCTGTTCGGCTTCTCGACCGAGAACTGGAAACGGCCGGCCGACGAGGTGAACTTCCTGATGGGCCTCCTGCGCCACTATCTGCGCGCCGAACTGGAGACACTGGCCAAGGAAGGCGCACGGTTGCGGGTCGTCGGCGAACGCGCCGGCCTGGCGGCGGATATCGTGGACATGATCCGCATCGCCGAGGAGCGGACGCGGGGCAACGTGCGCATCAACGTGTCGATCGCGCTCAACTACGGCGGCCGCGCCGATATCGTGCAGGCGGCCCGGCAATTGGCGCAGGAGGCGGCCGCCGGTGCGCTGTCGCCGGCGGCGATCGATGAACGCATGCTGGAACGCCGTCTGCTGACCCACGACCTGCCGGAACTGGACCTGCTGATCCGGACCGGCGGCGAGCAGCGCATCAGCAATTTCCTGCTGTGGCAATCGGCGTATACCGAGCTGGTGTTCAGCGATGCCCTGTGGCCGGACTTCAGCAAGGCCGACCTCGAGCACGCCATAGCCGAGTTCCGGCGGCGGGAACGTCGCTATGGCGCCATCGCCGGCTGAGACGCGGCCCGGCGGCCGGTTTCGCGATCTGGCGGTCCGCGCGGTTTCGGCTGCTATCCTGGCGCCACTGGCGCTAGCGGCGGTCTGGTACGACTTCCCCTGGTTCGACCTTGCGATGGCCCTGCTGACAGTGCTCATGCTGTCGGAATGGCGCGGCATGGTCGGCGGCTGGCGGCGGCCGGGATGGCTGGTCCTAGGTTATGCCTACATCGGCCTCGCTGTGGTTGCCGCGTTCTGGCTCCGCCACGATGCTCTGGCGGGTCGGCTGACCGTCCTATGGCTGCTGGCGACCGTGTGGGCGACCGACATTTTCGCCTTTTTTGCCGGCCGTCGGTTTGGTGGCCGAAAGCTGGCGCCGAGCATCAGTCCCGGCAAAACCTGGTCCGGGCTGCTGGGTGGCATGGCGGCGGCGGCGGCTGTCAGTCTCGGCTTCGTCGCCTGGTCATCCAGTCACTGGTTGGCCCTGGCGATGTGGGGGGCGCTGATCGCGGTGGTTTCGCAGTGTGGTGACCTCGCCGAGTCCGCGATGAAGCGTCGCTTCGGACTGAAGGATAGTGGTCACCTGATCCCCGGCCATGGTGGTATTCTGGACCGCGTCGATGGCCTGCTGGCGGCCCTGATGTTTGTCGCCGCCTGGCGCCTCGTCATCGGTGAGGCGGTGCCATGGAACTGAGCGCACCCGCCGCATCAAGCGGCGTTCGCCGGGTAACAATCCTGGGGTCCACCGGCTCGGTCGGTGCCAACACGATCGACCTGATCGCCGAACGTCCCGACGCGTTCGAAGTCGAGGCGCTGACCGCGCATCGCAACGTCGCGCTGCTGACACAGCAGGCGCGGCGTTTGCGGGCTCGCCTGGCGGTGGTCGCCGATCCCGACTGCTACGGAGATCTCAAGGAGGCGTTGGCAGGCACGAGCATTGAAGCGGCCGCAGGCAAGGCCGGCTTGATCGCGGCCGGCGAGCGACCGGCCGACTGGGTCATGGCCGCAATTGTAGGGTTCGCGGGCCTGCCACCCGTGCTCGCCGCGGCGCGGCGCGGCGCGACGATCGCCTTGGCGAACAAGGAGGCGTTGGTATGCGCCGGCGACGTGCTGCTGCGCGCCGTGCGCCAAGGCGGGGCACGGCTGCTGCCGGTCGACAGCGAGCACAACGCCATCTTCCAGTGCCTGGATGAAAGCAATCGCGAGGCGGTCGAGCGCCTCATCCTGACTGCGTCTGGCGGGCCGTTCCGGACCTGGTCGCTGGGGCAGATGGCGCACGCCAGTCCGGCGCAGGCGATCGCCCATCCCAACTGGCAGATGGGCGCCAAGATCTCGGTCGACTCCGCGACCATGATGAACAAGGGTCTCGAGCTCATCGAGGCGCACCACCTGTTTGGCATGCCCGGTGAGCGCATCGACATCGTCGTCCACCCTCAATCCGTGATCCATTCGATGGTGGCGTACGCCGACGGTTCGGTGGTCGCCCAACTCGGTGACCAGGACATGCGCGTGCCGATCGCCCATGCGCTGGCTTGGCCGCGTCGCATGCGCACCGCGGCAAGGCGCCTCGACTTCGCCAGAATGTCGGCGCTTACCTTCGAGCCGACGGACGAGGTGCGGTTCCCAGCCCTGCGGATCGCCCGCGAAACGTTAAGCTCCACTGGAAGTTCATCAGTTATTCTTAATGCTTCCAATGAGATCGGCGTCGGGGCTTACTTGTCTTCGCAGATTCGTTTCCTTGACATTATGCGTGTTGTGGAGGAGGTGAGAGAGGAGATGGTGGGACATCTCAGATCGGGGCATAGCCCTAATACATTTGAGGATATAGAAGCGATCGACGCGCAGGCCCGCAATATCGCTCGGCAAGTCTGCGTCCGGGTTCAGTCGGTAGCTTAACGGGGAAAGTCGGGTTCCATGGATTTCGTCGGCTTCATCACCAACAACATCGTCCTGTTTTTGGTGATCATCACCGCTTTGGTGTTCGTGCACGAATGGGGTCACTACTGGGTCGGCGTGCGCAACGGGATCCATGCCGAGGTTTTTTCGATCGGCTTCGGGCCGGAAATCTGGGGATGGACCAGCCGCAAGACGGGCACCCGCTGGCGGCTGGCCGCGCTGCCGCTCGGCGGCTACGTCAAATTCCTCGGCGATACCAATCCGACCAGCGCCGGCGGGATCGACGACAGCCTCAACGCCGAGCAGCGCAAACGGGCGTTCCATGCGCAGTCCCTTGGCGTCAGGGCGGCCGTCGTCGCGGCCGGACCAGCCGCCAACCTGATCTTTGCCGTCGTCCTGATGGCCGGGCTGTTGATGACCCTGGGCCAGCCCTATACGCCGCCGACCATCGTCATCGTCGACACCGAAGGCGCCGCCGCCAAGGCCGGGTTGCGCACCGGCGATACGATTGTCGCGATCGATGGCAGGGCGGTCGACAGCTTCGAGGACGTGCTGTCGATCGCACAGCTCAATCCCGGCATCGCCACGGCGGTCACGTTTCGACGCGGCGAGGCCGACCGAACTGTCAGCATCGTACCCGTACCGATCGACTACAAGGATCGCTTCGGCAACGTCCACCGCCTGGGTGAATTGGGCATCGCCAGTATCAATGCCCTGCCGGTTGTCGGACGGGTTTTCCCGGGTAGCGTCGCCGAGACGGCAGGCTTGAAAGAGGGCGATCGGGTGCTGGAGATCGCCGGCGTGTCGATCGAGAACTTCGCGCAGATCCCGCGCATCGTCCGGCCGCGTCCCAATCTGCCCACCGCCATCCGCATCGAGCGCGACGGCGAGAAGATCGAACTTATGGCGACCCCCGCGCCGTTCGAGGTGCGCGGCGCCGACGGCCAGGTAAGGATCGAGGGCCGCCTCGGGTTTTCCAGCAGTTCCGCCTCGATTGTACGCCGCATGAATCCGTTGGAGGCGGGAGTCGAGGCCACGGCCCAAGTTTGGTACATGACTGGCACCATCTACAAGGTGGTGCGTCAGATCGTGCTGGGACTTCGGCCGGCGAACGAGATCGGCAGCCCGATCCGCATCGCCAAGACGACCGGCGAGGTGGCGCAAATCGGCTGGAGCGCGGTGATTTACTTCATCATCGGGCTGTCGGTCACGCTGGGCGTCTTCAACCTACTGCCCGTGCCGATGCTGGATGGCGGCCACCTGTTGTTCTATGCCATCGAATGGGTCCGCGGCCGGCCGCTGTCGGCCCGCGCCCAGGACATCGGCTTCCGAATCGGCCTGGCGGCGATCGGAGGCCTGATGGTATTCGCCGTGTTTAACGACATTTCTTTACTGCTCGGAAAGCTGCTTCCCTTGTGAAAGTGGTTGGAATGAGCGCCCGCTGTCGGCTAAACAGGAGGCCCGAAAGAGAGTAACCTTGGCCGAGCGGGGGAGTTTTGTCGCGGATCAGTCGCCTCCTGGGCGTGCTCGCCCTCTGCCTCGCCTGGAGTTTCTTCGCTGCCCCGTCGGGCGAGGCGCAGCGTGGCGGGGTCATCACCGCCATCGTCGTCGAGGGCAACAGCCGGGTCGAACTCGAAACGATCCGCTCCTACATCGCGCTACGCGAGGGCCAGCCCTATGACGCCGACGCGGCTGACCGTTCGCTCAAAGCCCTGGTCGGCACCGGCCTGTTCAGCGACGTCACCTTGCGGCAGGAAGGCGGCCGGCTGATCGTCAGGGTGGTCGAGAACCCGATCATCAATCGGGTAGCGTTCGAGGGCAACAAGAAGCTCGACGACGACCAGCTGCGGCAGGAAGTGCAGACCAAGCCGCGCACCGTCTTCACGCGCGCCAAGGTGCAATCGGACGTGCAGCGGCTGGTCGAAGTGTATCGGCGGGCCGGCAAGTTCAACGCCAAGATCGAGCCGAAGACCATCAAGCTCGACCAGAACCGGGTCGATCTCGTATTCGAGATCGACGAGGGCGCGACGACCGGCATCCGGCGCATCACCTTTGTCGGCAACGAGCGGTTCAGCGACGGGACGCTGCGCGGCAAGATCCGGACCACAGAGTCGGCCTGGTACAAGCTGTTCACCAGCGACGACCGCTACGATCCCGACCGACTGAACTTCGACAAGGAGCTGCTGCGCAAGTTCTATCTGGCGGAGGGTTACGCCGATTTCCGCGTCCTGTCGGCGGTCGCCGAACTGGCGCCCGACCAGGACGGCTTCTTCGTGACCTTCACGATCTCGGAGGGCGATCGCTACAAGTTCGGCAAGATCGACGTCAGCTCCCGCTTCGAGGCGCTGAACGTCGAGGCCCTGAAGTCGCTGGTGTCGACTTACGAGGGCGACTGGTACAACGCCGACCGGGTGGAACAGACCATCACCGCCATGGCCGAGGCGGTCGGCACCTTGGGTTACGCGTTCGTCGAGGTCCGTCCCAATATCCGCCGCAACAAGGATACGCTGACCATCGACATCGAGTACAACGTCCAGGAAGGGCCGCGGGTCTACGTCGAGCGGATCAACATCTCTGGCAACACGCGCACCCTGGACAAGGTCATCCGGCGCGAGTTTCGCCTGGCCGAAGGCGACGCGTTCAACACCGCCAAGGTGCGTCGCTCCCAGCAGCGGCTGCAGAACCTGGGCTTCTTCGAGAAGGTCGACATCTCGAACCAGGCCGGGTCGGCGCCGGACAAGACGATCATCGAGGTCAATGTCGTCGAGCAGAGCACCGGCGAAATTTCGTTCGGCGCCGGCTACTCGACCACCGCCGGTATCCTGGGCGACATCTCGATCCGCGAGCGCAACCTGCTGGGCCGCGGCCAGGATCTTCGGCTGGGCCTGTCGCTCGGCACCAAGAGCACGCAGATCGACCTGAGTTTCACCGAGCCGTACTTCCTGGATCGCAATGTCGCCGCCGGGTTCGACATCTTCCGCATCACGCGCGACAACCAGCGGACCAGCTCGTTCGACGAGAGCTCGCTGGGCTTCGCATTGCGGGCCGGTTGGCCGATTTCGGAGCGGACGCGGCAAACGGTCAAGTACACGCTGCGCCGCGACGAGATCAAGAACGTCGGCGCCAACGCCTCGCCGTTGATCCAGGCACAAGCCGGCAAGACCTGGACCTCGGAGGTCGGCACGGTTTTCGCCTGGGATACCCGCGACAACCGCCTGAACCCGACCAAGGGCTGGCTGCTGCGCTACGAGGTCGACTTCGGTGGCTTGGGCGGCACCGAGCACTACGTGAAGAACAAGGTCGACGGCGCGTATCACTATGAGCTCGTTGAAGAGGTGGTCGTTTCGTTCCTCGCCCAGGCTGGCGTCGTCGTGCCGATCAAGGACGACCTGCGGATCAACAATCGCCTGTTCTTGGGCGGCGACAATTTCCGCGGCTTCCGCATCGGCGGTGTCGGCCCGCACAGCGGCGGCGACGCGCTGGGCGGCAAGTACTACTACGTGGGGACGGTGGAGCTGAGCTTCCCGATCGGCCTGCCCCGCGAGCTGGGCATCTTGGGCAAGGGCTTCATTGACGCCGGCAGCCTGTGGGGTCCGGACGAGAAGGGCGCCAACGTGCAGGACTCCAAGCTGGTGCGTGTGTCGGCCGGCGTCGGGCTGCAATGGGTCTCGCCATTCGGGCCGATCCGGGTCGACTATGCGGTGCCGGTGCGGAAGGAAAAGTTCGACAAGAAGGAGAACTTCCGCTTCAGCTTCGGGACTCGGTTCTAGTGGCGTTCGGCCGCTCTCGTGGAATAGGACCATGACCAGCGCCACACCGCCACCCGCCGCGACCGACGGCGGCGTCATCGCCTCGGTCGACATCCGGCGCATTGTTCAGATGATCCCACACCGCTATCCGATGCTGCTGGTCGACCGGGTGACAAACCTGCGCCTCAACGAGAGCGCCATCGGCATCAAGAACGTCACGATCAACGAGCCATTCTTCCAGGGACATTTCCCCAGCGAACCGGTGATGCCCGGCGTGCTGATCGTCGAGGCCATGGCGCAGACGGCCGGCGTGCTGGTTGTCGCCTCGATGGGCGCCGACGCGGAAGGCAAGCTGGTCTATTTCATGTCGATCGACGGCGCCCGCTTCCGCCGCCCGGTCACGCCGGGCGATCGCGTCGAGGTCCATGTCACCAAGCTTCAGAGCCGCCAGAGCGTGTGGAAATTCTCGGGAAAGGCGATCGTCGACGGCAATGTCGCGGCCGAGGCGACGTTTGCCGCCATGATCCGCGGGCGCTGACGCCGGAAATCGCGGGCTAGACCAGGACGGCCACGACCGCGGCCACCAGTAGCGCGACACCGAGCAGGCGAAAGGTCGCGCGAGCCACCCGTCCCACGGATGGCCCGTTATCGTTGGCCGGCGCGGCGACCCTCACCACGCTCCGCCGCAAGCGTTCGGCGCCGCGGCGCGGGAGGCCACGGCTGGGAGGTCGCGTGTGGCGGAGCGCCATTGGCCCAGGCCAATTTGGCCGGTGAGGCGCGCTATTTGCGGGCGTGCAGCGGCACGTAGGGCCGCTCGGTCGGACCGGTGTAGAGCTGGCGCGGACGGCCGATCTTGGATTGAGGATCCTCGATCATTTCGCGCCACTGGGCGATCCAGCCCACGGTGCGCGCGACGGCGAACAGCACGGTGAACATGCTCACCGGGATGCCGATCGCCCGGAAGATGATGCCGGAGTAGAAGTCGACGTTCGGGTAGAGCTTCTTCGACACGAAGTAGTCGTCCTTGAGCGCGATCTGCTCCATTTCCATTGCCAGATCGAGCAGGGGATCGCCCTTGATGCCGAGCGAGGCCAACACCTCGTGGCAGGTCTTGCGCATCACCGTGGCGCGCGGATCGTAGTTCTTGTAGACGCGGTGGCCGAAGCCCATCAGCCGGGTATGGTCGTTCTTGTCCTTCACCCGCGACAGGAACGGCGCGATGTTTTTCCGGTCGCCGATTTCCTGCAGCATGTTCAGCACCGCCTCGTTGGCGCCGCCGTGGCTCGGCCCCCACAGCGAGGCGATGCCGGCGGCGATGCAGGCGAACGGGTTGGCGCCCGACGAGCCGGCGAGCCGGACGGTCGATGTCGAGGCGTTCTGCTCGTGGTCGGCGTGCAGCATCAGGATGCGGTCCATCGCCCGCTCGACGATCGGATTGACCACGTATTCTTCGGCCGGCACGCCAAACAGCATGCGCAGGAAGTTGCCGGAATAGCTCAGGCTGTTCTGCGGGTACATGAACGGCTGGCCGACCGAGTACTTGTAGGCCATCGCGGCGATCGTCGGCATCTTGGCGATCAGCCGATGCGCCGAGATCATCCGCTGCTGCGGATCGTTGATGTCGAGCGAGTCGTGATAGAAGGCCGAGAGCGCGCCGACCACACCGCAGCACACCGCCATAGGGTGCGCGTCGCGGCGGAAACCGCGGTAGAACGTGGCGATCTGCTCGTGCAGCATGGTGTGCCGGCTGATCGTGTAGATGAACTCGGCCTTCTGCTCGGGCGACGGCAATTCGCCATCGAGCAACAGATACGCGACCTCCATGAAGTCGCTGCGCTCCGCGAGCTCGGCGATGTTGTAGCCGCGATATAACAGGATGCCCTCGTCGCCGTCGATGTAGGTGATCTTCGACTCGCACGACCCGGTGGAGGTGAAGCCGGGGTCGTAAGTGAACATGCCCGTCTCGCCGTACAGCTTGCGTACGTCGATCACGTCGGGCCCCGTCGAGCCGGGCATTACCGGAAACTTCCAGTGCTTGCCGTTGGTGTCGTCGGTAAGGGTAACGGACCTGTTGCTGCTCATGGCGTCACCTGCAATCTGGGCACGGCACATTGGATGATGTGGCGATAGAGGCGCATTTCGGCACTCGAAACCCGCCGGCGCGACGCCTTACCAACCCGCTCGGCGGCAGCCTAACAAGCCGTTCCGGTTGGCGCAATTCTGCCTAGCACACGGACTCGATCG
>DATFGV010000533.1:0-2214 GCA_035249115.1 Vineibacter sp.
CGGCGGCGATTCGGGCGATGCTCGAGACCATTGCTTCGCGGTGCGGACCGATGCGCGGCGCCTCGCACACGAGTGTAAGGTCAAGATGCAGGATGCGCCCGCCGCGCGCGCCGAGCAGGTCGACGGCGTGACGCAGGAATCTGTCGGACGAAACGCCTCGCCATTGTGGGTCGGAAGGCGGGAAATGCTTGCCGATATCACCGGCGCCGATGGCGCCTAGCACGGCGTCGGTAAGCGCATGAAGCGCCACGTCGGCGTCGGAATGCCCGGCCAGGGTCTGCGCATGGGGGATGGCCACACCGCACAACATCACGGCGTTGCCCGGACCAAAACCATGCACGTCGAAGCCAAAGGCAGTGCGTGTCTCCATCACTGAAGCTCGGGCAAGGTCCTCGGCTGTCGTGATCTTCAGGTTTTCGTCGCTGCCTGCCACCATGACTACCCTCAGCCCCGCACGTTCAGCCACCGCCGCATCATCGGTAAGGGCCGTGGCATCGGCTTCAGCAAGCGACGCGGCGGCCCGATGCGCGGCGAGCAGGGCCGCGAATCGAAAGATCTGCGGCGTCTGTGCCCGCCATAGGTTCACCCGAGGCACGGTCTCGACAATGGCCCCCTCTGGACCGGTCTTCTTTACCGTGTCGGCCAGGGGCACGCCGAGCACGGCGCCATCGACGCCCTCCGCCGCTACTGCGGCAAGGCAGGCTGCAATGTCTTCTGCGCGGACGAACGGGCGCGCCGCGTCATGGACGGCCACGAAATCCGGCGCGTCGCCGCTCAGGGTTTCGAGCCCCTTCAGGACGGATTGCTGCCGGCTCACCCCGCCGGGGACAGGGTGAGGTAGCTCAAGTCCTCGGGTAGCCGCGTCGTAGTGGGCCTCGTCCCCCGCCGCAATGACGACGCGAATGGCGTCGATCCCGGGGGTTGCCCGGTAAGCCAGGATGGTGCGTCGCAGGACCGGCTGGCCATTCAGGAGGGCGTATTGCTTGGGCACTGGGCCGCCGAAGCGGCTGCCGCGGCCGGCGGCGACAATAAGGGCGGTACAGGTGGGCACGGGCGTTCATAACATCGGCTTTGCAGGGGCGCACTTCGACCTCTTACGGGCCCCTCGCGCGGGGCTCTTGCGCGGTTTGGGCAGACCCGCTAATCCTCGGCCCAATTATTGTGCAGCGCACAAGTTGCCCATAAACTGATCAGTAGAATGGCCCAGAAACCTCGTCTAAGTCCGATCGATATTGGTCCCATACGCCTCGATGACCCGGTCATCCTGGCGCCGATGTCGGGTGTCACCGACATGCCCTTTCGCCAGATGGTCAAGCGGGACGGGGCCGGGCTGGTCGTCTCCGAGATGATCGCGTCGGCGGCAATGGTGCGGGAGAACCGCAAGACCCTGCTGATGGCGAAGAATTCGCCCGAGGAATTCCCGATGTCGGTGCAGTTGGCCGGCTGCGAGCCCGAGGTGATGGCCGAGGCGGCCAAACTGAACGAGGATCGCGGCGCGGCCATCATCGACATCAACTTCGGCTGTCCGGTGAAGAAGGTCGTGAACGGGCATGCCGGTTCGGCCCTGATGCGCGATGAGGTTCATGCCGCGAAGATCCTCGAGGCGACGGTGAAGGCCGTGAAGCTCCCCGTGACCCTCAAGATGAGGACCGGTTGGGATCAGGCCAATCGCAATGCCCCCACGCTCGCGCGTATCGCCGAGGAATGCGGGATCAAGATGCTGACGGTGCACGGCCGCACGCGCTGCCAATTCTATGACGGATCCGCCGACTGGGCGTTCATCCGCGAGGTGAAGGCAGTGACGCGCCTGCCGGTGATCGCCAACGGCGACATCAACTCGCTCGACGACGTTGACCAGGCGCTGGACCAGTCGGGGGCAGATGGCGTGATGATCGGGCGGGGCGCCTACGGCCGCCCGTGGTTCCTTAATCAGGCGATCCATTACCTGCGGACTGGCGAGCGGCTGCCGGACCCGCCGTTGGCCGAACGATATGCTGCCGTGCGTGCGCATTTCGAGGCGATGCTCGAGCATTACGGGTCAGAGACAGGTGTGCGCATGGCCCGCAAACATCTCGGCTGGTACTCCAAAGGCTTGCCGGCATCAGCCGAGTTCCGTGCTGCCGTGAACCGCGAGACCGAAGCCGACAAAGTACGGGCCTTGCTTGCCATCTTCTTCCTGCCGGCTGTCGAGGAGCAGGCCGCGTGACGGCGGCG
>DATFGV010000534.1:0-3065 GCA_035249115.1 Vineibacter sp.
ATCCTGGCACTAGGCCCGTGGCCGTGGCTGTTCGGCTTCGCCGTACCGATGGGCGCACTGGCGTTCGTCCTATCGACCCGCGCGCTGCCGGTCACCGAGCCGACGCCGCGCCCCTTCGACGTCACCGGCGCCGTACTCAGCGCACTGACCTTCGGCCTGCTGATGACCGGCATCGACAGCATCGCGCAGGGGCATGGCACCGTGGTCGTGGCAGCGCAGCTGGTGGCCGCGGGCGCGATCGGTGTCGCCTTCGTCCGGCGCGAAGCCCAGCTGCCCGCACCGATTCTTCCGGTCGACATTTTTCGCCGGCCACTTTTCTCCCTGTCGGTCGCCAGTTCGATCTGCGCCTTCACCGCCCAGGGTACCGCGTTCGTGGCGCTGCCCTTCTACCTGCAGGATGGGCTTGGACTTTCGCAGGTCGATACCGGCCTGCTGATGACCGCCTGGCCGGTGGCGCTGGCGATCGCGGCGCACATCTCGGGTCGGCTGGCCGATCGCTATCCCGCCGGCCTACTGGGCGGCCTTGGCCTTGCCCTGCTGTGCGCCGGCATGCTGCTGCTGGCATTCCTGCCGGCACAGCCCGGCTATCTCGACATCGCCTGGCGCATGGCGGTCTGCGGCGTCGGGTTCGGCGTGTTCCAGCCACCCAACAATCGCGTGCTGGTCGGCAGCGTGCCGCGCGAGCGCAGCGGCAGCGCCGGCGGCGTGCTGTCGACCGCACGCGTCATGGGCCAAACCATCGGTGCGGCATTGGTGGCGCTGGTATTCGGAGTCGTGGTGACCCACACCACTGGCGCGGCCATGGCGATGTTGATCGGCGCCGCCTTTGCCGGCGTCGCGATCTTCACCAGCACCCTTCGACTGGCCAGCTTCAGCCGCGAGACGTAGCGGCTGAATCCCAGTGGCCGGATTGTGGCCACCACCGGCCTGGAGGGAACCCGGCTTTTCCACAGCCGTTTCGCCTGTGACCCACCGCGCTTCGACAGGTGCACGGCTGTGCGCCTGGTCGCATAGGAGGAATCCATGCGCAAAACCAAGCAACTCGCGATCACTGCCGGCATCTTGATCGCGGCAGCGGCTCCATCTTTGGCGCAGGTCGACCGATCACCGCAACCACCGCCGCCGCCCGACCGCTTGCAGCAACGCCCGCTGGAGCAGGCCACTCCCGGCATGCGGGGCGACGAGCGCCGCCAACGCGTCGACTTCGTGACCGGTGGCGTCGGCAAGGATGAAGCCGAGCGGTTCCGCGCGATGGCACCGCGTTATGCGCTGGCCCTCGAGTTCGGCCGCGCCGGCGCGACGCGCGCCGAGTTCGAGGCGTTCGTCGATGTTACGGTGATCGATGTCGGCGGTGTTCAAGTGCTGAAGACCGAGGCCAGGGGTCCGTTCCTGCTCGCCAATCTGCCGGCCGGCCGCTACACGGTGCGGGCCGTGAGCGAAGGCCAGGTGAAGACGCGTGACGTGAGCATCACCCAAGGGCAACACCAGCACGTGGCGTTCGTCTGGTAGTGAAGCCTTGAAGTCGTTCCGGGCGGCATCAGCGTGCCGCCCTCGATAACGCCACCCCGGAGGCCACAAATGACCTCGCAGCAACCGCTCATCCCGGCGGCCGAACTGGTGGAGCGCAATAAGGTGCGATTGCCCAATGAAAGCGACGCGTACCGTCGCGCCCGCGATGCCCTGCTGGCGGAGGAGATCGAACTCAGGCGCCACATCGAGCGGGTCGCCGAACAGCGCCGGGCGCTCCCGCCGGGCGGCGAAGTGCGAAAGCAGTATCGTTTTGAAGGCGAGCAGGGACCCGTTGGCTTCGCCGAGCTCTTCGGCGACAAGCAGACGCTTGCCGTCTATAGCTTCATGTTCGGCCCGGAACGCGAGCGACCTTGCCCCATGTGCACGTCGCTGCTGGGTGCGTGGGACGGCGAGGTGCCCGATATCGAGCAGCGCATCGCGTTCGCCGTGATGGCGCGTTCACCGATCGAGCGGCTCGTGGCGTTCAAGAAGGAACGCGGCTGGCGTTATCTGAGACTTTACTCAGACCTCTCCGGCGACTTCAGCCGCGACTACCATGCGCTCGCGGCCGATGGAGATGAAAATCCGGGGTTCAACATATTCACGCGTCGCGACGGCACGATCCGCCATTTCTGGAGCGGCGAGATGGGCGCGGCGACGGCCGATCCCGGCCAGGATCCGCGCGGCGCGCCCGACCTGATGCCGATCTGGACCATCCTCGACTGCACGCCCGAGGGTCGCGGAACGGACTGGTATCCGAAACTCGACTACGGCAAAGCGGCGTAGACAACGCGGGATCAACTCTTCATCGGCGTCGCATCGCCGAGGAAGGAGACATGCGCCGCCACGATGCGCCAACCCTCCGAGGTGCGCATCCAGGTGTGGCTCTGCCGGCCCAGCCGTGTGCTGCCATGGCGACGGAACTCGCAGTTGGCGGTGCCGAAGTCGCGGCCGTAGGTCACCACCCAGAGCTTCAGCAGGTCACGGTTGACCACCGATCCGGGATCGCGACCGGAACGGAAGGCGGCGATCTGGTCGTGGCCGTAGAGCTGCTCGCCGATGCCGTAGCGCAAGGTGTGCGGGCTGTTCCAGAACAGCTCGTCCAAGGTCGCCACGTCGTTGCTGTTCAGCGCCCTCTCGTAGCGATGGAACGCGTCGGTGACCTCCTTGACGATCTCCGGGATGTTGATGTCGCGGGTCATGGCGTTCCTCTCAATGTGGTCATGCCGCCGGCGCGACGCAGATGCCCTCGCGTTCCAGCCAGTGGGCGGCGCGCAACGCCGCCTGTTCGTCAAACGGTTTGGCGATCAGTTGCACCGCGATCGGCAGGTCGCCCGTTCGCCGAACCGGCACGGCGACGACCGGCAGGCCGATGAACGAGATCGGCTGGGTAAAGATGCCGAGATTGGCCCGCACCGGCATCTCGATGCCGGCGATCGTCATCATCGACTGGTCAAGCTTGGGCGCGGTCACCGGCGTTGCCGGCGCGACCAGCACGTCGACGTCCTGCAGTGCCTCGAGCACCCGCTGCCGGTATTGGCGGCGGAAGCGCTGCG
>DATFGV010000535.1:0-4569 GCA_035249115.1 Vineibacter sp.
GCGAATATTCGCTCTGCAGCGCAGTGACCGGCTGGACAGCATGGGCGCGACGGATCGATCGCTCGCCGGCCTCCGACAGGCCAAAGTGTCCGACCTTCCCCTGTTGTATGAGCTCTTTGACCGTTCCCGCGACCTCTTCCATCGGCACCTCGGGATCGACCCGATGCTGGTAGAGCAAATCGATGCGGTCCGTCCTCAGACGCTTCAGCATGCCCTCGGTGGCGGTCTTGATCTGATCCGGGCGGCTGTTGAGGCCGCCGCGCCGCGCGCCGGTCACAGGATCGATGTTCCAGCCGAACTTGCTGGCGATCACGACGTCCTTGCGGAAGGGTTCCAGGGCCTCGCCGACGATCTCCTCGTTCTTGAACGGGCCGTAGTTCTCCGCGGTATCGAAGAAGGTGACGCCATGCTCGACGGCCGTGCGGATGAGGCGAACCATCTCCTGCCGGTCCGGCGTCTCGCCATATGCGCCGGACACGCTCATGCAGCCGAGGCCAATGGCGGAAACCTCGAGACTGCTCCTTCCCAGCTTGCGCATGCGCATTCTCGTTATCTCCCTCAAGTGTCTGGCGGCAGCGTCAGGCGCGGGCGCGATGGTCATGCGCCGCAACGACGTCAGGAGCAGGCTAGTGGTCCGGTCTTGATGCGGCTAGACGCTGGCATTGGCATGAGCCTATGAGCCGGCCTCATGAATGGCTCGCGCGTGTCTGGAGCATGTTCCGACGATATAGAATCACTCGTCCTGGGAGCGCGGGCGTCTCGCCCGCTCATGAGCGGGCCGGAGGCCCGCGCTCCCAGGCTCCAAACGAGCGGACGGTGCTCTAGGGTGTGGACGCAATTGGCGCCTTCGCCCGCGGCGCGGCTTCAGGTGCCCCTGCCCCATAGGCCGCAATAACGGCGCACGATGAACGGCAGGCTGGCCTGGTAGTTGGGCCAGCTGGCGTATTTCTCGAGCTTCACCTCCCGCTCGGCGGTGTCCCAGCATTTGCCGGCCCGGGCCGCGTCCTTCACCTCGGCCGAGGCGTCCTGCAGCATGGTCAGCAGGGTCTGCACGTCCTGCTTGGTGCCCAGCCGGCCGCCCGGCGCGGGGTGGCCGGGGATCAGCCGCTCCCAGTCCATCGCCAGCACCGTCTTCAGCGACTGCTCCCATTCCAGCGGATAGGAGTCGATCATGCCGCGCCCGGGCATGCTGCCGACAGGGATGAAATCGACCGCGAAGATGACCTTCTGCGCCGGCAGACGCATGATCAGCGAGCTGTCGGAATGGTTGAGGCCGACATAGCGCAACTCGAGGGTGGTGTCGCCCAGGGTGATCGTGCGCTCGGTGTCGAAGACTTCGTCCGGCAGCACTGTCGCCGGATCCTCGAGCTGCGCCAGGCGTTCCTTGGCCCGGCGGTGGGCGACGAAGACGGCGCCGGCCTCTTTGAAGGGCTGGCCGCCGGTGATGTGGTCGTAGTGGTGGTGACTGTAGACGACGTAGCGCACCGGCTGATTGGTGACCTTCCTGATCTCGTCGAGGTAGATCCGGCTGGCCTCGCGCCGCACGTAGCCGATCGGGTCGGTGGCGATCACCCCGGCCGAGGTCACGACGAACATCGACTGGGCGTTCATGTAGCGGAAAATGTAGACGTTGTCGGTGCCCTCGACCTTGGTCGTGGCGAAGGTCGGCGGCGGCGGTGGCGGCGCCGCCGGCTGCTGCGACCAGGCCGGCGCGGCCGCGGCGCCCGCCAGAGCCAGACCTATCGATGCAATGAACGCTCGCATGTGTCGCCTCCCTGTTGCCTTGCGCAAACCTTACGTGGCCCGGGGAGTTAGCGCCAGTTGAGTACAGACCCTAGGGCGATGGCGCAAAGAGCCGCGCGGCATCGGCGCGCAGACGCGCGCGCGAGCCGGCACGCAGATACATCATATGGCCGCCGGGATAGAGGTTCAGCGTCACGCGATCGGCCGTGAGACTGGGCGGCAGACGATCAACGACGTAGCGGCTGGTGAGATAGGGCGTCACCAGATCGGTCATGCCGTGCGCGATGACGACCTTGAAGGCACGGTTGTGGGCCAGCACGCTGCGCGGCGCGTCGCTGGCGCCGGCATGGCCTTCACGCCCGCCCAGCCCGCTGCGCCAATTCCATTGCCGGATGACGCTGCCGTTGGTCAGCTCATAGGGAAGGTCGGTGCGGATGCCGAGCGTATCGGAGAGATAGGCTGTCATGCCGCTGGTCAGCACCGCACGCAGCGGGTCGAACAAGGCGTCGCCGCGCGCACGCTCCGAGTCCGGCTGCGGATCGGGCGCCGTGACGGAACCGTCGTAGCGGCTGGTCAGAAGCTTGTCGGTCCGCCGCGCCTCCTTGACGAACACGCCGAGCGGAATGCGGCCATCGTGCCGGGCGACAACCGGTTCCGGCACGCCGGTCAAGCGCGCGACCTTGCCATGGATGTCGCGCATCGCCACCTCATTGCGCGGCGTCGCGGCCAGGGCGGTGAGATAGGGGCCGAGCGCAAACTGCTCCACGTCGGCAAGCGCTTCAGGTGTCAGCGTCGCCGAGCGCTCGAGCGCGACGGCCGCGTAGGACGGCAGGCGCAGCACGTCGGGCAGCAGGGCGAGGCTGCCGCCGTCGATCAGGCTGAATTCGATGACCGGCGAGATCATGACGATGCCGGCGATGGCGATCTTGTGACGTTCCGCCAGCAGTTCCGGCAAGCGGGCGGCGCGAAACCCGCCATAGCTCTCGCCGACCAGGTACTTGGGCGAGGCCTGACGGCGGTTCTGCGCCAGGTAACGATCGATGAAGCTCGCGATCGATGCCAGGTCCTCCGTCACGCCCCAGTAGGCCTTGGCCGTATTGCCTGCCGCGCGGCTATAGCCCGTGCCGACCGGATCGATGAAGACGAGATCGGTGATGCCCAGCCAGCTGTCGGGATTGTCCACCAGCTTGCCCGGCGGCGATGGCACCTGGCCATCAGGCCCGAAATCGATGACCCGCGGCCCCAGCGCGCCGAGATGGAGAAAGGCCGAGCTCGCGCCCGGCCCGCCATTGAAGACGAAAGTGATCGGCCGGCGCTCGCCCGCCGCATCGTCGCGCATGTAGGCGACGTAGAAGATGTCGGCCTGCTTCTCGCCCTTGTCATTCACGAGAGGCAAAGTCGCGGCGGTCGCGGTGAAGGCCGCTTCGACGCCGTCGACCCTGACGCTGTGACGGGTGATCGACCCGGCGAGTGGATCGGGCGTCGCGGCGTGGCCGTTCGATACGGCGAGCGCGACAACCGCCAGCAACGCCAGGCGCAGGATCAGTCGCATCGTCGCGACGGAACTACTTGGCAAGAAATACGCAGTCATGACCTCGATTGTCAGCGATAGATGGAGGCGTTGCCAGCGCATCCCGACAAGTTGATCGCAGCGAAGTCGGTGGTAGCGATGTCCTCCCGCGCACTCACGAGGAGCAGAGCGAGCACAAGCGCTTCGCCCCATTGCCCCAGGCCGCCGGGCCGCGCTCAGCGCCCCCGCGACATGGTCGCCGAGCGGCGGCACGGGCCGTCGGTTTCGGCGATCGTCAGGCTGGCGGCCTCGGCGCGACCGCCCCAGCGCGAGCGCTGTTTCTCGCGGTCGCGCATCGAACGCAGGCCCATGATCTCGACCGCGCCATTGGCACCGACCCGGCCGTTGAGCTGCCACAGCGCCGGCGGCGGCGGCAGTTTCTCGCCCTTCTTGCCCTGCACGGCCGGCGCGCCGCCGTCCGGCTCGCTGGCAGTGCCGTCGAGCAGGCCGCTCTCGATGGTGATGCGCACGTCGAGCGGCGTGCAGGTGCCGCCCTGGGCGCGGCCGACCCACACACCGTCCGACGGCTTGGGCGCCGGCGCGGTCTGCGCGCCGCTTGCACCGGCCCAGAGGAAGAGCCCGGCAACCACGCCCGACGGCAACGCGCGACACCACCCCGGAACCACCACGATCTTGTTCTCCACTTTTCGTCGGCGGGACGCGATCCCTTACCGTCGGCCAAACAGCCGTTCGATGTCGGCAAGCTTGAGTTCCACGTACGTCGGCCGACCGTGGTTGCACTGACCGGAGTGCGGTGTCGCCTCCATCTGGCGCAACAGGGCGTTCATCTCGTCGAGCGACAGCCGCCGCCCGGCGCGCACGCTGCCGTGGCAGGCCATTGTGCCGCACACCTCTTCAAGACTTTCCTTGAGCGACAGGTGCTCGCCGAACTCGGCGAGCTCGTCGGCCAGGTCGCGCACCAGGCCGGCGACGTCGGTATCGCCCAGCAGCGCCGGCGTCTCGCGCACCGCCACCGCGCCGGCACCAAAGGGTTCGACCACCAACCCCAGCTCGGCCAGCTGCGCGGCGCGCGCCAGCAGCCGATGCGCCGCGTCGTCGCCCAGCTCGACGATCTCGGGGATCAGCAGCACCTGGCGCTTGACGCCCTGCTCGGCCAGCGCCGCCTTCATGCGCTCGTAGACCAGCCGCTCATGGGCGGCGTGCTGGTCGACGACGACGATGCCGTCCTCGGTCTGGGCCACGATGTAGGTTTCGTGCACCTGGGCGCGGGCGGCGCCGAGCGGGAAGTCGACCGG
>DATFGV010000536.1:0-3174 GCA_035249115.1 Vineibacter sp.
GGCTCCACGGGCGCCTGCCTCCGGTGTCCGATTCGAAGCCGGGGGCTTCCCCCTCGCTACCGCCAGTTGACGACTTGCGTTGATCGGTAACACGAGAATGATGATGGTGACCGACGCCGGCCGCATAAGATGCGGATACTCGGTGGTGCGCTGGTCAGTTCAAGCCGAAATGTATTTGTCAGCCAGCGAGCCCCACCTAACACACTGACCATAGAACTCCCATCCATGCGCGCACATGAGGCATCCAGCTCGGTTCGTCCATTTCTCTAAACAGTGCACGACTGCGAAGCAAATCGACCGCTCTTATGTATCTGAATAGCAACGCCTAGGCTCAAGGCAACTCAAAACAGGCGGGCCACATGCATTCCCAAGGTTGCCCCGACTTGGCCAATCGCACCCGCAAGTGCAAGTGCAATGACCATGCCGAACAGCTGAGCCAAGGAATTACAGAGAATGACACTATGACCCAAGACAGAGCTCCGAGAAGCTCTGGCATCCGCTTGCAGGTTTTCCAACGTAGCCTCCTCAATACCCCCAGGCGTGCCCACGGCGATTGTCTTTTCAGGATTGCGGGCCCTCGATGGCTTCCGTTGACTAGCCGTTCGAGGTCATGACCCCGATCTGCGGACGCGTTCCTTATACTGTTCACCGGTAACCGCACCTTCGCTCAGCCAGCGAGCAATTCCCGCGGCAGGCGAAAGGCCGCCCTCTCCAATGGACCTGCCATGACCGACGTCTCGACTGGACCCAACCCACGCAACGCAGTGATGACGCCATCGACCAGAACTTCGGGCGCCGACGCGCCCGCCGTAAGACCCACGACCTGCACGTTGTCGAACCACTCTGGCCTGACGCCGCTGCCGTCGGCGATCAAGTAGCTCGGCTTGCCTGCCTCGTGGCCGATTTCGCGCAGGCGGTTCGAATTGGAGCTGTTGGTTGCGCCGACGACCAGGATGAGGTCGACGACGCGGCAAAGCTCGCGGACCGCCGATTGCCTGTTCTGGGTGGCGTAACAGATGTCGTCGGTTTCCGGACCCGCAATGTCGGGAAAGCGCCGCTTGAGGGTTGCGATGATGTCCCGCGTATCGTCTACACTAAGTGTCGTCTGCGTAACATAAGCGACTGGCGCATCGGTTGACAGATCGAGTTTCCTGACATCGCGTTCCGACTCGACAAGCGATACCGGACGATCGACCTGGCCCATCGTGCCGACCACTTCGGCGTGGCCGCGATGCCCGATCAGGATCACATGACGACCTTGCGCTTCGTAGCGGCGCGCCTGGTGGTGCACCTTGGCAACCAGCGGGCACGTCGCGTCGATCACGTGCAAGCCGCGCTCCTTGGCGTCATCGACGACGTCGCGCGGCACACCATGGGCGCTGAAGATCGTCGTCGCACCAGGTGGAATTTGCGCCAAGTCATCGACGAACCGGGCGCCCTTGCGTTCCAGTGACCGGACCACGTACGCGTTGTGCACAATTTCGTGCCGGACATACACCGGTGCGCCGTACTTCTCGAGCGCCTTCTCGACGATGTCGATGGCGCGCACAACGCCGGCGCAGAAGCCGCGCGGCTGGGCGAGGATCACCTGCATCGCTGCCTCCCGCACCGGCGCCGTCGCGGCACTCACGCGAGGTGGCCGGACCGCACCTCGTTGCTCTTGCCGAGGCACTCGAAGACGGTCCGGACGATCGCGGCCGCGTCCAGTCCGGCCTTGGCGTACATCGCCGCAGGGCTGTCGTGATCGATAAAGATGTCTGGCAGGACCATCGATCTGATCTTCAGGCCGTTGCCCAGTGCATCTCGCTCGGCGAGTGCCTGCAACACATGCGATCCGAAGCCGCCGACGGCGCCCTCCTCGATCGTGATCAGGACCTCGTGCTCGCGCGCCAGGCGCAACGCCAGGTCCGTATCGATTGGCTTTGCGAAGCGCGCGTCCGCTACCGTGGCCGACAGACCGAAACGCGTCAGCTGGTCGGCCGCCTTCAGGCATTCGGCCAGTCGGCCGCCGAGCGACAGTAGCGCCACGGTCGTGCCCTCGCGGACGACCCGGCCCTTGCCGATTTCCAGCAGCACGCCGGGTTCCGGCAACGGCACGCCGACGCCATCGCCACGCGGATAGCGGAATGCCGATGGACGATCGTCGATGGCGGCGGCCGTCGCGACCATGTGCACGAGTTCCGCCTCATCGGAGGGCGACATGACGACGAAACCGGGCAGTGACCCGAGGTAACCAAGGTCAAAAGAACCGGCATGGGTCGGACCATCGGCGCCAACTAGGCCGGCGCGGTCGATGGCGAAGCGCACCGGGAGCCGCTGGATCGCGACGTCGTGCACCACCTGGTCATAGGCGCGCTGCAGGAACGTCGAGTAGATCGCGGCGAACGGCTTGAAGCCCTCGCTCGCCAGCCCGGCGGCAAAAGTTACGGCATGTTGCTCGGCAATACCGACATCAAAGAAGCGCTCGGGATAGGTCCGCGCGAAGGCGTCCAGCCCGGTGCCGCTCGGCATTGCGGCGGTAATCGCGACAATCCGCCGGTCGCGTGCCGCCTCGCTCACCAGCGCGTCGCCGAACACCTTGGTGTAGGCCGGCGCCGTGGCCTGCGGCTTTGCTTGCTTGCCCGTGACGACGTCGAACTTGACCACACCGTGGTACTTGTCGGCGGCACCCTCTGCTGGTGCGTAGCCTTTGCCCTTCTGTGTCACGACGTGAATGAGGATAGGGCCGTTCGGCGCGTCGCGCGCGTTGCGCAGCACCGGCAGCAGGTGGTTGAGGTCGTGCCCGTCTATCGGTCCGACGTAGTAAAAGCCGAGTTCCTCGAACAACGTGCCGCCGGTCCAGAAGCTGCGCGCGAAGGTTTCGGTCTGGGCGGCGCGCCGCGCCATGCGCTTGGGTAACTTGCGGGTCAGCTGTTTGGCCAATTCGCGCAAAGTGAGGTAGGTGCGACCCGACAGCGCGCGGGCCAAGTACGCCGACATGGCGCCGACCGGCGGCGCAATCGACATGTCGTTGTCATTGAGGATGACGATCAGCCGGGAATTCATCGCACCGGCATTGTTCATGGCTTCATAGGCCATGCCCGCGGACATCGAACCGTCGCCGATCACGGCGATGATGTTGTTCTTGCCGCCGGAGAGGTCGCGGGCGACGGCCATGCCGAGGCCGGCCGAAAT
>DATFGV010000537.1:0-9393 GCA_035249115.1 Vineibacter sp.
GTCACTGGAGTACGCGCCCCCTGCTCTCGCCACGCTCTGCGTGGGGAGGGGCAGTCAAAGCCACGGTTATCTTGGAACCACACGCCATGCCTGCCATCGCGACGACCGCGCCACTGTCGGCCGCCATGCCAACGGACCACCGTTCCTCTGGCGCGCTGGCGTGGGCGCTGGTGATCGGCGTCATCGCCTTTTTGACCGTCGTCGACCTGTTCGCGACCCAGGCCATCCTGCCGTCACTGGCACGCACCTACCAGGTCAGTCCGGCGGCGATGGGCCTGGCCGTGAACGCCGGCACTTTCGGCATGGCGGTGGCGGGACTGACCGTCGCGTTCTTCAGCCCGCATATCGACCGCCGGATCGGCATCCTCGTCAGCCTTGTGGTGCTGGCGGTGCCGACGGCGCTGCTGGCGGTGGCACCCGACCTGACGACCTTCGCGCTGCTGCGCGTCGTACAGGGTCTGTGCATGGCGTCGGCCTTCACCCTGACGCTGGCCTATCTCGGGGAGCATTGCAGCGCCGCCGACTCGGCCGGCGCTTTCGCCGCCTACATCACCGGCAACGTCGCCAGCAACCTGTTCGGCCGCCTGTTCTCGGCGGCGCTGGCTGACCATCTCGGCCTGGCGGCCAACTTCTACGTTTTCTCGCTCCTCAACCTGGCCGGCGCGGCGCTGGTGTTCTTCACCATCCACCGTACGCCGCCGATGGCGACGATCGCGGCCGGACGCGCCTCGCCCTTCGCCGTATGGGGCCAGCACCTGCGCAGTCCGCGCCTGCGGGCGGCGTTCGGCATCGGCTTCTGCATCCTGTTCGCCTTCATCGGCACCTTCA
Source organism: Vineibacter sp. (assembly GCA_035249115.1). Classification (GTDB taxonomy): domain Bacteria; phylum Pseudomonadota; class Alphaproteobacteria; order Reyranellales; family Reyranellaceae; genus Vineibacter. Next base: position 829 of record DATFGV010000537.1, read on the forward strand.
CCTACGTCAACTTCGTGCTGATTCGCGAGCCGCTGTCGCTCGGCATGATGTCGATCGGCTTCGTCTATTTCGTCTTCCTGCCGTCGATCGTCACCACGCCGCTGGCCGGCTTCGCCGTGCAGCGCCTCGGTACGCAGCCAGCCATGTGGGCGTCACTGGCGCTAGCGGCGGCCGGCCTGCCGCTGCTGCTGTTGCCGTCGCTGGCATGGGTGCTGGCCGGCATGGTGCTGGTCGGCGTCGGCACGTTCTTCGCGCAGGCGACGGCGACGGGCTACGTCAGCCGCGCCGCCGCCACCGACCGCGGCTCGGCCAGCGGCCTCTATCTCGCCAGCTATTTTTTCGGCGGCCTGGTCGGCAGCGCGGTTCTCGGCCAGGTGTTCGACCGCTGGGGCTGGGAAGCCTGCGTCGGCGGTATCGGCGTATCGCTGCTGGTCGCCGGATTGCTCGCCCGGCGCCTGACGATGCCCGTTGGCGCGACCTGATTGCCGCGTCGCGCTACGCCGGTTCGACCACCAGCTCGGCGCCCTCGACGCTGACGATCCGCACCTCGGCGCCGGCGACCATGTCGGGGCCGCGCACGATCCAGCTGCTGTCGCCGACCCGCGCCCGGCCGTGACCGTTGATGATCGGCTCGTCCAGGCTGACCACCCGGCCGATCAAAGCGGCGGCGCGGGCGTTGAGCGTGGCGTGCGCCCTGGTCTGCAGCCGCTGCACCAGGATCGGCCGCAGCACCAGGGCCGAGGCGACGCTGGTGACGGCGAAGACCAGGAGTTGAATCTCCAGTCCCATGCTTGGCCAGAGCAGAAGCAGCAGGCCGACCACGGCGGCGCCGACGGCCAGGAAGAGGAAGATGACGCCGGGCAGCGCCAGCTCGCAGACGAGCAGAATCGCCGCCGCCACCCACCACCACCAGAACACGATCGTCATGACGTTACCCCTGCCCTTTTAGCCGCGTGCCGCGACGCCACCTAGCCGCGGTTCCACGGCCCGGGCGGCACCGGCGCACCATCACCGCCACCTGGCGCCGCAGGCGACGGCAAAGCCGTGGCGGCGATCGCCCCGACCCTGGTGGCGGTGGCGGCGGCTGCGCTGCGCGCCGACTCCCGGGTCAGTTCGGCGAGCCCGCCCAGGGTGCCCATGATGCCGGTCGCCTCGATCGGCAGGAAGAACACCTTGCTGTTGTTCGACGAACCCATGGCGTGCAGGGCATCGACGTATTTCTGGCCCAGGAAGTAGTTGATAGCCTGCCCGCCGCCGCTGCCGATCGCGGCCGTCACCACCTGCGTCGCCTTGGCCTCGGCCTCGGCGGCGCGCTCGCGCGCCTCGGCGTCGCGGAAGGCGGCTTCGCGGCGACCCTCGGCTTGCAGGATCTGGGCCTGCTTTTCGCCCTCGGCCCGCTTGATCTGCGCCTCGCGCGTGCCTTCGGCCTCGAGGATCTGCGCCCGCTTGTCGCGTTCGGCCTTCATCTGTCGCGCCATGGCCTGCACCATGTCCTGCGGCGGGATGATGTCCTTGAGTTCGATGCGCAGCACCTTGATGCCCCAGGCGCTCGTGGCATGGTCGATGACCGACAGCAGCCGGTCGTTGATCTCATTGCGCTTGGCCAGCAGGTCATCCAGCGCCAGGCTGCCCATGACGTTGCGGATGTTCGTCAGCGCGAGGTTTGTGATCGCCTGCACCAGGTTGCGCACCTCGTAGGCGGCGGCGCGCGCGTCGACCACCTGGTAGAACGCCACGCCATCGACGCTGACGATGGCGTTGTCCTTGGTGATAACCTGCTGCTGCGGGATGTCGAGCACCGACTCCTGCATGTTGATGCGGGCGCCGACCCGCTCGACCACCGGAAACATGAAGTTCAGGCCGGGCCGCAGGGTTCGCGTGTACTGGCCGAACTTCTCGACCGTCCATTCCCAACCCTGGGGCACGGTGCGGACGCCCTGGAACAGCAACACGATCGCGACGACGACCGCGAGGATCGCGAACACCAACAGAACGATACCACCCGCGCTCATCTCTTGTTCTCCCCTGGCTGATCGCCCTTTGCCCCATTGGCACTTGGCCTAAGGTACCAGACTTGAGCGCCTACTCAAAGCACGACTCCCGGCAGCCGGCCGGGTGGCGTAGGCTGATGGCAGCTTCCGGTTTGGCCCCGAGGACGCGATGAGTGCCCATCCTGAAACCGTGCACACCTCCGGCGCCGGCAGCACGTTGCCTTTTGAGACGCATCGTGTCGAAAACCAGGCTCACCCTTTGGAAAACTACAACGTGTTCACGGGCGACAGGGCGCTGGTCGAGGCGGTCGAGCGCGAGGGCGGCGGCTGGATCCACGACCGCGCCAGCGCATTCGGTGCGCGCTGCGGCGCCGCCGCCACCATCCGCGATGCCGAACTGGCGGAACGGTTCAACCCGACCCTGCGCACGTATGATCGCTACGGTCAGCGAGTCGACGAGGTCGAATTTCATCCCAGTTACCATGCCCTGATGACCCTGGGGCTGGAGGCCGGCCTGCACGCCCTGCCGTGGACCGACTCGCAGCGCGGCGCACATGTGGCGCGTGCCGCGCTCTACATCCCCTTCAACCAGACCAACGACGGGCCGGCCTGCCCGATCACCATGACCTTCGCGTCGATCCCGGCGCTGCGCAGCACGCCGGCTGTCGCGCGCACCTGGGAACCGCGCATCCTGACCCACGCCTACGATCCGGCGGCGAAGCCGGCTGACCAGAAGCGGGCTGCCACCATTGGCATGGCGATGACCGAGAAGCAGGGCGGCTCGGACGTGCGCAGCAACGCGAGTCGCGCCACACCGCTGGGCAATGGCGGTCCGGGCGGCGACTACGCGATCGTCGGCCACAAATGGTTCTGCTCGGCGCCGATGTGCGATGCTTTCCTGGTGCTGGCGCAGGCGCCGAGCGGCCTGTCGTGCTTCCTGGTGCCGCGCTGGCGGCCGGACGGCACGCGCAACGCTCTTCACATCCAGCGCCTGAAGAACAAGCTCGGCAATCGCTCCAATGCCTCGTCCGAAATCGAGCTGCATGGTGCTTTCGGTTGGCTGCTGGCCGAGGAAGGCCGCGGCGTGCCGACCATCATCGAGATGGTGCGCCATACACGATTGGATTGTGCCCTGGGTTCGACGGCGGTGACCCGGCATGCAGTGACCCAGGCGATCAACCATTGCCGCGACCGCGCCGCCTTCGGCCGCAAGCTGATTGCCCAGCCGCTGATGACCAACGTGCTCGCCGACCTGGCGGTCGAGTCCGAGGCCGCCACCATGCTGTCGCTGCGCGTGGCGCGCGCCTTCGACGAGCAGGCGGACGATCCCGACAAGGCGCGGTTGGCGCGAGTCATCACGCCGATCGCGAAGTACTGGATCTGCAAGCGCACGCCGGCCGTGGCGTACGAGGCGCTCGAGTGTCATGGCGGCAACGGCTTTGTCGAGGACTGCGTCATGCCGCGTCTGTTCCGCGACTCGCCGGTCAACTCGGTCTGGGAAGGTTCCGGCAACGTGCAGTGCCTGGATCTGTTGCGCGCCGTCGCTCGCGATCCGGAGTCGGTCGCCGCCTATTTCGCCGAACTCGCGCTCGCCCGCGGCAAGGACTCGCGGCTCGACCGGTACGTGGCCGATCTGCGGACGGAACTCGCGGACCTGTCGAACATCGAGGCGCGCGCCCGGCGGCTGGTCGAGCGACTGGCGCTGGCGTTGCAAGGAGCGTTGGTGGCGCGACACGCACCGTCTTTCGTCGCCGAGGCGTTTCTGGCGTCCCGCATTGCCGGCGACCACGGCGGCGCCTTCGGCACCTTGCCGGCGCATGTCGACATGGCCGCCATCGTCAACCGCGCCGATCCGCTGGCGGCGTGAGGACGTGGAGGAACGGAATGGTCAATCGGGTGATCGACGCGGACGGCCACATCTGCGAGCCGCACGACCTGTGGAACTCATACATTCCGCAACGTTTTCGCCAGCAGGCGTTGCGACTGGAGCGCGGCGAAGATGGCCAGGACTGGATCTGGGTCAACGGCCGGCAGCGAAAGAACCTGCCGCCGGCCATGGCGTGCGTGCCGTCGGGCATGGAGAACCCCGACGATCCGCCGACCTGGGACGACATCCTGCCAGGGTCGTACGACGGCGCCGCGCGGGTCAGGGTCCTGGACGAGGAAGGCATTGAACGCGCGCTGCTCTTCCCGTCGATCTACTTGCTGAACGGCGACATCGACGATCCCGAGGTCGCTGCCGCCTGCTGCCATGCCTACAATGAGTGGATCGCCGACATGTGCCGCAACGGGCGCGGCCGGCTCGACGCGGTCGGTCTCGTGCCGCTGCAGAGCGTCGCGCTGGCGACCCGCGAGATTGCGCACATCGCCAGGCTTGGGCTGAAGGGCGTCTGCTTCCGGCCGGAGCGATACAAGGGGCTGGCCTTGTACGATGAAACGCTGGCGCCGTTCTGGACCGAGGTCGCCGGTGCCGGCCTGTTCGCGGCGGTGCATGGCAGCTTCGGCTCACTGATGCCGAGCTTCGCCTCGGGCCGCTACGACAACAACTTCTTCGTCCACATGATCTGCCACCCCTTCGAGCAGATGGCGGCCTGCCTCGACCTGGTGGCGGGCGGTGTGCTTGACCGCCATCCAACGCTGCGCGTCGCCTTCCTGGAGTCGGGCCTGGGCTGGCTGGAATACTGGCTGGAGCGCATGGACGAGCATTTCGAGGTCATGCGCCATCACGTGCCGTGGCTGAAACGCCGGCCGTCTGAGCTGTTCAAAGAGCGCTGTTTCATCTCGATCGAAGCCGACGAAGCGCATCGCCTGCCGCGCCTGCGGGAGCTTGGCCTGGACCACTGCATCTTCTGGGGCGCCGACTATCCCCACTACGATTGCACCTACCCCGGTGCCGTGAAGGATCTCGAAGCGCAACTTGCGCCGCTTGATGCCGCCCTGGGCGACGCAGTGCGTCGCGGCAATGCGGCGAGGTTCCTTGGCGCGGCGTGACGACTGTTACCGGACGATGCCGGTCGGCGGCGTGAACCGTGTGCCATGCAATCAGACGAAGTCGCCTTCCACCACCCGCATGTGCTTGGCTTCGATGTAGGCGGCCAGCTGCGGAAACGTCAGGACGAACACCGGGCCGGCGGGCAACGGGCGGCCATCGTCGTCAAGGCGGCGCAGACGCCAGGTCGGGATCGGCTGGGCCCGAAGGTCGCCCGTTACGGCTTCCCGCTTGATCTCGGTCGCCATGTAGTCACCCGGCGCGACTTGTCCGGGCGCATCGGCCGGCGTCACCGCACCGCTGATCCGGACCTTGAGCACGCGTGACGCCATGGCAGCCAACTCCCGTCGGTCATCTCCGGCATAGCATCTCGCGGTACGATTTTCAAGTGTTCGCTCACTCTTGATGAGGCTAGCTCCCGCTGCCTGATGGTGCCCGCTGCCGGACTCGAACCGGCACGGCCTCTCGGCCTCGGGATTTTAAGTCCCGTATGTCTACCAGTTCCATCAAGCGGGCGCCGGCGGACGCACCCTAGGGGTGACGGCTTGCATCATCAAGGCGACGCCGCGATCGGACGCGTCGCGCATTCGTCATTCCGTCATGGCGGGGGCCACTCCATAATCCGCTGCCCGGTCCCTGCCAGAAACCGTCATGACCTTGCGCCGTCGTTCGCTGCTCGCCCTCCTGCCCGCGCCGTTCGTCGCCTGCGGCACGTCGCGCGACATCGCCGCCGACCTGCGGCACGGCGGCTACGTCATCTACCTGCGCCACGCCGAGACCGAAACCAAGGCGGAGCCAACAGTCGCCGACATCAAGGACTGCCTGTGGCAGCGCAACTTGACTCCGAATGGCAAGACGCAAGCGAGCACCGTCGGCCAGGCGCTGAAGGGGCTAGGCGTGCGCTATGGCCTCATCGCCAGCAGCCCGTTCTGCCGCTGCCGCGACACGGCGCAACTGGTCGCCAATCGGCCGGCGACGATCCAGACGCAGCTGAGCTATCACGTGACGCAGAGTCCCAACGAGCAGGCGGCGACCGTCGAATGGCTGCGCATCGCGGTGTCCAACCGCGAACCTGGCGGCCGCTGCACGCTGCTGGTCGGGCACGCGCCGCCCTTCAAGACGCTGGCCGGCATCGAATTGGCCGAGGCGCAGGGCGCGATCATCCAGCCGCGCCAGACCAAGGAGTTCGACATCGTCGGCTTCGTCGATCCGAGTGGCGTGCGCAGCGTATAAGCGCGCCGCTCGCGTCACCGGACAGAGCCATTGCCTCGCGCGGACGTGATGCGATGCGAGCGGTGTCTCGCCAAGCTGTGACTTCACGTCGAGCGGACAGCCGGGAGAAGCTGGCAGCGCCTCGGGACGGGTTGTCCGGCCCGATGCGATGTCGATCCAGGGAGTGTCCACTATGACGAAAAAGACCGCGCTGATCGCCGCTGCTGCGGCCGCGATGTTTGCCGCCGGCTCCATCGCCTCCGTGGCGCAGGCGCAAGGCGGCGTAAAGTGCACGGGCATCAATTCGTGCAAGGGCACGTCGGCGTGCAAGACCGCGACGTCGGCCTGCAAGGGAATGAACGCCTGCAAGGGCCAGGGTTGGACGTCGGCCAAGGATTCCGCCGAATGCACCAGCAAGGGCGGCAAGGTCATCTGATCCCGCCTTCGCGTCGCGCTTCCGGTGGCAGGCCGGCGGCGCTCGCACCGGGCGCCCCGTAACATCGGCGGCGCCCGGTGTCGCTTTTGGCGGCCGTGGCGGGCGGTTGCCCGCGGCACTAGATTGATCTCCATGCCCGACACGTCGACTGCGCACGCTGCGACCGATCGCGCCACCGTGGCCGGTGGCGGGCTGGGGTTTGGCCTTGGCTTGCGTCACCAGCACTATGGCGAGATCGCCGAAGCGCCCGGTCGGGTCGACTGGTTCGAGGCACTGAGCGAGAACTACATGGTGCCCGGCGGCACGCCGCTGCTCTGGCTCGACCGGCTGCGCCGCGACTATCCCATGGTGCTGCACGGCGTGTCGCTGAGCATCGGCGCCGTCGATCCGCTGGACATGGACTACCTGGTCGCGCTCAAGACGGTGGCGCAGCGTGTCGAGCCCCGCTGGATCTCCGATCACTTGTGTTTCACCGGCCATGGCGGCGTCAACCTGCACGACTTGTTGCCGTTGCCGTATACCGAAGAGGCGCTGACCCATGTCGCGGAGCGCATCGGGCGCGCGCAGGATTTCCTCGGCCGGCGGTTGTTGATCGAGAACGTCTCAAGTTACGTGCAATACGCCGAGTCGCAGTTGTCCGAGTGGGATTTCCTCGTTGCGGTCGCCGAGCGCGCCGACTGCGACATTTTGCTCGACGTCAACAACATCTATGTCTCGGCCTTCAACCACGAATTCGATCCGCGCGCCTACCTGGCGGCGATCCCGCCGGCGCGGGTACGCCAGATCCATCTTGCCGGCCACCTGAACCGCGGCACGCACATCATCGACACCCACGACCATCCGGTGATCGACGATGTCTGGGCGCTCTACGCCGACGCCATCCGCCGCTTCGGCATGGTGCCGACCATGATCGAGCGCGATGACGACATCCCGCCCTACGCCGACTTGCTGGCCGAGCTCGACCAGGCGCGACGAGTCGCGGCGCAGGCCCTCGCCGCCCGGGCGGTGGCGGCATGACCGCGCTGGCGCGCCTGCAGGCCGAGTTCCGCGCCTGGATGCAGCAAGTGCCGGTGACACCGCATGGCTTGCGCACGCGTGACAACGCGCCCGACACGCCGGCAACACCGGACGCGCTGCGCGCGCGCGTGCGCGACACCCGGAAAGCGAGCCGCGCCACCCTGCTCGGCGTCTATCGCGACGCCTACGCGCTGCGGCTGATCGAGGCGCTGCGGACCGACTATCCCGGCCTCTACACCATGGCCGGCCCGGCCGACTTCGACACGATGGCGCGTGCCTACATCGCCGCGCATCCCTCGCGACATCCCTCGGTGCGCTGGTTCGGCCGCAACCTGGCGGTCTTTCTTGCCGCTACGCCGCCATTCAGCGCCAGCCCGGCCGCTGCCGAAATGGCCCGCTTTGAGTGGGCGCTCGGCGAAGCCTTCGACGCCCCGGATGCGCCGTCGTTGACCTTCGACGATTTGGTTGCCCTGCCGCCGGACACTTGGGAAACCCTGCGGCTGACGTTCCTGCCGTCGCTGCGCCGCGTCACCTTGCGCCACCAGGTGCCACAGGCCTGGCTGCGGCGCGACGATGTTGCGGCCGGCGACCTCGACGTGCCGCCTGCGATCCCGCTCGAGGGGCCCGACACCAACGCGGGGCCGGGCGTCGACTGGTTGATCTGGCGTACTGCGCCCGGCAGCGAGACGCAGTTCCGCTCGATGGCATTCGACGAAGCGTGGATGCTGGACCGTGCTCGGGCCGGCGCGCCCTTCGGCGAGCTGTGCGCCGGTCTTGCGGCCTTCGCGCCGATTGACGCAGACGCCGAGAGCGAAGAGGACGACGCATGGGCCGCGCCGCGCGCCGCCGGCCTGCTGCGGGCCTGGGTAGATGCCGGCTGTATCGCAAAGATCCGCGGCACGTGACGCGACCGCGCCGGT
>DATFGV010000538.1:0-5086 GCA_035249115.1 Vineibacter sp.
CGCCAGTTCGCGTTTCAGCTCGGTGATCCGGGCGTCGGCCTTGCCGATGTCGGTACGCAAGCGGGCGATCTGGCGAGTGGCCGCATCGAGATTGCCGCGGTGCCGGTCGCGCTCCTGTTCGGCGCCGGCGATCGCTTCGGCGATCTCAAGCGCCAGGCCTTCATCGTTGCGCTCAAGCGCCTTGCGGGCGTGGTTCTCATGCTCGGCGATCCGCTTTTCAGCGGCCTCGACCGCGCGTCGATCCTGGATTTCGCGCGCCATCAGGCCGGTCAGCTCGCGCGTGGCATCGCGCACGGCCGCCGCGGCGTCCCGGATCTCCTGATCCAGGATCCTGAGCGCATTGGCGTCGATGACGGACTGCTCGGCGTCATGGGCGGTGGCCCGAAACAGGGTCAGAATCTTGGCCCAAAACATGCTGGTCTCCCTACGCAGTGAGTATCTGCGCATGAATGTAGGTAGTCAGATAGTTGAGTCAATACTCACTATGAGCCAGTCGTCATTTTTTTAGGATGCCGGTTTGATGGACATTGGGTGCTCTCCACAACAAAGCCGGCTGCACCGCTGGCACGGCGTTGCACCACCCGGGGTCCGCGTCTAAGGTCGCTGCTGCCAGTTGATCCCCGAGGGAGAGCGTGCGCCACGGTCGTGGCGTGCCGCCGAAGGAGCAACCGCCCCGGAAACTCTCAGGCCACCGGACCGCGGGGGGATGGCGCTCTGGAAAGCGGTCGCGACCGGCGGGGCCGGCGCGATCCACCGACGAGGTAAGCCGGCCGCGGCGACGCGGGCGGCCAATCTTTCAGGTCACCGGACAGAGGGGGCGCGGCCGGCGGTGCTCGCCGGCGCGTCGATTCATGTCGAGGTGACCGGTGGCCGAAACGACCCCGTCCGACTCCCTGAAACGCACGCCGCTTTACGCGCTGCATGTCGCGCTGGGCGGCAAGATCGTGCCCTTCGCCGGCTACGAGATGCCGGTGCAGTACCCCATGGGCATCCTGAACGAGCACCTGCACACACGTCGCGCGGCGGGATTGTTCGATGTGTCGCACATGGGCCAGATCCGGCTGACCGCGAAGCCGGGCAACAACGCGGCAGCGGCGCTGGAGCGGCTGGTGCCGGGCGACATCGCCGGCCTGAAGCCCGGCCAGATGCGCTACACGCAGCTGACCAACGAGTCCGGTGGCATCCTCGACGACCTGATGGTGACCAGCACCGGCGACCACTTGCTGCTGGTGGTCAACGCCGCCTGCAAGGACGCCGACTTGGCGCATATCCGTCACCACCTGTCGGGCGACGTCGAGATCGAGCCGATGTTCGCGCGCGGCCTGCTGGCGCTGCAGGGGCCTGCCGCGGTCGACGTGCTGGCGGCGCTGGCGCCGCAGGTACGCGGCATGACGTTCATGACCGGCAGCTTCGTGATGATCGACGGCGCCGAGTGCTACGTCACCCGCTCCGGCTACACCGGTTGCGACGGCTACGAAATCGCGACACCGGCCGACGCTGCCGAGCGTATCGCCCGCTTGCTGCTGGCCAACGAGCGCGTCAAGCCGATCGGCTTGGGCGCCCGTGATTCGCTGCGGCTGGAGGCCGGCCTCTGCCTTTACGGCCACGACATCGACACCACCACCACGCCGGTCGAGGCCGGCCTGGTGTGGAGCATCGGCAAGGAGCGGCGCGTCAAGGGTGGTTTCCCGGGCGACCAGGTCATCATCCGCCAGATCGCCGGCGGCCCGCCGCGCCGGCGGGTCGGATTGCGGCCGGAGGGACGCACCATCGCCCGCGAAGGCACGGAGATCGTCGACGTCGGCGGTGCAGTAATCGGCAAGGTGACGAGCGGCGGTTTCGGGCCGTCGCTCAACGGGCCGCTGGCGATGGGCTATGTCGAGCGCGCCCACGCCGCCACCGGCACGAAACTGGCATTGCTGGTGCGCGGCAAGCCGGTGCCGGCCGAGATCGTGCCGATGCCCTTCGTCAAGCACACCTATTGGCGGGGTTAAGCATGCAGACAGCGTGCCACCGGCAACGCGCAACGTGTCGCTGGGGGCGCGCGACTCCAGTCGCGCGTCTTGTCTGGTCAGGGCACAAGACGCGTCGCTGGAGTGACGCGCCCCCAGCGACTTCAGAGCAGAGGACACCATGGCGACAGTGAAATACACCGACGAGCACGAATGGATCCGGGTCGAGAACGGCGTCGGTACCGTCGGCATCACCGACTACGCCCAGGAGCAGCTGGGCGATGTGGTGTTCGTTGAAGTGCCGGAGGCCGGCCGCAAGGTCAGCAAGGGCGAGGCAATCGCGGTCGTCGAGTCGGTGAAAGCCGCCAGCGACATCTACACCCCGGTATCGGGCGAGGTCGTCGAGGCCAACGGCGCGCTGGCCGACGCGCCGGGCGACGTCAACCTGGAGCCGATGGGCAAGGGCTGGTTCTTCAAGGTCAAGCTGTCAGACCCGACAGAGGTCGACGGCCTGATGGACCAGGCCAAGTACGAGGCGTTCGTGAAGAGCCTGGCGTGAGCGCGCAACGCGCCGCCTCACCCTGAGGAGGCCGCGAAGCGGCCGTCGCGAAGGGCGAGGCGGGGCTCCTCATCCTTCGAGACGCCGGCCGGCGGCCGGCTCCTCAGGATGAGGAACACAGATCGCAGCCGTTTTCGAGTGGACACCAATCATGCGCTATCTCCCCCTCACCGACACCGACCGCCGCGCGATGCTGGCGACCATCGGCGCGAAGTCCATCGATGACCTGTTCCGTGACGTGCCGCAGGCCGCGCGCCTGTCGGGCCCGATCGGCGGTCTGCCCAACCACATGGGTGAACTGGAAGTCGAGCGCCTGCTGGGTCGCATGGCGGCGAAGAACATCGCGGCGTCCGACGTGCCGTTCTTCGTCGGCGCCGGTGCCTACAAGCATCACGTGCCGGCCAGCGTCGATCACCTGATCCAGCGCGGTGAGTTCCTGACCTCCTACACGCCGTACCAGCCGGAAATCACGCAGGGCACGCTGCAGTACCTGTTCGAGTTCCAGACCCAGATCACCATGCTCACCGGCATGGAGGTCGCCAACGCCTCGATGTACGACGGCAGCACGGCCGCGTCGGAGGCGGTGCTGATGGCCAACCGCGTGACGCGCCGCCACAAGGCGGTGCTGTCGGGCGGCCTGCATCCGCACTACCGCGCCGTGATTGAAACCACCGCTCGCTGGGAAGGCTTCGACCTCGTCGCCGCCCCGGCGGATGCGGGCGGCATCGAGGATCTGGCCACGCAGGTCGACAAGGATACGTCCTGCGTCGTGGTACAGAACCCCAGCGTGTTTGGCCATGTGCGCGATCTGGCGCCGCTGGCCAAGGCCTGCCAGGCGGCCGGCGCGCTGTTGGTCGTGGTGGTCACGGAAATCGTCTCACTGGGCTTGCTGACGCCGCCGGGTGAAATGGGCGCCGACATCGTGGTCTGCGAAGGCCAGTCGCTGGGGGTCGGCCTCAACTTCGGCGGGCCTTATGTCGGGCTGTTCGCCACCCGGGACAAGCTGGTGCGGCAGATGCCAGGACGGCTGGTCGGCGAGACGGTCGACGCCGATGGCAAGCGGGGCTTCGTGCTGACGCTCAGTACCCGCGAGCAGCATATTCGCCGCGAGAAGGCGACCTCCAACATCTGCACCAACTCCGGCCTGTGCGCGCTGGCCTTCACTATCCATCTCACCCTGCTGGGCGAGGCCGGGTTCACGAAGCTGGCAAGGCTGAACCACGCCACCGCCGTGCGCGCCGCCGAACGCCTTGCGGCAATCCCCGGCGTCAAGCTGCTGAACGAGGCGTTCTTCAACGAGTTCACCTTGCGATTGCCCAGGCCGGCGGCGCCAGTGGTCGAAGCGCTGGCGGCGCGGCGCATCCTCGCTGGCGTACCTGTTTCGAGGCTGCTGCCCGACGATCCGTCGGTCGCCGACCTGCTGCTGGTCACGGCAACCGAAACCGTCACCGACGCCGACATCGCTGCGCTGGCTGCCGGCCTGCAGGAGGTGCTGTGATGGTCCAGTCGATCGACCGTTCGCAGGGCCGCCAGGGCGGCGTTGCCGGCACGCCGACCGCCGACGTCGAGACGTCCACCGGCAATCGTGGCCTGCAGCTCGAGGAGCGGCTGATCTTCGAGTACGCGCATGCCGATCGCAGCGGCGTCGATCTGCCCGAGCCGCCACCGGTCAAGGACCGTCTCGGCGCCTTGCGCCGGCGTGGCGCCATCGGTTTGCCGGGCCTGGCCGAGCCGCAGGTCGTGCAGCACTACACGCGACTGAGCCAGAAGAATTACGCCATCGATATGGGCCTTTATCCGCTGGGCTCGTGCACCATGAAGCACAACCCGCGGCTCAACGAGCGCATGGCGCGCCTGCCGGGTTTCGGCGACGCGCATCCCTTGCAGCCGCAATCGACCGTCCAGGGCGCCATCGAGCTGATCGGCGCGCTGGCCGACTGGCTGAAGACCTTGACCGGCATGCCGGCGGTAGCGATGTCGCCGGCGGCCGGCGCGCATGGCGAGATGTGCGGCATGATGGCGATCGCCGCGGCGCTGCAGGCGCGCGGCGAGGCGCATCGCAAGACGGTCCTGGTGCCGGACTCGGCGCACGGCACCAACCCGGCGACGGCGGCGGCGCTGGGCTTCACCGTCAAACCGATCGCCGCCAGCGCCGATGGCCGGGTCGACCTCGCTGCCTTCAAGGCGGCGCTGGGTCCCGACGTGGCCGCCATCATGCTCACCAACCCCAACACCTGCGGCCTGTTCGAACGCGATATCCGCGATGTCGCCGATGCGGTGCGCGCGGCCGGCGCCTATTTCTACTGCGACGGCGCCAACTACAACGCCATCGTCGGCCGGGTACGGCCGGGCGATCTCGGCGTCGACTGCATGCACATCAACCTGCACAAGACCTTCTCGACGCCGCACGGCGGCGGCGGGCCGGGTTCGGGGCCGGTGGTGCTGTCGGCGGCCCTGGCGCCGCATGCGCCTTACCCCTGGATCGTGAAGCAGGGTGACAGGTGGACGATTGCCGAGGACGGCGCAGCGGTCACGGGTGCGCCGATCGGCCGGCTGAAAGCGTTCCACGGCCAGA
>DATFGV010000539.1:0-9461 GCA_035249115.1 Vineibacter sp.
GGCTCGGGCGCATCGGCGCCGACAATCAGCTCGCCGGTGTCGTCGTCTACTGCTTCCGCCGGCGGCGCGAAGCGCAGGTTGAACACCTCGTCGATGCGCTGCTCGACCGGGTCGAGGGTAATGCCGCAGGCCTGCACCACGGTGGCTTGGAGCCGGCCTGACACCTGCCACCGTCCGCCACCCTCGGCGATGAGGTTCACCTGGGCTTTCAACTCGAGAATATCGAGCACGGCGAACCGACGGACCAGGGCGGCGCGCTCGCCGGCGCCAGCTTCAATGTCCAAGCTCGCTCCAGCCGGCGGCACCCGGTCGAGCCGCAGGCGCCGGGACAGTTCAAGCTTGGAGTCACGCTCGATCTGCATGATGCACCGCACTCTTTGGCTCGGCCGTGCCCTGATCGCCGAATGTTGGCCACGGCAAGTCGCCAGCAAGAAGCCGGGTCAGCGACGTCGCCGTCAGGGCTGCGACTGTGGCGCGCACATAGGCGGCAAGCTGACCGACAGCCATGTCATCGGGCAAGGTATTGCCGAACACGTTGCGACGCAACGCCGCGCCCAAAGCCGCCGCGTCCGGGGCAGCGATCGCGGCCCGGAACGCCAATGCCCTGCCGTGCAGACCCTCGGCCATGACCTTGATCCGCCGACCAACCCCGAGGTCTTGCGCCCCCATCTCCCGCACCGTGGCATCAAGGTGGCCGAACATGGCATCGAACAGCGCCTGGGCGATGGCATCGCCATCGGATGCGGCACGCAATCGGTCGATCACCATCCAGGCATGCAGCGCCAGCAGATCGAAACGTCCGTCAACGGTATCGGGCACGCCGAGTTCGGCGAAAAACGCGGGCTGGCGCGCCTGCGCCGCCAGCGCGGCATAGAGCCGGGCCGCGGCTTCGTGGTGCGGCGACTTGCGGCGCCATCGTCCGAGCATCGTTGCCTGCCTTCGTTGCCACCGCCGCCGACGGCACTGCGGACCTGCCGGTCACGGTTCCGACGGCGTTTGACTCGACGGGGCACGCTGGGCATTGTGCCGCCGCCCGTGGGGTCTTTAGGCGTCCGGGTGCGTACGATCAAGCCGTGGACACCGAGATGCGTCGCTCTTCGATCCGTCAACTGCTGCCGCCGTCGATCGCCCTGGTGGCGATGGCCGCGTTGGTTGTCGGTGCCTGTGATCCGATCACCGACGTGCGCGGCCACGCCCCGACCCCCGGTTCCATGGAAAAACTCGAGGTTGGCAGCCAGACCCGCGAGGACGTCTTGCGCCTGATCGGCAGCCCCTCCTCGATCGCGAATTTTGGCGACGACACCTGGTACTACATTTCGCAGCGCCAGGAGGCGACGGCCTTCTTCCAGCCGAAAACCACCGAGCAGAAGGTCACTGCGATCTCCTTTGGCAGCAACGGTCGGATCAAGGAGATCAAGACCTTCGACCGCGCCGATGCCAAGGACGCCGGCATGGTGTCACGTCAGACGCCAACCGTCGGCAAGGAGCTGACGGTCCTTGAGCAGATCTTCGGCAATATCGGCCGGTTCGGCGGGCCGAAGAAGTAGGTCGCTGGTTCGGCAGAGTGCAACGTCAGGCGACGGGCGGACCGCTTCATGGCTGGCACGCCATGAAGCGGTCGCCCGGTAGGGCCTAGCTCCCTAAAACCGCCCGGTCCGGAAGTCGTCGATCGCCTGCACGATCTCCGCGTCGGTGTTCATCACGAACGGGCCGTACTTGGCGATCGGCTCGCGCAGCGGCCGGCCGGCGACCAGCAGGAACCGCGCTGGTGCACCATCCACCGCGGCGACGGCGATGCGTGCGCCCTCGCCAAGGACACCCAGTTCACCGCGCTTGAGCGTCTCGGACTCGACGCTGTCGCCGACCTGCACCGATCCCTCGAAGGGATAGACGAAGGCGTTGTAGTCCGCCGGCACCACGTGATCGAACGCGGCACCCGCTGGCAATGACACGTCGAGGTAGATCGGGTCGGTGGCGACGGCTCTTACCGCACCCTCGACCTCACCAACCCGGCCGGCAATCACTTTGACTTGCACACCATCCGCCAGCTCGACGACCGGAATCGCCTCCGGCTCAATGTCCTGGTAGCGCGGCGCCGTCATCTTGTCGGACGCCGGCAGGTTGACCCAGAGCTGGAAGCCCCACATCAGGCCATCCTCCTGCTCCGGCATCTCGGAGTGCACGATACCGCGTCCGGCGGTCATCCACTGTACGCTGCCGGGACGCAACAGCCCGACGTTGCCCTGGTTGTCGCCGTGGCGCATGCGGCCGGCGAGCATGTAGGTCACCGTCTCGAAGCCGCGATGCGGATGATCCGGGAAGCCGGCGATGTAGTCGGCGGCATCGTCGGAGCGGAACTCGTCCAACAGCAGGAAGGGATCCAGGTCCGGGATGCCGGGCTTGCCGATCAACCGGTTCAGGCGCACGCCCGCACCCTCGCTGGTCGGACGTCCGCGCACCACTTTGCGCACACGCCGCATCGGGTCATTGACCCGCGTGCCCATGTTGGTCTTTTCGCGAAGCATGATGCCTCTCCTTTACTAATCTGTAGGCTTGGCACCGGATATGGGCGCTTCGCGACCGGCGCGAAAGCCGTTCCGTGCGGAGGCAGCGTTCGATAGGATCGAACAATGAAGTGGCGGTTCGAGGACCTTACGACGTTCCTGCAGGTGATCGAGACCGGCAGCATCACTGCGGCCGCGACACGACTGAATCTCTCCAAGTCGGTGGTCAGCAAGCGGATCAGCGACCTCGAAGCGGCGCTTGGCGCTGCCCTGTTCCAGCGCTCGACCCGCAACGTCAAGCCGACGGAGTGCGGCGAGTCGCTGTACGAATCCATGCGGCCGCTGATCCAGGAGATCAACGAAACGACGGAGCGGATTACCAACCGGACCGAAGCCCTGCATGGGCGATTGCGGATCACCGCGCCGATGACCTTCGGCACCATGTTTCTTGGACCCACGATCTTCGAGTTCGCGCTTCGTCACCCCGATCTTGAGCTCGCGCTGGACTACGAAGACCGGATGGTCGACCTGGTGCGGCACGGTTACGATGTTGGCATACGCATCGGCACACTGAGGGACTCCAGCCTGGTCGCACGCAAACTGTGCGACATCCGACGCGTCGTATGCTGCGCACCCAGCTACGCTAGCGAACGCGGGCTTCCAACCAGCGCCGCCGACCTCGCCTCGCACGACGGCATCGACTACGCACATGTGCACGCCGGTCAGCTCTGGCAGTTCGGCGCCCGCCGGCCGGGCGGCAAGACCTTGTCGGTGGTGATGCGCAGCCGCATCGTCGCCAACAACGGCGAGGCGATGCGGGACGCCGCGATCGCCGGCCTGGGGCTCGCGGTTTTGCCCCTCTTCCTGGCGGCAGACGCGCTGCGTGACGGCCGACTAATTCCTGTCCTGCCGGACGACATGCCGCCACCCTACGGGCTCTACGTGGTCTATCCACCGACCCGCCACGTCGCGGCCAAGGTACGCGGCTTCGTCGACCATTTGGCACTGCGCTTCAAGCCGCCGCCGCCGTGGGAAGTCGGGCTGCAGAGCGTGGTCGGGCTGCCGCGTGCCGCCTGAAGCGCGCGATCGGGATCGGTCGAGCAGCACATTTGCAGCCACCTGCTCGCCTCGTCACACTTGCGCGTAGATCCGGGCAAGACCAATAGCGGCGGTGCGGCTCCATCAGCGTGACTACGTCCCGGCGACGGCTGCGGTAGCTGCTTCGTCGATCAGCGCAGTCACGTCGTCGGGCCTCGACGCCAGGGAGGCGTGGCTGGCCTTCAGCGTGATGATCTTCTTGGCGCCCAGACGTTCGGACATCCACCGCTGGTTCTCTGGAGAGATCATCCGGTCCTCGCTCGAAATCTGATACCAGGAAGGCTTCTTCTTCCATGCCGGCGCCGTGATCTTGTTTTCGAATGTGCTGGCGACGGGAGCCTTCTGAGTCACCGCCATGACCAGGGCTTCGTCCGCCGTCAGGTCCTGGCAAAAACTTTCATGGAATTTGTCCTGCTTGATCCAAAGGTAACCGTCGCTGTCGGGGGCCAGATTGGGAAAAGCGACGGGTGGGTTCTTGGCCGATATACTGCCCGGACTCTCGCCGGCGTCGGGCGCAAATCCCGCGATGTAGACCAGGCCGACCACGTTCGGCTGATCACCGGCTTCCGAAATGACCGCGCCGCCGTAGGAATGGCCGACCAACAGCACCGGTCCTTTTTGCTGCGCGATCATCTTACGGGTTCGCGCCGCATCGTCGGCCAACGCCGTGAGTGGGATTTCGACCGCGTAGATCGATCGATAGCCCTTTCGCGCGAGTCCGCCGATGACCTTGCTCCAATGGGCCGCGCCACCCCAAAAGCCGTGTACCAGGACAATGCTCGGTTGATTTGCCATGTCTGCGTCCTCCGATGTGCTGGTGGTTGCCTCAACGCTTCAATGGTGCCCGGGAGGGAGACCACGCTGCTTGGCATCACGTGAAGACCGTATCGATCGACAGGCTTCGCTTCAGCGTCTTGGTTACCGGGGTCTTTTCGCAAATGTCCGCCAGACGGGCGAGCTGCGCCGTATCCAGCGTCGATTCGACTTTGATCTTGCGCTCAACCTGTTCGTTGCCGTCGGCATCGCGCGAAAACCTCGCATCGATGTCGATCCGCCCAAGCGCCCAGCCTTTGCGGCCGACATACAGCCGCAGTGTCAGCGCCGTACAAGCCACCAGGGCCGCCAACAACAGCTCATAGGGCGCCGCGCCGGTATCCGTTCCGCCGTCATGGGTGGGCTCGTCGGCGGTCAGTTCGTGCGTCCGGGCGCGGATGTGCTGCGAAAAACCCGTCGCGTTGTCGAGATGGACGGTGGCCATGATGTCACCTCGTCGCTGGTGGTTGTCTCTTGCGCAGCATTCCAAGACGCCGATCCGCGCGACCAGGCATTCGTCGCCGACCGGCAGCTAGTCCTATTTCCGCGTCTTGTAGGCATAGCTCTGCATCAGGTTGCGGTAGTGCGGCAGGTGGTTGGAGAACAGCGCGCCCAGCCCCTCGACGTCGTTGCGCCAGTCGCGGTGCAGCTCGCAGGCGATCGAGAACCAGTTCATCAGCTGGGCGCCGGCCTGCACCATACGCATGTGCGCCGCGTCGCGCACCACGGGCGTGAAGGTGCCCGAGGCATCGACGGCGACGAACACTTCATAGCCCTCCTTCAGCGCCGACAGGGCGGGGAACGCCACGCAGACATCGGTGACGATGCCGGCGATGATCAGCTGCTTGCGGCCCGTAGCCTTGACCGCCTTGACGAAGTCCTCGTTGTCCCAGGCATTGATCTGGCCGGGACGCGGAATGAACGGCGCATTCGGGAACATCTCCTTCAGCTCCGGCACGAGCGGCCCATTGGGCCCGTCCTCGAAACTGGTCGTCAGGATAGTCGGCAAGTTGAAGTATTTGGCGCAGGCCGCCAGCGCCAGCACGTTGTTCTTGAAGTCGTCGGGTGAGAAATCGCGCACCAGCGACAGCAGACCGGCCTGGTGATCGACCATCAGCACAGCAGCATCGTCCTTGCGCAGACGCGGGTAGAGATCGGCCATCATCGCCTCCTTGGATTGGGTTCAGCGCTCCCCGGCGGGGAGAGGTTTGTGGCGGGTCAATGTCACGGACCGTCCGGCAGCGGAATGAATTCGGTCTCGCCTGGCACGACCAGGTCGAAGCGGTTGCGCTGCCAGTCGGCCTTGGCCTGCTCGATGCGTTCGGGCCGGCTGGAAACGAAATTCCACCAGATGTGCCGCTGCCCGACCGGAGCGCCGCCCAGCAGCACCAGCCGCGCCCTCGATTGGGCCGTGATGTCGAGCGGTCGGCCTGACCCGAAAACCAGCAGTTGCCCGGACGTGAAGGCGACGCCCTCGATCTCGACCACGCCATCCAGCAGGTAGGCGGCACGTTCCTCATACGCCGTATCGACGGTGACCCGCGCGTCGGCCGCTAAGTTCACATCGGTGAAGAACAGCGGTGAATGGGTCTGGACGGGCGACTTTTGGCCGAACACCGATCCCGCCACGACACGCGCCCGCACGCCATCGCCATCGATCGTCGGCAGGCTCGCCGCCCCATAGTGCGTGAAAGCCGGCGCGGTTTCCTCCGCCGCTTCCGGCAACGCGACCCAGAGCTGCAGGCCGTACACTTCCTGCGGCTTTTGCCGCAGCAACGGATCGGAGCGCTCGGAATGCACGATCCCGCGGCCGGCGGTCATCCAGTTCACGTCGCCGGGATTGATCGGCTGAATGCTGCCGACGCTGTCGCGGTGCATGATGCTGCCCTTCAACAGGTACGTCACCGTCGACAGGCCGATATGCGGGTGCGGCCGCACGTCGATGCCCTGGCCGACACCGAACTGCGCCGGCCCCATCTGGTCGAGGAAGATGAACGGCCCGACCATGCGGCGCCGGACCGACGGCAGCACGCGACGCACCTCGAAGCCGCCGAGGTCGCGCGGGCGCGGCACGACGATCGTCTCGACCGGCTTGCAGCGCTCGGAATCGCGGGCCTGAGGATCATCACAGGGAAGCCAGCTCATGGGACTTGCTCCAGGAAGGGTGCGAAATCGTGGGTTGCCCTTTTGACAGGTGGGTTCGGCGCGTTCGTATCGCAATGTTGGCGCCCCCGCACCGAGGCTGGTTCCGCATCTGCGCCTGCAACGTCACGGCAACCTATGCGACGGCCGATACGCCGTGAAGCTATTGTCCGTCGAACCCCAGGTTCGCTGCCGGCAAACAGTCTGGCCTGTTTTGGCGCCTTTGCCGGCAGCCATCGAGCGGCGTCAATGAGGAAGCTCGGCGGTGTTCTTGTAGGTTTTTCCGACCGCGTCGCCGGTCACGGCAGCCCTGTGCGCTTTCGAGCCCGAAAGTTTGTGCATGCCGACGCTATCGCGTGCTCCGGACCCGCGTCTGCGACTTGCGTATGGCCAGTTTCAACTTTGCCAAACGGACCACTTAGCGCGCATCTGCTGCTGCAACGCACAGCACGCGATCATGCCATATTGGTGATCGCACCAAGTATGCCGCGACCTGGGTCGCGATAGATCGAAGTATTCAAGTCGGCGGGGGAGAGTTCGTGACGCTTCGGACGGCTGGGCACGCTCAACTCTGTCCAACGCAACCGGCAATTTCCCAGATGCTGCCATGACGAGGCGCTGGCACAAAACCGCGTCGGATGGGGCTCCGGAAATGGATCCTTCCTGAAGAACTCCGGCGGAATCGCGCTGCCGTGAGGCGCTTTCTCCGTGTATTTCGCGACCCATATATAGGGAATGATGATGTCAAATCCCGGCAGGGTCATCAGACTCGACATCACCCAATCGGCGATGATCGGCGCCGAATACAGTCCAGCACCAAACTGCCTGGCCAGGAGCTCTCGACTCCAGCCGCGATAATAGGTCAACCAGAGCGGGTCGAGCAGATGCGCTGGGTCGGTTCCCTTCTTCTCCCGGTCATAATAGATGATGGATTGGGGTTGAACGCCCGCGTTCGACGCCTGGAGCACGGCCTCAGCGCCGTCGCCACGTCCCACTTCGTAAAGTGCCGCCTCGCGCGCGGCCGGATCGTTTTCGTACTTCTTCTTGATGGCCTGCAAGATCGGAGCCAGCGCCGCTTGCCTGAAATAGATGGGCGCGACGCCCCAGCCCATGGCCTTGATCTTCGAATAGTGCGGACCCCAATTGTACGACGGGCCCAAATAAAATCCGCACCAGTACAGATTTGTGTCGCTCCACAGGGTCTGCATCGTCGCATCCCCTGGGTAATCCTTGCGGTCAAAACCTGCAAAGATCGCAGTCATCGACCCCCCGCCCCCGCTTCGTGGTCTTTGTTTTTTACGCGTAGCATCGCGAAGCAACAGCGTCAATTGACGGCCCATTGACCCGCCCGCGTCGCCGCGCCACCCCTTGCCGCAGCAAAAAGCCCCGGCGGTGCACACCGCCGGGGCTTTGGTGTCGGGCTGTGCCGGCCGGCGCCTAGTGCGCCAGCACCGCCAGCAGGAGCAGCGCCACGATGTTGGTGATCTTGATCATCGGGTTGACCGCCGGGCCGGCAGTGTCCTTGTACGGATCGCCGACGGTGTCGCCGGTCACCGAGGCCTTGTGCGCCTCGGAGCCCTTCATGTGGCGCACGCCGGCCGAGTCGACGAAACCGTCCTCGAACGACTTCTTGGCGTTGTCCCAGGCGCCGCCGCCGGCCGTCATGGAGATGGCGACGAACAGGCCGGTGACGATCACGCCCAGCAGCATGGCGCCCAGCGCCGCGAAGGCGTCGGCCTTGCCGGCGATCGCGGCGACCACGACGTAGAGCACGATCGGCGACAGCACCGGCAACAGCGACGGAATGATCATCTCCTTGATCGCCGCCTTGGTCAGCATGTCGACGGCCCGACCGTACTCCGGCTTGCCCTTGCCCTCCATGATGCCGGGGATCTCCTTGAACTGCCGGCGTACCTCGATGACCACCGAGCCGGCGGCGCGGCCGACCGCGGTCATGCCCATGGCGCCGAACAAGTACGGCAGCAGGCCGCCCAGCAGCAGACCGACCACGACGTAGGGGTTCTTGAGCGAGAACTCGACCGCCTTCACCCCCAGCTTGCCCTGGGCGATGAAGTACTCGAGGTCCGAGGTGTAGGCCGCGAACAGCACCAGCGCACCGAGACCCGCCGAACCGATGGCGTACCCCTTGGTGACCGCCTTGGTGGTGTTGCCCACCGCGTCGAGCGCGTCGGTGTTCTTGCGCACCTCCTTGGGCAGCCCGGCCATCTCGGCGATGCCGCCGGCGTTGTCGGTGACCGGGCCATAGGCGTCGAGCGCCACCACCATGCCGGCCAGCGCCAGCATCGCGGTCGTGGCGATGGCGATGCCGAACAGGCCGGCCTGCATGTAGCAGGCGATGATACCGACGCAGATGATCAACGCCGGCAGCGCCGTCGCCTCCATCGAGACGGCGAGGCCCTGGATGACGTTGGTGCCGTGACCGGTGACCGACGCCTGCGCGATCGACTTCACCGGCCGGTAGCCGGTGCCGGTGTAGTATTCGGTGACCCAGATGATCAGCCCGGTCACGATCAGACCGATAATAGCGCAGATGAACAAGCTCATGCCGGTGAACGACTGGCCGCTCACCGTCATGGCCGTCTTCATGCCGACCACGTAGTCGGTGATCGGCCAGAAGGCGATCGCCGACAGCACGGCCGAGACGATGAAGCCCTTGTACATCGCCCACATGATGTTGTTGTCCGACCCCAGCTTCACGAAGTAGGTGCCGATGATCGAGGTGATGATGCAGACGCCGCCGATCACCAGCGGGTAGAGCATCAGGCTGGCGGCCTGCGCGTCCTTGAAGAAGATCGAGGCCAGCACCATGGTGGCCACGGTGGTGACGGCATAGGTCTCGAACAGGTCGGCGGCCATGCCGGCGCAGTCGCCGACGTTGTCGCC
>DATFGV010000540.1:0-17003 GCA_035249115.1 Vineibacter sp.
AAAGGCTGGTGACGCGCGACGTCTACGACGCCAAGGTTGCGCGCTGGCGCGCACTGTGGCCGGAACTGACCTACCAGTCGTGGGACGGTTCATAGGCGGATCCGGCGCGGCGGCGCGTCACACCCGGCCGCCGTCGACGACGAAGTGCTGGCTGGTGCAGGCGGCCGCCTCGTCGGAGACCAGGAACACGACAACGCGCGCCACGTCATCGGGAACCAACCAGCGCTTCAGGCACTGTGCCTCGATGGCGCGTTCCTCGGCCTCGGGCGTGATCCACAGGCGTTGCTGACGCTCGGTGCGGATCCAGCCGGGCGCAATGGCGTTGGCGCGGATGTTGTAGGGGCCGTAGTCGCGCGCCAGGGACCGGGTCAGGCCGAGCACGGCCGACTTGGCGGCGGTATAGACCGCCATGCCGCCCATGCCGGTCATCCACGAGATCGAGGCGAAGTTGACGATGGCGCCGTGGCCCGCCGCCTTCATGTCAGGCAGCACCGCCTGCGACGCGAAGAACTGGTGTCGCAGGTTGACCGCCATCAGCTTGTCCCATAGTTCCGGCGTCACCGACTCGGCAGCGTGCCGGTCGTCCAGCGCGGCATTGTTGACCAGCGCCGTGATTGGGCCGATGCGATCGCGAATGGTCGAGACGGCGCGGCGCAGGGCCGCTATGTCGGTCAGGTCGGCAGGTTCGAAGTGCACCTCTCCGCCCTGGCCGACCAGTTCACGCACCAGCGTCTCGGCCGGTCCGCGCTGGATGTCGATGAAGCCGACTCGGCTTTTCTGCCGGGCGAAGCCGCGCACGATCGCCTCGCCAATGCCAGTGGCGCCGCCGGTGACCAGCACAGTGCGGCCGACGAGGTCGGGATAGATCGCCTGGGACATGCAACAAGCTCCATATCGTCGTGATGGTCGGTGGCGCCGCTTCAGGCCGCGGTGTCCGGCAGCAGCGAGGCATCGTGTGCATAGAGCCAGCCGATGTTGGCGATCGAGCGATCGCCGGCGGTGCGCAGTTGTTCGTCGCGCGCCTCCTGCTCCGGGCCGTCAGGCAGGTGAAAGCGGGTCTTGTTGAGCCGCGACATTTCCTGCAGCCGGGTGGCGCGGGGCTTGCGCAAGGTCTCGTAGCGCTGGAGCGCGGCGGTCACGTCGCTGCCGGCCTGCGACAGGCAGGCGGTCAGCGTTGCGCCGTCCTCGATCGATTGCACGGCACCCTGCGCCATGAACGGCAGCATGGCGTGACAGGAGTCGCCCAGCAACGTCATGCGGCCCTTCGACCAGCGTTCCAGCGGCAGGCGGTCGAACAGGCCCCATTTGAAGGTCTCGTCGACGGCGCCGATGAGCGTCCGTACCTGGCTGTGCCAGCCTTCGAACAGGCGCAGCGCGTCGGCCACCTCGCCGCGGTTCACCCACGACTCCTGGGTCCAGGTGTCCTCCTCGCGCACCGCGACGAAATTCATGAATCGGCCGCCGGCCACGTAGTAGTGCACGAAATGGCCGCCGGGCCCCATCCAGTTGCTGGACGTGACCTCGAGATTCAATGATGCCAGTCGTTCGGCGGGCACCAGGCCGCGATAGGCGATGCAGCCCGTGAAGCGTGGTGCCTCCGGCCCGAACATCAGCTGCCGCACCCGAGAATGGATGCCGTCGGCGCCGACCAGCACGTCGGCGGCTATGCGCGCCCCATTCTCGAACCGGGCTTCGATCCTGTCGCCTTGGTCGACCGCGTCGACTAGCAGGTGGCCGACGTGCAAACGATCGGATGGCAGCACACCCGCCAGCGCCGCCAGGAAATCGGCGCGATGGAAATGGTAGTAGGGCGCGCCGAATGCCTGCAGGACGGCGTCGCCCAGCGGCGAGCGTTGCAGGGTGCGGCCGTCGTCCCAGCGCCGCTGGTGCCCCGCAACCGGCCGCACGCCGGTGCGCGCCAGCGCCCCGGCGAGCCCCAGGCGGTGCAACAGGCGCGAGGCGTTGGGGCTGATCTGGATGCCGGCGCCAACCTCGCCCAGCGCCGGCGCCTGCTCGTAGACGTGCGCGTCGAAGCCGGCGTTGAGCAGCGACAAAGCCGCAGCCAGGCCGCCGATACCGCCGCCGATCACCGCTACGGACAGTCCAGTCGTCATGGCCACGCCCCGCGTTTGCGCCAGCTTAGCCCGACCGTGGACGAAGGCGAACACTTCGATCCGTTGGGTCTGTGGCACGACGCCACGCACCGCGGTGCAATCGCGTTATCGTCTCGGGGGTCGAGATCGCGCCGCGATCCGCCTAGTATCGCAATAGGCGACAGGCGAGGGCGGAGGCCATCATGCGCGGGCGGCACGTGTTCATGCAGAGCCTGGTGCAGCACGGCGTGCGGCACATCTTCGGCAACCCCGGCACCACCGAGAGTCCGCTGATCGACAGCCTGCCGGAGTACCCGCAGATCGACTACATCGTGGCGCTGCACGAGGGCGTGGCGCTGGGCGCCGCCAGCTTCTACGCCCAGGCGACCGGGCGTACCGGCGTTGTGAACCTGCATGTGGCGCCCGGCCTCGGCAACGCGCTGGGCATGCTCTACAGCGCGCTCAAGGCCGGCTCACCGCTGGTCGTGACGGCCGGCCAACAGGATACGCGCATGCGGCTGCGCGAGCCGCTCCTGGGCCATGACCTGGCTGCAATGGCCGCGCCGGTCACCAAGTGGAGCGTGCAGGCCGAACGCGCCGACGAGCTGGCGCCGCTGCTGCGCCGTGCTTTCAAGATCGCCAACGACCCGCCGGCCGGACCGGTGTTCGTCTCGCTGCCGATTGATGTGCTGAGCCAGGAGACGGACGTCGCCCCGACCGGCCCCGGCACGCTCTACCGCTCGGCGCGGCCCGATCCGGACGGCGTCGCGGAAATCGTGAGCCTGCTGTTGGCCAGCCGCAGTCCAGCCATCGTCGCCGGCGACGAGGTCGGCCGGGCCGGCGCGCACCAGATCCTGGTGTCGCTGGCCGAGCGCGTCGGCGCGCCGGTGTGGGCCGAGGGCTTGCGGCATCATTTGTCGTTTCCCTCGCAACATCCGCACGCCCGCGGTGCCGTGCCGTTCGACGCGGCGGCGATCCGCACGGCGCTGGATGGTTCCGATCTCGTGCTGCTGGCCGGTGGGCCGTTCTTTGAGGAGGTGTGGTTCGCCGCCGGCAATCCGTTCCCCGACGGCGCGGCGGTGGTGCAACTCGAGGAGTCGCAGCAGCGCCTGGCCTTCAACTATGCGCCCACCGCCGGCCTGGTCGGGCAAATGGCCGCAACCTTGCGGGCCTTGGATGACGGCATCAGGGCTGGCGCCGACGACGGCTACCGCGCGGCGGCGGCGCGTCGCTGCGCGGCGCTGCGGGAGCGTGCCGACAGTGAGACGCAAGCCTATCGGGCACGCGCCGAGAAGGCGTGGGGCCGCGTACCCATCTCCATGGCGCGCGCCATGGCCGAGATCCGTGCCGCGCTGCCGGCCAACGCCGTCGTGGTCGACGAGGCGATCACCGCCAACATCGACCTCGCCCGGACATTCGATTTCAAGGCGCCCGGCGACTACTACAGCGGCCGCGGCGGCGGCATCGGACAGGGGTTGGCAGGCGCGCTGGGCGCAAAGCTAGGACATCCCGATCGTCCCGTCGTGGCGATCTCGGGTGACGGCTCGGCGATGTATAGCATCCAGGCGCTGTGGACCGCGGCGCACCACCAGCTCGCCATTGTCTTCGTCATCCTGGCCAACCGCGAGTACCGCGTGTTGAAGCACAATCTCGACACTTACCGCCAGCGCTTCGGCGAGCTGGTCAACCATCCCTATCCGCACATGGATTTGACCAAGCCGGAGCTCGGCTTTGTCGACATCGCGCGCGGCTTGGGCGTATCGGGCGCGACGGTGACCAAACCCGACGAGTTGCGCGTCGCGATCGAGCGCGCTTTCGCGGCCGGTGGCCCGCAGCTGGTCGAGGTGGTGATCGAGGGCAAGCGCTAGACGTGCTGATCTGCAGGCGCCTGGGCGTCACCACGCAAGCTATCGCGCGTCCGCTGGCCTTGGCGCGTACTCCCACGTCAGGAGACGATATCCGACGTCCAGCGAGGTTCGACTCAGCAATGCCGCATGCTTTCGTCGCCAGGCGCCGCTGTCGAGATCGTGCGCGAGCGATCGAAGGCCGGCGCTTGCGTCGAATTGTGCAAAGCAGGAGATCGCACCGCGCACCTTGGCGTCAAGATACGCCTCCGGGCGTCGCCAATACGCGCCCAGAAATCCGTCGCAGCAATCATGCGGCACTTCGACCGGCACCGCCTCGAACTGGCCGATTTCGGCCGCCATATCGGCCAAGGCAGGCATGGTCCGCCGATCCATCTCCGCAATCTGAGGGAAGTAGTCGTGCAGCCAGAAAGGCGAAGTCGACGCATCAAAGGTGACAATGACGATGCGTTGCCGTGCGACGCGGCGCATCTCATGAAGACCTCGCGGCCAGTCGCGCCAGTGATGCATGGTCAGGACAGCCATCGCGGCATCGAACGAAGCGTGCGCCGCCGGCAGCGCCTCGGCCGAAGCTTGGACGCAGGGCGCGGCGCCAGGCGGTCGCTGCGCAATCATGGTCCGGGAGGGTTCGACAGCGACGACAAGCCGGTCCCTCGGCTCGTACGAACCGGCGCCGGCCCCGACATTGATGACGGAGTGCGCCTCGCCTAGCGCGGCCTCGATCTGGACCGCAATCCGCGGCTCGGCCTGACGTCGGCGCGCGTAGCCCTCGCCGATCTGGTCATAGTGGAACGCCGTCATGCGCTGTCCAACGCCGTGGATGTTCGAGCCGGCACACCGCCGCATCCAGAGCGCAGGTCAACACATTTGCCGCGCCCCGGCCCTAGTCATCACCGGTGCCGGCGCGCTTGGCGGCCGCTTCCTTCTCGGCCATGCGCGCCTTCAACTGCTCTGGAGTCAGTCGCACGATGTGCTCGTTCTGATGGGCGAAAATGTCGTAGCGCTGGGTATCGAGTTCCTCGAGCACGATCTCCCGCGCCAGGACCTTGTGCTTCCAGGCCTGGTGCTCCGTCTCGGCGGCGTGGAATTCGGGCATCACCTCGCGAGCGAACAGCTCCAGCGAATCGCAGATGTCCTGGTGGCTGGTCTTGCCGGCCTGGTTGAGCAGGATCACCTGGTCGACCCGGCTTTGCTGGAACTGGCGGAGCTTCTTGCGGATGGTTTCCGGCGAGCCGATCAGGCCGGCCTCGAGCGCCTTCTTCTCCTCGGGCCCGCCGCGCCAGTTCTGGTACTCGCGCCACAAATCGCTGGTGCCGGGCGCGTCGACGCCTTTGCGGCCGTAGTAGCTGAGCGCGAAGATGAAGAACGTCCAGCCGGAGGCCTTGGCCAAAGCTTCCTCGTCGGTCGGCGCACACATGAAGCCCGCCACCATGGCGATATTGGGATTGGCCGGATAGTCGGTGAGCTTGGCGGGGTTGTTCAGCAGGTTGTTGTAGTATTTGTGCACCCAGGCGCGGGCCGCCTCGGGCGTCACGAAGGTGAAACCGAGCGCGCCCATGCCCCATTCGCCGGCCTTGCCGATGGTCTGGATGTTGGAACAGGCGACCCACAGCGGCGGGTGCGGCTTTTGGTAGGGCTTGGGGATGACGTTGCGGGCGGGAAAGTTGAAATACTCACCCTGGAACGCCCAGCTCTCCTTGGTGAACATCGGGATGATGGCCTTGACGGCCTCTTCCCAACGCTCACGCTTGTCGCGGACCCGCACGTTGAAGGGATGCAACTCGGCCGGGCCGGCAGCCTCGCCCATCCCGAGATCGACCCGGCCACCCGACAGCAGGTCGAGGGTCGCGACCTTCTCGGCGACGCGATGCGGCTGATTGGTGGTAAGCTGGATCACGCCGTGACCGAGCCGGATTTGCTTGGTGCGCTGGCTGGCGGCGCCGAGGAACACTTCCGGCGCCGAGGAGTGGGAGTACTCCTCGAGAAAGTGATGTTCGACCTCCCAGGCGTAGTCGTAACCCAGCCGGTCGGCGAGCTCGATCTGAGTGAGGGAGTCCTGCAGCAGCTGGTATTCGCTGCAGGACGTCCAGGGCCGGGGCAGCTGGTGTTCGTAGAAGATGCCGAACTTCACGGCGTGTTCCCCTATGTGGCAATATGAACCGGTGTTCAGGGCAATGGACGCCGCGTCACCTGCGCTGTCAACGCCCGGACGCGGAGGGCTGAGGTACCGTGGCCGCAGGCAGCGGGCGATGACATTGTCGCCTCGCGGGACTGCTTAGGCGAGGTTTTTGCATGACAATAGTGCGCCGGTAGACTAAGCATAAGAGATTGATTTACCGAGGTTTTCGGCCCCCGATTTTGCACGCGTCATGCGCATTAGCCACTCCTTCGTCGTGCCCTCCCACAATCATGCCGACTATGTTGGCCTGACGATCGAGTCATTGCTCAAGCAGAACCGCGCCGGCTCGGAAATCGTTGTCTCGGAGGACCACAGCACCGACCACACTCAGCAGGTGCTGGAGAAATTCGGTGACAAGATCCGGATCGTGCGTCCGCCCGAGCACCGCGGCATGGCTCACGCCTGGAACTGGGGTGTCCAGCAGGCGCGGGGCGACTGGGTCTCGCTGATGGGCGCAGATGACCTGGCGCTGCCGCACTTCGTCGAGACCATGGCCGGCGCCATTGAACGCTATGCCGGCCAAGCGGTCTTGGTCAGCGCCGAGGTCAGCCAGATCGACGCCGCCGGCGCGGTCATCGGCTCCGACCTGACGCTTTCGGCCAAACCGGTGACGCGGCCGCCCGATACGCTCTACGTGCAGGCGATCGCCAACATCACCCAGGTTGCCGCCAATTGCTTTCGCCGCGACGCCTGGGAGAAGGCCGGCGGTTTTGACACCCGTCTCCAGTTCTATGGCGACTGGGGCCTGTGGCTGAAGCTGGCGGCCCATGGCGACTTCCTGCATGTGCACAAGGTCGTCGCCAACTACCGCATCGGCTACCGACCGGGCATCGCGCGCCAGCGAATGGCGCAGACCCTGCGCGACGACGCCACCGTGCAGCGCGTCATCATCCCCGAGATCGCCGAGACCATGCCCGGCGTCGACCGCGACCGCCTTCGACGCGCGAGCCGCGAGCGGTTTCGAATCGTGCTGGCCGACGCCGGCCACATCGTCGAGCCCCGCGACCGCGGTTTCTTCACCGATTGCTTGGCCGAGTGGGCCCGCGACGTCGGCGCCGAGGACATGCTGCGGCGTTTCGTGGCCGGCGAGCGGATCAGCACCGGCTGGCGCGGCAGCGCCACCCGCCGCGTGCTGCGCCGGATCTACCGCACCCTTTTCGCGCCGTCCGCATGACCTTCCGTCATTCCTTCGTCGTCCCGTCGTACAATCACGCGGCCTTCATCGGCGAGACCATCGAATCGTTGCTGCACCAGCAGACTCCTGGTTCGGAAGTCGTCGTCAGCGACGACGGCAGCACCGACGGCTCGCGCGACGTGATCGCGCGCTACCGCGACCGCGTGCGCATCGTCTACCCGCCGCGCCGCATGGGCATGATGGGCAACTACAATTTCGCCGTCGGCCAGGCGCAGAGCGACTGGGTTTCGCTGATGGGCTCCGACGACAAGGCGCTGCCGGGTTTCGTGACAGCGGTGCGCGCCGGGGTCGAAGCGCATCCCGAGGCCGTCCTGGTCAGCGGCAACTTCCAGCACATCGATGGCACCGGCAAGCTGCTGAAATCGGAGAAGGTGTTGTCGGTGAAACCGTTCGCGCCGCCGCCGGAGAACTTCCACACCCAACTGGTGGCCGTGAAAGTGCACCCCGCGGCGCATGCCTTTCGCAAGTCGATGTGGGAGAAGGTCGGCGGCTTTGACGAGACCATGCATTTGTTCGGCGACTGGGCGCTGTGGCTGAAGCTGTCGGCGTGCGGCGCTTTCGTGCATCGGCCGGAGTTCCTCGCCCAGTACCGCATTGAATACCGGCCAGGCCTGGCGCGCAGGCGCCTGCCCGAGGTGCTGCATGACGTGGCGCGCCTGGCGCTGGTGGTGATTCCCGAGGTCGCGCGGCAAGTGCCCGGCGCCGATCCGGCGATGGTCGCGCAGGGCAGCCGCGCCCTGTTCCGCCAGCGGCTGGTCGAATGTGGGCGCGACCTGCCGCCCGGCGAGCGCGACTTCGCGGTCGACCTGCTGCGCGAGTGGGCAGACGCTTGCGGCCAGCGCCCCCTGCTGGACCAGTTCGCCGCCGGCGCCACGATTTCAGGTGGCCTGCGTGACAGCTGGCTGTGGCGGACCGCGCGGAGCGTCTACAAAGCGGTGCGGTAGGGGCGCGGAGCGGCACGGCTTGCCTGCACGCGCCGCGCCGGGCTAAGGCTGCCGACGGCGTGGCTCCAACCAGCGAGAAGACCATGGCTTACGTCATTCCGCCGCCACCAACCGTCGGCGTCCCCGTGGTCGGCATTGCCGACCTCTTTCCGGTCCGGCGCATCTATTGCGTCGGCCGCAACTACGCCGCGCACGCGCGCGAGATGGGAGGCGATCCCGACCGCGAGCCGCCGTTCTTCTTCGCCAAGCCGAGTGACGCTGTCGTCGTGGCAGGCGACGCCGACAAGCCGGTGCGCATCGCCTATCCGCCGGCCACCAAGAACCTGCACCACGAGATGGAGCTGGTGGTCGCGATCGGCGTCGGCGGCGCGAACATCACGGTCGAGAAGGCGCTCGACCACGTCTTTGGCTACGCCGCCGGCCTCGACATGACCCGCCGCGACCTGCAGAACGCGGCCCGCGACAAGGGCCGGCCGTGGGACATGGGCAAAGGCTTCGACCAGTCGGCGCCGATCGGATTGATCCATCGGGCCGGCGACATCGGCCATCCGGCCGCCGGCGAGATCAAGCTGGTGGTGTCCGGCAAGGTCAAGCAGCACGCCAACCTCAACGAGCTGATCTGGAACGTGCCTGAGACGATCGCCTACCTGTCGGGCCTGGTGACTTTGGGTGCGGGCGATCTCATCTACACCGGCACGCCGGAAGGCGTCGGCCCGGTGACCGCCGGCGATACGTTGATCGGCACTGTCGAGACGTGCGGCGTGGTGGCGATCGCTTACACCTAAGTGCCGCGCTGCCAAGCGCTCAGTAGCGCACCTTGTCCGGCTTGTCCGCCCATGCCTTGAACACGGCCTGGGCCTCGTCCGACGGCAGATGCACGAAGGCCAGCGTGCGCGCGGCCGGCGGCAGCGGCACCTCGCGATAGATGAAGTCGTCGTCGAAGCCGATGGCGGCCGCGTCCTGGCGCGTGTTGGCGTAGACCACACGCGCCGGCCTCGCCCAATAGATCGCGCCCAGGCACATCGGGCAGGGTTCGCAGCTGGTGTAGAGCGTGCAGCCGCGCAGCTCGAAATGGCCGAGCGCCTGGCTGGCGGCGCGGATCGCGGTGACCTCGGCGTGCGCCGTCGGATCGTTGGTCGTCGTCACCTGGTTCCAGCCGCGCGCGACGATCGCGCCATCGTGCACCACCAGGGCGCCGAACGGTCCGCCCAGGCCGGCTTGCATCTTTTCGCGCGACAGCCGGATCGCTTCGCGCAGAAACTCGGCGTCGCGCGGGTCGGTGCTCATGACATGCTCCGGCGCGCCGGCGACTCACAGCGTCTGCGTGTTGAAGGTGTCACAGGCCCGCATGTCGCCCGACTGCAGGCCGCGCTTGAACCAGCGTTGCCGTTGTTCCGAGGTGCCGTGGGTGAACGTCTCGGGTTGCACGTAGCCGCGCGCCTGGCGCTGCAGGCGGTCATCGCCGATGGCGGCGGCGGCGGTCAGCGCCTCATCGACGTCGCCCGGCTCGAGAACGCGGCCCTGCCGATCGGCGTGGAAGACCCAGACGCCGGCGAAGCAATCGGCCTGTAGTTCGACCCGAACCTGGACCTCGTTGGCGCGCCCGCGGCTCATGGCGCCCTTCGCCTCCTGCGCCTTGCGCAGGATGCCAAGCTGGTTCTGGATGTGGTGGCCAATCTCGTGGCCGATGACGTAGGCCTGGGCGGCGTCGCCAGGCGCGCCGAAGCGACGCGCCAGCTGTTCGTAGAACGACAGGTCGATATAAACCCGCTGGTCGCCGGGGCAATAAAACGGTCCGACGGCCGCATCGGCCATGCCGCAGGCTGAGCGTACCGCGCCGCTGAACAGCACCAGCGTCGGCTTGACGTATTGCCGATTGAGCTGGCGTGGCAGCTGCTCTTCCCAGACTGCCTCGGTCGTCTTGAGCACCTTGGCGACAAAAGTGCGCATCGCATCTTCGCGACCGGCGGGCCTCGTCCCCGTCTGGCCGGGCTGAGCTTGCGGCGCCGGCCGCATCTGCGGCGGCGCCGGCTGGAACTGGCCGCCGCTGCCGCCGCTACCGCCGCCCAGCAACGCCGCCGGGTCGAGCCCGAAGAACAGCGCCGCAACGACCACGATCACCAGTCCGATGCTGCCGCCGCCGATCGGCAGCGGAAAGCCGCCGCCGCCGCCCCCGCCGCCGAAGCCGCCGCCGCCCATGCCGCCACCGAATGGCCCGCTGCCGCGCGTCGCGTCGCTATCGCGCAGGTCTTCGACGTTCTGGCTTTCGGGGGTGTCGTCGAGATTCATCGCTGCCTCCGTCCGGGGCGACTATAGCCGCATTTGGCGACGCCATGTCAGCGCTGCAAGGCCTCACGGCAGCCGCTGAAATGGCGGTACACTGCCGTGCCCCTTTGTGAACAGTCGTGGTCATGTCGAGCAAGAGCCCCCAGAAGACCTCCGGCAGCAATTTCCTGGCCGTCGATGATGGCGAGTTCCTGCGGCGCGACGAACTGCGCGGCATGCGCTTCGCGCTGGAATACCAGAAGCCCGAGCTGGCGCTGCGCGACTGGAAGATCCGGTCGACCATCATCGTCTTCGGCAGCGCCCGCGCGCCCTCGCCGGAGCGGTTCGCGACCCTGCGCAAGGCGGCGAGGGGCAAGGCGGCGGTGGCGCGGCTGGACCGTTTGGCCGTCCTCGCCGGTTACTACGAAAGCGCCCGCGCCTTTGCGCGGCTGGCGTCGGAACGCGGCGGCGCGCTGGGTCCCAGGAAGGACGGCGAGCATTTCAACGTCATCGCCACCGGCGGCGGGCCGGGCATCATGGAGGCGGCCAATCGCGGCGCCGCCGATGCCGGCGCGCCGTCGATCGGATTTACCATCGCGCTGTCGCACGAGGAGGAACCGAACCGCTACACAACGCCGGAGCTGACTTTCCAGTTCCAGTACTTCGCCATGCGCAAGATGCACTTCGCCATGCGGGCGCGGGCGCTGGCGATCTTCCCCGGCGGTTTCGGCACCTTCGATGAACTGTTCGAGATCCTCACCCTGCAGCAGACCGGCAAGGGTCGGCGCGCGCCGGTGGTGCTTGTCGGGCGCGACTTCTGGCGCAAGGCGGTCGATCTCGAGTGGCTCGTCGACAGCGGCGTGATCGACCGGAAGGATCTCGACCTGTTCGACATCGTCGATGCGCCGGATCAGGCGTGGGAGTCGCTGGTGCGGCGCGGCGTGCTCGATCCCGGCGGCTTTGTCTGGCCGCGCCGGCCGAAGGAACCGCCGGACGCCGCGCTGTGACGTGATGTGCCCAGTGGCCGGGCAACTATGTCCGGTGGTTCGCTATCGCGCCCGACGTGTCGCCGCAGCGATGCAGGCCCTGACGGGACCGATGTCACTGCTCCTTCGGTGCGTGCTTTCCCAGGATTCGCTGCAAGGTGCGGCGGTGCATGTTGAGGCGGCGCGCCGTTTCCGAGACGTTGCGGTCGCATTGCTCGAAGACCCGCTGGATATGCTCCCAACGCACCCGGTCGGCTGGCATCGGGTTGGACGGCGGTGGCGGCAGGCGCGTGCCGGTTGCCATCAGCGCCGCTTCGATCTGGTCGGCGTCCGCCGGCTTGGCGAGATAGTCGATGGCGCCTTCCTTGACCGCCGCCACGGCGGTCGCGATGTTGCCGTAACCGGTCAGCATGACGATGCGGATGTCCGGCCGTGCCTTGCGCAGGGCGCTCACCAGGTCCAGGCCGCTGCCATCGCCCAAACGCATGTCGAGAACGGCGAACGCCGGCGGATTGTCGGCACAGGCGAGCGCCTCGGCGACGCTGCCGGCGGCGGTGACGGCGTAGCCGCGTTGCTCCAGGGCGCGCGCCAGTCGCGTGCGCAACGGCGCGTCGTCGTCGGCGATCAGGATCGTTCGCTCGGCGCCGGCGTTCCCGGGCATGGCGTCCTGGGTCAATCCTGCCTCCCTTGCGACGCAGCTTCGATTCCGCGCGATGCCGGGCCAGTCGCTTCGGCCGGCGCGCCCGCGCCCTATGTATCGCGGAACACCGGATTGCGCCAGCGCACCAGCACCTGGGCGCCGCCGCCTTCGCTGGTCGGGCGATTGTCGAACCGCACGGTGGCGCCGGTGCGTTCCAGCAGAGTCTTGGCGATGAACGTGCCCAAGCCCATGTGGCCGCTGCGGCCGGCACGCGTCGAAATGAAGGGCGTGCCCAACTCGTCGAGCAGGGTCTCGGGAATGCCGGGCCCGTCGTCGCCGATCTCGACCTCGACCCAGTCGCGTGTCCAGCGCGTCGACACATCGACCCGCGTGCGCGCGAAACCGGTGGCGTTGTGCACCAGGTTGCCGATGCCTTGCAGGAACTCCGGCCCGCGCACCATCACCGGCGGCGTGTCGGGGGCGTCGGTTGCGGCGCGCACCTGGTGGTAGGCGATTTCGACCGCCTCGGTACGCCACGGCTGCGACGCCGCCTCGACCAGGGTCGGCACCGAAACGACTGTGTACGAGTCCGACACGTCGATCGCCGGGTCGACGGTCAGGCGCGCCAGGATGGTGCGGCAACGCTCCGACTGCTCGACCAGCAGGTCGACGTCGGGCTTGAGCGGATCGTCGACCTCGACCTCGCGCTGCATCTCGCGCGCCGCCAGCGAGATCGTCGACAGCGGGCTGCCGAGCTCATGCGCCGCCGCCGCGGCCAGCGCGCCGAGCGAAGCCATGCGCTGTTCGTGCGCCAGCGCCGCCGACGCCGCCGCCAGCGCGTCGCCCATTTGTCGCGCCTCCTCGGCCACCCGCCAGGTGTAGATCGCGATCAGGATGATCGACAGCGTCAGGCTGGCCCAGATCGCGACCATGTAGACGGTCGGCAGCTCGGGCGGCGGCCCGTCCCAGGGCAGCGGAAAGTGGAACAGCGCAACGAAGCCGGCAGCGAGCGTCGTCAGTGTCGACAGCACGATGACGCTGCGCACGCCCAGGGTCGAACCGGCGATCGCCACCGGCGCCAGCAGCAGCAGCGAGAAGGGATTGGAGATGCCGCCGGTGAAGAACAGCAGGAAGGTGAGCTGCAACGTGTCGAAGCCGAGGAACACCGCTGCCTCGCGATCGTTCAATCGCGTCGCGCCGGGCTGGCTGAGTTCGAAACCGAGGTTGAGCGCCGCCGACAGCGCGATCGCGGCCGCCACTGGCACGATCGGATAGCTGTAGTCGAAGCCCCAGGTGACGACACCGGCGGTGAAGGCCTGGCCGGCAACGGCGATCCAGCGGATCAGGACCAGCGAGCGCAGCCGCACGCCGCCGCGCGATTGCAAGCGCTGAGTGATCTCCTCGAGCGTTGGCGGTGCGGGCCGACGTGGGCCTGGTGTCGCCGGCGCGGGCTCACGACGCGGCTCGGCCGCGTCGGGGATGACGTTGTCGGTCACCGTCATGGCCGCAGTATGCCACGATCAGCCCGGTTTCCGCTTGCGGGACGGCATGGGATCGCGGCTGAGAATCGACCGACTATACCCGCGGGCGGCGCCGGCGCTGCGACGAAGACCTCGATCGGTTGGTCCGCGCGCGGTCCGTGGCGGACTAGCGACGAATGCGCACCACGATGTCGACCCGCTCGACGCTCATGCCGGATGGGGCCGAGGGCAACCGCGTGATCGACACCTGGTCGGCCGGAATGTCGAACAGGGTGCCGTCGTTCTCGACGTGGAAGTGGTGATGGTCGCCCGTGTTCGTATCGAAATAGAGACGGCCCGGCCCGACCTGCACCTCGCGCAGCAGCCCGGCGGCGGTAAATTGGTTAAGCGCATTGTACACGGTGGCCAACGAGACCCGGGCGCCGCGACTTTCAGCCTCGCCATGCAGCTGCTCGGCGGTCACATGGGGGTCACCCTGACGACCGAACAGCAGGCCAACCAGCACCAGCCGTTGACGCGTTGGACGCAGTCCGGCGGCGCGCAGGCGATCAGCGATGGCGTGGGCGTCAGGAGGCATGGACGACTCCTCTTACGCCAAGCCGATTGGCTTGCCTAGGGTGAAGCCCGTGGATTCAAAGAGTTGATGCCACAGGCGGTTGCGCCGCTGGGCCATCCTCGCGTCGCGATGGCGCGCCCTGCCTTGTGCGACGCAAGCCGTTGCAGCGCACCAAAGATATGCCATCGGCCGACCAGGTCTGACAGGCCGACAGCGGCCGCGCCGGTACGCGATGGACCCGGCCGAGCGCGGCCCTCGCCAATGGGTTAGGCGGGGGAATTGTCTGTTTCCGGGGGACACCCTATCTGTTAGAAACCGCCCGATTGCCCTGATCGCCGGCGGCCGCCCGGCAATGGCCGATGGAAACGCGCGTGACCAGCAAGACCAGCTACAGCTACGAGGACCTGATCCAGTGCGCCAAGGGCCTGTTGTTCGGCCCGGGCAATGCCCAACTGCCGCTGCCGCCGATGCTGATGTTCGATCGTATCGTGCACATCGACCCCAACGGTGGGAAGTACGGCAAGGGCGAGATCGTCGCCGAGCTCGACGTCAAGCCGGACCTCTGGTTCTTTCCGGTGCATTTCCAGGGCGATCCGGTGATGCCTGGTTGCCTCGGGCTGGACGCGATGTGGCAGCTGGTCGGCTTTTTCCTGGGATGGATGAAGGCGCCGGGCCGCGGCCGCGCGCTGGGTGTCGGCGAGGTCAAGCTCCGCGGCATGGTGACGCCGGCGATCCGCAAGGTCACCTATCACATCCATCTCAAGCGCGTGATCCTGCGCAAGCTGGTGATGGGCATTGCCGACGGCGTGATCGAGGCTGACGGCCAATTGGTCTATGAAGCCAACGACATGAAAGTCGGGCTGTTCCAGCCGCAGGCGCAGGCGGCCTGACATGCGGCGGGTCGTCGTCACCGGTCTGGGCATCGTTGCCAGCATCGGCAACAACGCCGGCGAGGTGGCGGCGGCGCTGAAGGACGGCCGGTCGGGCATCGAGTTCGCGCCGCAGTACCGCGATCTCGGCTTCCGCAGCCAGATCCACGGCACGCTCAAGGTCGATCTCGACGCCAACGTTGATCGGCGCCTGCGGCGCTTCATGGGCGACGGGTCGGCCTACGCCTACTTGGCGATGAAGGAGGCGATCGCCGACGCTGGCCTCGGTGAGGCGGAGGTCTCCAACGATCGCACCGGACTGATCGCCGGCTCGGGCGGACCGACCACCGGCGCCATCGTGCAGGCCGCCATCACCACCAAGGAAAAGGGCCCCAAGCGCGTCGGCCCGTTCCAGGTGCCCAGGGCGATGTCGAGCACGGTGTCGGCTAACCTCGGCACCGCCTTCAAAGTCAAGGGACCGACCTACTCGATCACCTCGGCCTGCTCGACCTCGGCGCACTGCGTCGGCAACGCCGCCGAGACGATCATGCTGGGCAAGGCCGACCGCATGTTCGCGGGCGGCGGCGAGGAGCTCGACTGGACGCTGTCGGTGCTGTTCGACGCCATGGGCGCCATGTCGTCCAAGTACAATGACACGCCGACGCGGGCCAGCCGCGCCTATGACCGCGACCGCGACGGATTCGTGATTTCCGGCGGCGGCGGCATCGTGGTCCTCGAGGACTACGACCTGGCCAAGGCGCGCGGCGCCAAGATTTACGGCGAGCTGGTCGGCTATGGCGCCAGCGGTGACGGCGCCGACATGGTGGCACCGTCGGGTGAAGGCGCGGTGCGCGCCATGCGCCTGGCGCTCGATGGTTTCGGCGGCGCCCGCGGCAATCGCCGGGTCGACTACATCAACACCCACGGCACCTCGACGCCGGTCGGCGACGTCACCGAGCTGCAGGCGATCCGCCAGGTGTTCGGCGAGCATGTGCCGAAGATCAATTCGACCAAGTCGTTGACCGGCCACAGCCAGGGCGCGACCGGCGTGCACGAGGTGATCTATTCGCTGCTGATGCTGCGTGACGACTTCATCTCGGCCTCGGCCAACATCGAGAACCTCGATCCCGGCGCCGAGGGTTTCCCGATCGTGCGCCAGCGCGTCGACAACGCCGGCCTGGAAACCGTGATGTCCAACAGCTTCGGCTTCGGCGGGACCAACGCGGTGCTGGTCTTCCAGCGAGTCGACGGATGACCGCGCCGTTCGACCGTCCGGTGCCGCGCATGCCCGATTCAGGCAATGGCAACGGACATGGCCGCGCCTCAGCCGCCGGCCAGGCCGCTTCCCGCGCCGCCGGCCTGATGGTCGGCCGCAAGGGCCTGATCATGGGCGTTGCCAACGACCGCTCGATCGCCTGGGGCATCGCCAAGGCCTGCCATGCGGCCGGTGCCGAGCTCGCTTTCACCTACCAGGGCGACACGTTCGGCCAGCGGGTCAAGCCGCTCGTGCAGGCGATCGGCGCCAAGATCGTGGTACCGGCCGATGTCGAGGACGAGGCGAGCCTCGATGCCCTGTTCGACACCCTGGCGAAGGACTGGGGACGGCTCGACTTCGTGGTGCACGCCATCGCCTTTTCCGACAAGGACGAGCTGAAGGGCCGCTACGTCGATACCACGCGCGCCAACTTCAAGCGCAGCCTGGAGATCTCCTGCTACTCGTTCACCGACATCGCGCGCCGCGCCGAGCCGCTGATGCAGGGCGGCGGCAGTCTGGTGACGCTCACCTATAGCGGCGCGCGGCATGTCATGCCGAGCTACAACGTCATGGGCGTCGCCAAGGCGGCGCTGGAGGCAAGTGTGCGCTACCTGGCTGCCGACCTCGGCGACCGGAAGATCCGCGTCAACGCGATCTCGGCCGGTCCGATCAAGA
>DATFGV010000541.1:0-3543 GCA_035249115.1 Vineibacter sp.
GCGTTCAGGCGAAACGGCGCATTGGTAGGCGATCACCCGACGGCGTGCAATGCCGGCATGCGATACAGCCGGCGCGGACCGTTATCGACGGATCAGAGGTGGCCGATTAGAGCGGCCAGATTAGAGCGGCCAGACTAGAGCCGACCGGGGCTGGGCGGGGGCGTGAAAGGGTTGCGGCTCCAGAAGGAGACGTGCTCGGTCTGGGACTTCTGTGCCAGCGCCGCGTCGCGTACGTCCTGCTGCCATTGGCGGTAGGCCACGAGGTCGTTGCCGGTCAGCGGTCCGCCGCCCGCGAGATAGTTCTCCGGATCGACGAACCGGCCGTCCACGATTGCCGAGAAGTGGAGATGCGGACCAGTCGCCCGTCCGGTGGCGCCCACGTAGCCGATCACGTCACCCTTATGCACTACGGTACCCGGAGCAATGTTCGGCGCGATGCGCGACATGTGGGCGTAGAGCGTCTCGAAGTGCTGAGAATGGCTGATCTTCACCGTCCGGCCGTAGTTGTAATACCAGTCGGAGTGGTTCACGACGCCGTCGGCGGCGGCGTAGATCGGATCGCCGACATGGCCCTCGTAATCGATGCCGTTATGGAAGGCGTTGCTGGTGACGCGGCCATAATAACGGCGCGTCCCGAAGGGCGAGGAGATGCGTGCACCCGGCTTGGGGTCGACCAATGCCGAGCCGCCCAGGCGCTTGCCGTACTCGTCAAACCATCCGCCCGGCTGATCGAGCGGGGCGAACCACCAGTAGGACTGCCGTGACTTGCCCTCGCCGATGCTGGCATAGACCACACGCGACGAGCCATCGCCGGTCCGCGCCTGCATCATCTCGACGCGCGCTTTGTTAGACGTGAAACCGGCAAAAGCCTTGGTCAGGTCCTTGAACACCGGCTGGTTGGGGCCGCCCGGCACGGCGTTGAAGGCCGTTGCGGCGTTCTCTGCCCTGACGAAAGTGATCGTGCCCGGCACGACAGCGCGGGCGGCGGCGCTCGGCGGCAACATCGTCGGGGCACTCAACGTCCGCTCGGTCTCGGTGCCGGCGACACTCGGTGCGGCTGCTGCTGGGGCGGTTGCGTTGTTGGCCTTGAAATCGGTCAGCCACTTCTTGTTGAGTTCGTCGGCCTCATGGTCGGTGGCAGAGGCCTGGTTTTTGATTGGGCTGGCTGTGGGCTTGGCGGTGGTCTTGTGTTGGACCTGCTTCTTGGCTGGGGCGGCGACCTGGGCCATCGAGCTGGCCGGTGCCATGACCTGGAGGAGGGAGACTGTCAGACCTGCGGCCACAATGGCACGCATTGTCCTCCACCGGTCGGCGCGCTTAGCGCGCGTCGTCGTGATCGCCATTAGCCTCTCCCGTTCATTGATCCGAACTAAAACGCTTGAGGCTATTGGCGATTTTGCCGGCTCCCCTGCCAGCGCCCCCCGCTTTGTCGCCTCGCGGGCGATACTGGCCACGAAAAAATCGCAAGTCCAACAAAAAGTTGCAAAAATGCAACACCCGTGCGGATCGGCCTAACTAGCTGATTTACAAGTTATTTTTCTGTTACGTGTGTTTCCGGTCGCGAAAAAATGTCGTGGGCAGAATGCCGCTCTTGGCCCTTTGGCGCAGAGTCGGGTAGCACGCGAGGAGGCCTGCAGCCTCTGCCATTTCCTCGACATCGTTGAACATCGGCACGCCCGCGCCTTCCATTTTGGCGAACCAATCGGCCTTGCCGGGCAGGGTGCCCATCATGCTGTGCATCAGCGGCAGGTTGGCCTTGGGGGCGAGCTCGGCCAGGCGCTCGATGACCGGACCGGCGTCGACCATGAAGGGTACGACGTGGATCATCAGCACCATGTCATAGGCTTGGGTCGCGTGTGCCATGGCGGCTTCGAACGCGAGGCCGAACCGGTCTTCGCGCGCATCCGCCAGGAGGTCGATCGGATTGGCGACGGACGCCTCGCCGGGCAGCCGTTGGCG
This sequence comes from Vineibacter sp., assembly GCA_035249115.1. GTDB lineage: Bacteria > Pseudomonadota > Alphaproteobacteria > Reyranellales > Reyranellaceae > Vineibacter. Next base: position 1,960 of record DATFGV010000541.1, read on the forward strand.
CAAGACGTCTGCCATCGCCTGGGGCAACGGGGTGAGGTCGAGCCCTTCGAGTACGGCGCGGTCGGCGCAGATCACGCCGGGACCGCCTGAATTGGAAAGGATGAGCGCGCGCGGTCCCAGGCCTTGCGGGAAGCGGCCGAAAGCCTTGGCGGCGATGAGCAGGCGGCGCAGGCTCTCGACCCGCACGATCCCGCAGGAGGCACAGAAGGCCTCGATCGCCGCCTCGTCGTTGGCGACGGCGCCGGTGTGGGCGGCAGCGGCCTGGCCGCCGATCCCGGTCCGTCCGCCGAACAGGGCGATCACCGGCTTGATGGCGGCGACCTTGCGCGCCACGGCGCGGAAGCGCTCGTGATCCTCGATCGATTCTACATAGAGCAGGGCGGCGCCGATCTCGGGCCGCTCACCCAGCCAGGCGAGGTAGTCCTCGACACCGAGATGCACGGCGTTGCCCACCGATACGATGCTGGTGAGCGGCAGGCCGCGCGCATTGGCCTTGTCGATGAATTCCTCCGCCAGCGCGCCGGACTGCGAGATGAAGGCAAGGCCGTTCGTCGCGCCCTTGGTGGAACCCGGAGGCAGGTCGCGCAGGAAAGTCGCGGCAAACCGCCAGGCTGGATCGAGGTGCAAGATGCCCGCGCAATTGGGGCCGGCAATCGTGAGGCCACGCTCGGCTGCGAGCTTCAGCAGCGCCTCGTTGCGCGCGACGCCCGAGAGGCCGGCCTCGGCGAAGCCGCCCGGCAGGATCAGGAGGTTGCGGATGCCGCGGTCTGCGGCTTCGGCTGCAGCCTCGACGATGGCGTCGGGCCGGATCACGATCACCGCAAGGTCGACGGGCGGGTCGATGGCCGCGATCGAGGTGACCGCTTCGTAACCGAAGATCGTGCCCCCCTTGGGATTGACCGGCACCACGCGTCCGCCATAACCGGCCAGGCGCAGCATCTGCATAACCGCGCCACCCGAGGAGGTCGCCCGTTCGCCCGCACCGACGACGGCGATGCTGCGGGGGGCAAAAAAGGGCGAGAGATTGCGGGTTGGTGCGGACATGGCGCGTCGTTGCAGCACAGGCGGAAGGAGAGAACAAGATGGCCGATCCGATCGAGCTTCTGATCCAGGGCCGCGCCCATGAGCTGGCGCCGGGCTTTGCCGTGCGCCGCGTCCTGCCGAGCGTGAAGCGCCGCACCGTCGGGCCCTTCATCTTTCTCGACCACTTCGGGCCGCTTGTCGTGCCGCCGGGCGGCGACGGGATGGAGGTGCGGCCGCATCCGCACATCGGTCTCGCCACCGTCACCTATCTGTTCGAGGGCGGCATCTTCCATCGCGACAGCCTGGGCTACGCGCAGGCGATCCGCCCGGGCGACGTCAACTGGATGACTGCCGGCAGCGGCATCGCCCACAGCGAGCGCACCGAGCCCGAAATGCGCCAAAGCGGTTTTCGCATGCACGGCGTCCAGACCTGGGTGGCGCTGCCCCAGGCGCACGAGGAAACGGCGCCGACGTTCGAGCATGTGGCGGCGTCCCGGCTGCCGGCCTGGCAGGACGGCGGCACATCGCTGCGCCTGATCGTCGGCAGCTATGCCGGCCGCA
>DATFGV010000542.1:0-9067 GCA_035249115.1 Vineibacter sp.
AACCGGATCAGCGCGGGATTGACCGCCATGATGGCGGCGGCACCCAGGCCTTGAACGGTGCGCGCGATGATCAATGTCGTGAGCGAGGTCGACAGCGCGCAGGCGATCGACGCCAGGGTGAACACCACGACGCCGGCGCGAAACACCCGGCGGTAGCCCAGAACGTCACCGAGCGACGACAGTGGCAGCAGCGCGACCATGACTGCGATCTGGTAGGCGTTGACGATCCAGATCGAGCGGGCCGGCGTGGTATCGAGGTCGCGAGCGATCACCGGCAGGGCGATGTTGGCGATCGAGCTGTTGAGCACGGTCATCGACAGGCCGATGGCCATGGCGGCCACCGCCCAGTGACGCCGCGGCGTGGGCAGCCCGTCGCCGTGGTCTATCGCCGGTGCCGCCATGCCGCTATTGCGCCACGGTGGGCGTGTCGCCGGCCACGGTGGTGCGCTGCATCAGGCGCTTGTACTTTACCGTGTCGTAGGCCGTGGCGCGGTGCAGGACGGCGCGGTTGTCCCAGATCACGATGTCGCCCTCACGCCAGCGATGGGCGAGGCAATAGTCAGGCTGAGTCGCGTGCGCCGTCAATTCGTCGAGCAATGCCCGGCCATCGGCGAAGGGCCAGCCGACGATGTGCGACGCGTGCGCACTGACATACAGCGACTTGCGGCCATTGATCGGATTGACCCGCACCAGGCGCTGCTTGACAGGCGGCACCTCGGCCTTTTGCGCCTCAGTCAGAACGTTGGGGTCGACCAGGCTGCGCGAGTAGACCAGCGAATGTTCGGCCACCAGGGGCTCGATCTTCTGCTTCATAACCTCCGGCAGGCTCTCGTAAGCGGCACGCATCGAGGCGAACTCGGTATCGCCGCCCTCGGGCGGGCAGATGCGTCCCGACAGCAGCGAGCACAGGGCCGGCACCTTCTTGAACGAGCTGTCGGTGTGCCAGAAATAGTTGGCCTTCTGGTAGACCATGCGCCGGTCCTCCGGCGGGATCACCTCGCCGGAGTTGATGTCGAGGTTGGACTGGCGGGCGAACGGCGTGCCGGCCGACGGATTGGCGGCGACCGTGGTCTCCAGCGGGCCGAACAGGCGACTGAAGGCGATCTGCTGCGCGTCGTTGATCGGCTGGTCGCGCAGCAGCACCACTGAATGTTCCTCGAACGCCGCCCGGATCACGCCGAAGGCGACCGGATCGACGCCATTGACCAAGTCGACACCAGCGATCTCGATGCCGAACAGGGGATGCAGCTTGCGAAAGGTCAGGGGCATGGTCGGCCGCTCGTTCAGGTGCATGGTAGTTTAACGCGATCCCTCGCGACTCGCCGTGCAGGTATTGCAAGTCAGGTCCGGTTGAGCTCACCGGCTAGCTGGCAGAGCGTAATCCGCTGATCGGATCCTGGGAGCGCGGGCCTCCGGCCCGCTCTTGAGTGGGCGAGACGCCCGCGCTCCCAGGGTGAGCGATTCCGTCCGATCGGAGGACGCTCTAGAGATCAGGCGCGATCTCGCCGTGCGCGCCAAGACACCCGGGGCTATTCTGGCGTCAGGCCTGCGCCGGGAGGGATGAGTGACCGCGATCGTCTTGCGGCCAGGGGCCGCCTCACTGGCCGAGTGGCGCGCGATCTATCGCGGCGCCGATGTCGCGCGCGATCCGGCCAGCGACGTGGCGATCGCCGCCGGTGCAGCGTCGGTGGCGCGGATCGTGGCCCGCGGCGAGCCGGTCTATGGCGTCAACACCGGCTTCGGCAAGCTGGCCAGCGTGCGCATCGCTGCCGCCGACCTTGAGACCCTGCAGCGCAACATCGTGCTGTCGCACGCCGCCGGCGTCGGCGAGGCGATGCCGGTGCCGGTCGCGCGCCTGATGATGGCGCTGAAGCTCGCCAGCCTGGCGCAGGGCGCCTCGGGTGTGCGGCCGGAGACAGTCGCGCATCTCGAGGCGCTGCTGGAGAAAGGCGTCACGCCAGTGGTGCCCTGCCAGGGCTCGGTCGGCGCCTCGGGCGATCTGGCGCCGCTTGCGCACATGACGGCCGCGATGATCGGCGTCGGCGAGGTCATCGCCGGCGGGCGACGGCTGCCGGCAGCCGAGGCCTTGCGACATGCCGGCCTCTCGCCGCTGACTCTGGCGGCAAAGGAGGGGCTGGCGTTACTCAATGGCACGCAATTCTCAACTGCCTACGCGCTGGCCGCCCTGTTCGAGACCGAGACGCTGTTCCAGGCGGCCCTGGTCACCGGCGCATTGTCGACCGACGCGGCGCGCGGCTCGGACGCGCCATTCGATCCCCGGGTGCATCGCCTGCGCCGCCACCGCGGCCAGATCGAGACTGCCGAATGCCTGCGGCGCCTGATGGCCGGCTCGGCGATCCGCGCCTCGCACATCACCGGTGACGAGCGTGTGCAGGATCCCTATTGCCTGCGCTGTCAGCCGCAGGTGATGGGCGCGGCACTCGACGTGCTGCGGCAGGCGGCGGCAACCCTGGCGACCGAGGCCAACGGCGTCACCGACAATCCGCTGATCTTTGCCGACGACGACACGGCCCTGTCGGGCGGCAACTTCCACGCCGAGCCGGTCGCCTTCGCCGCCGACATGATCGCGCTGGCGGTCTGTGAGATCGGGTCGCTGGCCGAACGGCGCATCGCCATGCTGGTCGACCCGGCGCTCAGCGGCCTGCCGGCGTTCCTGACCCCCAAGCCCGGCCTCAACTCCGGTTTCATGCTGCCGCAAGTCACGGCTGCGGCGCTGGTGTCGGAGAACAAGCAGCGTGCCCATCCGGCCAGCATTGACTCGATTCCGACCTCGGCCAACCAGGAGGACCACGTGTCGATGGCCGCCCACGGCGCGCGTCGGCTGTTGCCCATGATCGACAACGCCACGGCGGTGATCGGCATAGAGCTGCTGGCGGCAGCACAAGGCTGCGACTTCCACACGCCGCTCCAGTCCAGCGCCGCGCTGGAGGCCGTCCGCGCCGTGATCCGCCGCGAGGTGCCGCATCTCGACGACGACCGGCACCTGCATCCGGATATGGACAAAGCGATCGCCATGGTGCGCGCCGGCGCGCTCGCCGATGCGGTTGGACGCGACGTTCTGCCCGAGATCATCGGCGACTTAGCATGATCGCACTCTATCCTTGCCACTCCGGGCAAGGCGACCGCACATGGCACTCTATGCCGTCGTCCCGACCAAGGCCCGAAGGGTCGCGTGGAGGGACCTTGCCTCAACAACGCCGACGGTTGCTGTCGAAGCAAGGTCCCTCGACTGCACCGCGCTGGGCGCGGCTCCGCTCGGGACGACAGAAAACTCGTCACATGCGATAGCCCTGCCCCGCCGGGGGAGGTCAAAATGAGGACCCCGCCATGACCCGCCTCGACAACTCCCGCGTTATTCGCGCGCCGCGCGGCACGCAGCTGTCGGCCAAGAGCTGGCTGACGGAGGCGCCGCTGCGCATGCTGATGAACAACCTCGATCCCGACGTCGCCGAGCGGCCGGGCGAGCTGGTGGTCTATGGCGGCATCGGCCGTGCCGCGCGCGACTGGGAAAGCTTCGATCGCCTGGTGGCGGCGCTGAAGACGCTGGAGGCCGACCAGACCCTGCTGGTTCAGTCGGGCAAACCGGTCGGCGTCTTTCGCACACATCCCGACGCACCGCGGGTGCTGATCGCCAATTCCAACCTTGTGCCGCACTGGGCCAACTGGGACCACTTCAACGCGCTCGACCGCAAGGGCCTGATGATGTTCGGCCAGATGACGGCGGGTTCCTGGATCTACATCGGCTCGCAGGGCATCGTGCAGGGGACCTACGAGACCTTCGTCGAAATGGGCCGCCGGCACTACGGCGGTAGCCTCGCTGGCCGCTGGATTTTGACGGCCGGCCTGGGTGGCATGGGCGGCGCCCAGCCATTGGCCGCCACCATGGCCGGCGCTGCGTGCCTGGCGATCGAATGCCGCCCAAGCAGCATCGAGTTCCGTTTGCGGACGGGCTATCTCGACCAGCAGGCCAAAGACCTAGACGAGGCGCTGGCCATGATCGCCAAAGCCTGCGCCGAGAAGCGCGCGGTGTCAGTGGGGTTGCTAGGGAACGCCGCCGAGATCCTGCCCGAGCTGGTGCGCCGCGGCGTGCGGCCCGACTGCGTCACCGACCAGACCTCGGCGCATGACCCCGTCAACGGTTACCTGCCCAAGGGTTGGACCCTGGCGCAGTGGGAGGTGGCGCAGGCCAGTGACCCGGCCGGCGTCACCAAGGCGGCCAAGCGCTCGATGGCCGAGCATGTGCGGGCCATGCTCGACTTCCACAAGATGGGCGTGCCGACGGTCGACTACGGCAACAACATCCGCCAGATGGCGCTCGAGGAGGGCGTCGCCAACGCCTTCGACTTCCCGGGCTTCGTGCCGGCCTATGTGCGGCCGCTGTTCTGCCGCGGCATTGGGCCGTTCCGCTGGGCCGCCCTGTCGGGCGATCCCGAGGACATCTATCGCACCGACGCCAAGGTCAAGGAGCTGCTGCCCGACAACACCCACTTGCACCACTGGCTCGACATGGCGCGCAGCCGCATCAAATTCCAGGGCCTGCCGGCGCGCATCTGCTGGGTCGGGCTGGGCGACCGCCATCGCCTGGGGCTGGCGTTCAATGCGATGGTGGCCAGCGGCGAGCTCAAGGCGCCGATCGTCATCGGCCGCGATCACCTCGATTCCGGCTCGGTGGCCTCGCCCAACCGCGAGACCGAGGGCATGCGGGACGGATCGGACGCCGTGTCAGACTGGCCGATGCTCAACGCGCTGTTGAACTGCGCCTCGGGCGCTACCTGGGTGTCGCTGCATCACGGCGGCGGGGTCGGCATCGGCTTCTCGCAGCATGCCGGCATGGTGATCGTCTGCGACGGCACACCGGACGCCGCGCGCCGCCTGGAGCGCGTGCTGTGGAACGACCCGGCCACCGGTGTGATGCGCCACGCCGACGCCGGTTACGACATCGCCGTCGCCTGCGCCCGGGAGCACGCGCTGGATCTGCCGAGCCTGGGGTGAGTGTCCGGCCCGGCGCGATTTCGCCATGTCTCCATCAACCTTGGTCGTGGCAGATTGCACGGCCGACCCTGGAGCAGCGCCATGTTCGACGTCCAGCGATTCATCGATGAATGCCGCGCCGCGATCGCGGCCGACAAGACGCACCGTCACGTCCGCGACGTCGTCGCCCGGGCCGTCGCGGACCCTGCCGCGGTGCTGCGCGGTTTGGGCGAGCCCGAACGCCCGGGTCTGCACAAAATCTACCGGTCCGACGACTTGACGATCCTCAACGTCGTCTGGGCAGCCGGCATGACCGTCCTGCCGCACAACCATCAAATGTGGGCCGTCATCGGCATCTATACCGGCCGCGAGGACAACATTTTCTGGCGCCGCGTGCCGGGCGGCGCGCACGGCCGGGTCGAGGCAGCCGGCGCCCGGGCGCTGTGCGTCCGGGACGTCGAAGTGCTCGGCCACGACATCATCCATTCCGTCACCAATCCGATCCCGCGACTGACCGGCGCTATTCACGTCTACGGCGGCGACTTTTTCTGTCCCGACCAGCGTAGCGAGTGGGACCCGGAAACGCTTCTCGAACGGCCCTGGGACGTGTCGGCGGCGGTGCGTCGGTTCGCGGACGCGAACGCCTAAGCGGGCTAACGCCACGTATCGACGGTGATCGGTTGGATTTGCTAGGCTGTGTGTCGCCATCGGCGTGATCTTCCGATGCGGAGCGCAGATGAGACGACGCGTGGCCTTGGCGCTGTTGGGCGGAACTGTCGTGGCCTGGCCGTCGGCGGCACAGGACAAGCTGCGCCGCGTCGGCCTGTTGAGCAGCGGTCTGTCGGTACCGACACCCGGAGCACCGACATCATGGCGCGGCGAGCTGCTTCGGGTCCTCGCTGAGAGTGGCTTCAGCCAGGGCCGGAATCTCGAATTGCTGGAACGGTATGCGGAAGGGCAGCCCGATCGCTTGCCGGCGATGGCACGTGAAATCGGCGCCGCCAGCGCCGAAGTGGTGCTTGCCATCACCGGCGACGCGATCCGAGCCATGGCAGCGGCAGATCGGGCCACGCCGATCGTCATGGTGGCCAGCGATCCGGTCGAGCGGGGATTCATCACCAGCTTGGCGCGTCCCGGCGGGCGGATGACGGGCCTCAATTTCCAGACGATCGACGGCGACGCGAAGCGGCTTCAGCTGTTGCGCGAGGCGATTCCAGGCAAGCGCCGCTTCGGGGTCCTGGCCTATGGAGGATCCGGACCGCGGCTGGCTCAGGTGCTGGCGCAAGCGGCGACTCAACTCGATATTGAGTTGGCAACCCGGACGGTCAGCGGGTCGGCCGAATACGCGACAGCGCTTGCCGCCTTGAAGAAGGACGGCGTGGGCGGGGTCCTGATCGAATCAACCCAAGTGCTGTCGACCGATGCCGTGCGGCTGGCGGCGATCGCCGAGGCCAACGGGCTGCCGACCATCTGCGAGTGGGATTACATGGCCCGTGTCGGCTGTATGCTGGGCTACGGTCACGACATTTCCTATGCGCATCGTCGCGCCGGCGAATACGTCGCGCGCATTCTCAAGGGATCGCGCCCGGCCGAACTTCCCGTCGAGCAACCCGATGCCTGGAAGCTCACGATCAATCTTGGCGTCGCCGCGCGGCTTGGCCTCACGGTGCCGCCCGCGGTTCTGGCGCGCGCCGACGCGGTGATCGACTGACCGGGCGGCTGTGTCGCTGCAAGTCTTGACCGGGACGGGCAGAGCGATCATTGCAAGGACGCCGGATATAATTGGTGCGCGCCGGCGCGATGGGAGGCACCGCATGACGCTCGACGAATGCTTTGCGCTGCTGGCGCGCGAGGGTGCGCGGCAGTATGGCGGCGAGCCGGTGTCGCAACTGGCGCACGCGCTGCAGTCCGCGACCCAGGCGGTCGAGGCCGGCGAGCCGGCCGCGGTGGTGATCGCGGCGCTGTTCCACGACATCGGCCATCTGCTGGATGAGGGCGATGCCGGCCAGGCCGACTTGGGCGTCGACGCGCACCATGAGGACACCGGCGCCACGGCGCTGCGGGCGCTGTTCGGCGATGCAGTGGCCGAGCCGGTACGTCTGCACGTGCCGGCCAAGCGCTGGCTGTGCTTCGCGGACGGCGGATACTGGGACTCGCTCTCCCGCGCCTCGAAGCTCAGCCTCGAGGTTCAGGGTGGCGTGTTCGACTCGGCGCAGGCCTCGGCGTTCATCAAGCAGCCGCACGCCGAGGCGGCGGTGCGGCTGCGCCGATATGACGACCTTGCCAAGATTCGCGGCCGCGCCACGCCGGGCCTCGACGAGTTCCGCGGCTGGGCGACGCGGCTTCAAACCGGCGGGTGATCGCAGGGCCACGGCCTGAGCGTCCTGGCATGGCAGATTATTGCCGACCCGTGGTTGCGCGCCGCGCTGCGCGGCGCATAGGCTTGCGGCCCAGCGTCGCGATCTCCCATCCGCCACTTCCGGAGCCGCTCCATGAAAGCCACCGCCGCGGTCATGCACCGGGTCAACGAGCCGCTGTCGATCGAGCAGGTTGACCTCGATTCACCGGCGCGAAACGAGGTGTTGATCCGCACCGCTTTCGCCGGCGTCTGCCACAGCGACCTGCACTACATGGAAGGGCTCTACCCTCGTGCCTGTCCCTGCGTGCTCGGGCATGAGTCCGCCGGCGTGGTGCTGGCCGTCGGCTCCGACGTCACCTATGTCCAGCCGGGCGACCACGTCATCACCTGCGTCTCGGTGTTCTGCGGCGAGTGCGAGTACTGCCTCAGTGGCCGCATGTCGCTGTGCGTCAGCCCGGCAACCAAGCGGCCGGCCGGCGCGCCGCCGCGCATGAGCCTGAACGGCGCACCGATGGCGGAGGCCTTGCCGCTGTCCTCGTTCGCCGACCACATGCTGGTGCACGAGCACGCCGTAGTGAAGATTCGCAAGGATATGCCGCTCGACCGCGCTGCCCTGATCGGCTGCGCCGTGACCACCGGTGTCGGCGCGGTGTTCCGCACCGCCAAGGTCGAGCCTGGCTCGACGGTGGCCGTGATCGGCCTGGGTGGCATAGGTCTGTCAGCTGTCAACGGCGCGGCCATCGCCGGCGCCGGCCGGATCATCGCCATTGACCGCGTGGCATCGAAGTCAAACCTCGCCAGGGAATTCGGTGCCACCGACTTCATCGACGCATCACAGGTCGACCTGATCAAGGCGATCCGCGAGATGACCGGCGGCGGTGTTGACTATGCCTTCGAGTGCGTCGGGCTGAAACCGACGGTCGAGCAGTCGTTCCGCATGCTCAAGCGCGGCGGCACTGCCACCGTCATTGGCATGATGCCCGTGGGCATGCGCTTCGAGGTGTCGGGCGCCGAGATTTTGGGCGAGAAGCGCATCCAGGGCTGCGCCATGGGCTCCAACCGCTTCCGCACCGACATGCCGCGATTCGTCGACTTTTACATGCGCGGCGTGCTCAAGCTCGACCTGATGATCTCCGGCCGGGTTCGACTCGACCAGATCAACGAGGCCTACGCCCAGCTCAAGACTGGCGCCATCGCCCGCAACGTGATCGCGTTCTGAACAAGACCCTCGCAAACCTCTCTCCGTTGGGGAGAGGTCATTGCGTCCGCGCCGGCACCAACACCGGCACTGCGTGCGCCGTCACGTCCGGCGCCGCGCCCTCATAGCGCTCGATCTCGACCAGGCAGGTCTGGGCCATGCAGCCTTGCGACAGCGACGAGGCGCCGCGGTCGAGAGTCAGCACGTTGGGGTTGCCGTGCTTCTCCAACGGGCGGTTGGTGTCGGTGTCGAGCGGATCGAACCATGCACCGGTCGACAGTCGCGCCACACCGGGCCGGATCGTGTCGCTGACGATCGCGGCCGAGAGACAGGCGCCTCGGTCGTTGAAGATGCGCACCAGGTCGCCCTCGGCGATACCACGCGCCGCCGCGTCCTGCCGGCTGAGGGTGACCGGCTGGCGGCCTTTGACCTTGGCCGCCTGGCTGTGAGGGCTCGGGTCGAGTTGGCTATGCAGGCGGGTCGTCGGCTGATCCGAAAGCAGGTGCAGCGGAAAGCGC
>DATFGV010000543.1:0-18387 GCA_035249115.1 Vineibacter sp.
TCCATCAGCCGCGGTGCCGTCATATCCCGCGATTGCGTGGCAGCGTCACTTGAACGCACAGACCGCCGCCGGCCCGATTGGATGCGACGACACGGCCCCCCAGGGCCTCGACGTTGCGCCGGACGATCCAAAGGCCCAAACCGGCGTGCTGCGCGGCTTCGCCTCCGTCCACTGCCGGCCCCCGGTCGTACGCCGTGCGCCGCGACGAATAGTACCGCTCGAAGATGCGATCGAGCATTTGCGACGGAATGCCGGGTCCCTCGTCCTCGATGCGCAAATCGACGCAGTCGCCGGCCGCGGCCAGCGTCACGAACAGCGACGCGCCGGGCTCCGAGAAGCTGATGGCGTTCTCGAGAATGTTCTGCAGCACGACTTCGAGCATTCCGGGTACCGCGCTCACGATCAGCGCGTCGTCGAGGCGGCGCGCCAGGCGGATCTTCCGGCCGGCGAGCGCCTCGCGATACTGGACGAGCGTGCCGCCGACAAGCTGCGTCAGGTCGACGTGCTGGCGTGGCGCATCGATCAGGTCGGCCGCGTTGGTGTCCAGCCGTTGCGCCGCGTTGACCATCGACTTCAGGCGGCCGATCGAGGAGTCGATCATCGCGAGCGCCCGCTCGGCCCGCTGGTCGCCGGCGACGATGCGCTTGCGGATCGGCTCCAGGGCCGACTGTATGGTCGCCAGCGGCGTCTTGAACGCGTGCGCGTTGTCCTCGGCGGTTTGCCGCATGTCGCGGGCCACCCTGCGCAAATCCAGAACCAGGCGGTCGAAATCGCTCGCGACGCTCGACAACTCCGGCAGGGTATTGCGCGCCGTGAAGGCGTAGTCGCCAATCCGGCCCTGCCTGATCTCGGTCGCCACGTCGCGAAATCGACGAAGGCTACGGCGGATGCTCAGGGCCACGAGCAGCGCCATCGCTGCCATGACCAGGTATATCAGCGCGGCGATGCGGACCTCGCGTTTCTGCCAGTAGGGCCGACCGATCGACGTGTCGAGGTACTCCGCGGTCGAGTGCGTTGGAATCAGCACCCAGCATCCAGCCGCCGTCTTGATTGGAATCAGCGACGTCAGGATCTCGACGTTTCCGCTCGCCTGCGGATAGCGGATCTCGATCGGCGACACCCAGACGCACGACTCGGACAGCCGCTTCAATATGCCGCGCTGCGCCAGCTCGTCGAGTTCGCGGCCGACCTGGTCGGCTGCGACCCTCGGCGCGGCGGCGACGTAGTAGAAGCTGCGCTCTCCGGCACCGGGCGCCGGCTGGAACATCAGCTTGAGGACCGTGTCCGCCGTCCCATATTTCTCGAGTTCGGCGTTCACGATATCTTGCGATGGCACCTCCATCTGATTCAGTACCGGCGTGATCGCTTGCGCGATCAGCCGGACCCGGTCCTGGACGCTGCGCGCGACCAGGTCGCGCGCCTGGCGGTCAACGTTCTCGAACTGCACGTAGAGAACAATCGGGAACGCGATGAATATGCCGACGAGCGCCAGCAGCTTGAGCGTGAGGGACGCGCCGAGGCGGCGCGCCCTGGCTATCGATTCAGTCCACGGTCGTCGCGGTTCCCCAGCGATAACCAAACGAGGGGAAGTTCTCGATGTCGGCGAAACTCGCGTCAATCGCCCTGAACTTGTTGCGTATGCGCTTGATTGAGGAACGGACGTTTGTCTTGTATCCATCTTCGCCGCTCCCGGCGATAAAGCCGACGTGATGCATGCAGTCGTAAACCGCGCGATAGCTCACGTACTCTCCGAGGCCCGACGCCAGCAGATGAACGATGTTGAACTCGGTCAGCGTCAGATTGACGTCGACGTCGCCCCAGTAGGCGCGGCTCACCCGCGGCCGCAGCACCAACTTGCCGCATTGCAGGATTTCCTCCGACCGGACCTCCTGGGGCTGCTTGCCGGCCTCGACGATCAGCCTGATGCGGCGGGCGAGAATGCCGAGACCGCGCGACTTGTCGACGAAGTCGAGGGCCCCCCGTTCAAGGGCGATGCTTTCGTGCGTGGTCGATGAATGCCCGGTCAGGAAGACGACCGGCAGGCGCACGCCGCGACGCTGCAGCTTTGGCAGCAGATCGATCCCGGCCACGGCCGGTAGATCCCAGTCCAGCACGATGACGTCGCCGCTGCCGCCGCCTTCCAGATACTCGAGCGCGGCCGTTCCGGTCGGCAGCGCCACGACATCGAAGCCGTGATCGACAAGCTCGGCGCCGGCGACCTCCCTGTAGTCGTCATCGTCGTCGACGAACACAAGCCGTACGCGGTCATCGGTTCTGTCCAGCTCACCTCGCCCGACCGCCGGATTGAATGTCGGCCAGGCAGGCGCGCTTTCCTTGATCGGTGCCGTCATTGCTCTTCACCTCGTAGCTGAGTGTTCCGTACTTCCGGGTCTGGACGTCCGGATAAAGTGTGACATCGAGAGCGCAGCCTCCCTTTCGGTATCGCCAGATCTTGCCCGGCGGGCGTTCCTCCTGAATCGCCGGCGCACCGAGCAGGTTTCGCAACTCCTGCTCTCCAAAGCCGACCATGTTGACCGGCGCCGGCGCTGGCGCCGGTTCGCTCCTCGCGTCGATTGGCGTGTCGCTGCTCGCCGACTGATTGGCCGCGATCCTGGCGTCGGCCTGCCGCGGCTTGCTTGCCGCGGCGCTGGAAATCGGCGCGCGGACCGCCGCTTTGGTGCCGCTCGGCGCGTGACCGCCTCCGAATTGGGGCAGTTCGCAGGCCGCGAGGATTTGGCAGGAGAACCCCAAAAGGATGGACATTCCACGATGACGATTCATGCTCCATCCTAAGCCCACTGCACTGCGTGCGATCACTGTCGATGGTTTCCGGTGGGTCGATCGAAGCGCCTGCAGGCGGTTGCCGGACCAGGCGCGTCTGATGAAGTTCGATGTATGCCGAATCCGAGCCTTGCCGCGACCCACCCTTAGCGTGCTGCGTCGCATCTCGAAAATCACCCATCACTAAGTCAGCCATGGACGCGGCTCGGCCGCGAACGCAACAACCCGCAACGCCGCGTCGCGCATTCTGGCAACGTCGAATGAACTCTCCACATAATGCACCTGCTGTCCGAATGTTCCATTCAACGTGATTCAATTTTGAGGCCAGTTTTTGGCAAACCCGGCTGTTAGCAGTGTCTGCGGGCGACAATTGTCCCGGCCTCACAATTGTCACAGCGAGCACGCTCATAAATTCATCACTTGCCGTCGGCGACGACAAAAGGCCGCAGCAAACCGACCGATGCAGGGGCGATCGCGGCGCTGAAGCGGCAAACACTGTGGCGCAGATAGGTGACACTGCGATGATGGGCAATTTGCGCTAGCGTGCGTTCATCGCTGCACGTGATAAGACGCGGCCCGCTCAGCAGTTGGCTGAATAGCGCTTCATTCACCACTTCTTGCGATACTGCGGCCGAAGCAGACCGCATGCCCAATGGGCACGCTGTACATGGCATCAACGTGTTGTCAGGCATTCCTCGCCGGACACAAATTGGTCCCCGGTGTCATGTCATTGTCCTCGTTATCTTTCGGGTCGGTCGCCACCGTACAAGAGGGAGGATGCTGACCTTCGACCGGCAATCCTTCCTCCGCCCAATTAATGGACGATGGCCATGGCGCTCAATCGCAAGGTTCGAGAAAATTCTTTGTATCGGGAACGCATCAATCTTGGTCCCGTCGGCAGCCGCAAGGCGGCCGTTGTTCCGGAAAACCAAACGGGGACGCGGCGGCGCGAACGATTTCTCTATCTCGGACCAGTTGACCCGACAGCCAATTCCGCATCCAAGCCGGAGCCAAGGTCCACAAGGACGCCGCGCCCCAACCGGACCGTGGCGCATCCGTCGCAGCGGGCGCCGGCAGCAGCGCAGACGTCAAGGCCGCCCCAAGAGTCCCTTTCTGGCGATCGCCGCGCGCAGCGACATTTTGACCTGGCGTCGTTTTTCCGGGAGGTCGAAGAAGCGGACACGCGTCGTGCGCGCCTGTGCGATGAAATCGCCGATCGAACGCGCCGCATGGACGAAGCGGCCAGGAACCTCGACTGGCAAGAATGGCGGGCCGTCGGCTGGCTCAAGCGACAGAAATCACCGACGGCAGATGCCAGACTCGTTGACCTGATCGAAGAACTGCACTCGGTCGAGAACGAGCTCCGCACGTGTGTCGTCGACGCGGACTTCGAAACCACGGACAGGGCTGACAGTCTCTTCGCCGAACTCGGCCGTCAGTTCGGCGCATTGTTGGCCGCCGCGCCCGACAATGCGCGTCAGGGCGGCGCGGCGGCAAACGCGGAGCGGCCGCGGGAAACATTGGACGCGCGATCGACGCAGCACGGCGACACATCCGTCGGCTCGATCGATACGATCTCGAGCCCGGTTCAGCCGCTACGGTTGGGCGATGCGTCGGGAACGACGATACTCATCTACCCGCGGTTTGTCGCAGTTCTGTCTCCCCTGAAGAAGCCGGCGCTTGCGGACGTCAGGCAGCTCTTTGTCTCGACGCGGCCGTCGCACGGATCCGAAAGGGGTTCGGCGACTCAAGCAGGCGAATTGCAGGTCACGCTTCCGGATGGCTTGGACAGGGCGTACGGTTTCGCCGACCTGGCAACGTGCGAAGCCGTTGCTGACACGTTCACGCGATACATCGCCGCGCTGCCGGAGCTGGTGGAGGCCGCGCCGGCGCACCCGATCACGACGGCCGCCCCGGAGGCGAAAGCGCCTGACCCGTCGCGTGAGCGGCTTGATCAGCCGTCGACCGCTGCATCGGGATTCGACGCAGCGGCCGACCGACAAATGCCGTGCACCGATCCGGAAAAAATTCTTCTACTGACCACCTTGGAGCCGGACAGCGCCACCGATCCCGAACGCGGCCCGCCGAACGTCGCGCAGCAATGCGTTACCCACGGTCCGACGCGCGCGACCGATGAAGAGGCTGTTGATACGGCCACGCCGGAATTGACAGAGCCGGAAGCCAACGTGACGACGGCAGGTGCAGGATCCGACATCCCGTGCGACGCGTCGGTCATCGATGACGAAAAGCCGTTGGAAGCCGGGACCTGTGACCCCGACGAGGCACCCGCGGCGTCGCGGGTGGAAGAGCAGGTGGCCGTGCCCCAGGCAGCGACGGTCCCCCCTAGTTCGTCTCAGCCGGCGATTAGCGAAGGGGACGAGCCCATCCACGACGCAGCGCCTCAAGCGTCTCAACCGGCTTTCGGCCAGCTGCCAAGGGAATTCCGACCCCACGTGAAGCGCGACACGACTGGTGCCGCGGCGACGGCACGCAACCTCAACACCGTTGCCGATCTTTCCGTGCCACGGTGGACGGATCGCGCAGCGGTCGCAGCAAGGCAAGCCGACTCCCCTACACGCGATGCCGGCGCGAGCGCGCCGGTGCCGGCTTCAGTCCACCAGCGGCTGGGAAAGCCAGCGCAATTTTCCATCGCAGCTGCGTTGTCGCTGGCGATCGCGGTGGCGGCGACGTCGCCGACAATGTGGCGCGAATTCAACTCGCCGTCCGCTCCGCCACCGACGCCAGTCGCCGCACCGTCACCTACGCCGCCGAAGCAACCCGTGACCTCGGTCACGGTCGCCGACAGCCCGCCGGCCGCGCCCGTGTCGCCCGTGACCACGCCCCCGCCGGCGGCGCCGCCGCCCTCGACAGCCCAGGCTCGACCCCTGACCGTGCGTGAGGTCGTGCAGCTGCAACGCGGATTGAAGGCGCTTGGTTACAATCCCGGTCCGATTGACGGCGTGATCGGTCCACAAACGATCGGCGCTGCGGGAACGTTTCGGGAGTCAAGCGGAGGTCAAGCCACCGGCCAGATCGATTCCACCTTGCTGGAAGCGGTCCTGTACGCGAGCGCCGATACCGGTCGCCCAAGATAGGCGGCGGCACGCCGCCGGCGTCCGACGCGATCGCGCTGTGGCACCGACGTCAGCCGGTTCCTGGGACCATTATCGTGATCTCCCGCCTAGGGGTCGCGGCTGATCCACAGCTTGCAACCCACTTGCTGTTCCGGGCGCAGCACAGCGGCAACCATAGGCAATGTGGGCAGCGCCGCCATAGCTACCGCAACGGCGGACGCCGAGGCTGCCGCCATATCCGATTGAGGCCACTGCTCGCAGCCAGCAGAGCGAGGCTGTCCGCCACCGACCGCCGGGTAGCCACGTCGGACCATCAGGTGTCAGACCGGGCCAGCCGCATCGATCCGGCCGC
Organism: Vineibacter sp.; assembly: GCA_035249115.1. Taxonomy (GTDB): domain Bacteria; phylum Pseudomonadota; class Alphaproteobacteria; order Reyranellales; family Reyranellaceae; genus Vineibacter. The sequence goes on from DATFGV010000543.1 coordinate 6,208, forward strand.
GTCACTCTTGCCATGCGAACGGCGTCTGGACGCCGCAACGCTCGCTGTGCTTGGCTGGCGCGCAAAGGAGCACAGCGATGGAAAAAGCGGCGATCGAACTGCTGGCGCGCCGCGCCGGATTGCATAAGGCGTTGGCGGAATTCCCCGATGACGTCGAGGCCGCCGCCGGCCAAGCCGCGGCGGCGGTTGATGCGATACGACCGCCGGACGATCCGCGCGCCGAACCTTGGCCGCCGATGCGCGTCGGAGACGGCCTGTGACCGACCTGCATTTCCTCTCCGCAACGCAGGCTGCGGCGTCGATCGCCAGCCGGGAGCTTTCGCCCGTCGACCTGGTGCAGGCGCTGCTGCGGCGCATCGAGCGCCTCGATCCGAAGCTCAATGCCTTCATCCAGCTGGATGGCGACGCGGCGCTGGCCGCGGCGCGGGCGGCCGAGAGCGAGATCATGGCCGGCCGCCCGCGCGGCAAGCTGCATGGCGTGCCGGTCGGGATCAAGGACATCATTGACGTCGCCGGCCTGCCGACGACCTGCCACTCCAAGATCCTGCGGGGAAGCGTCGCCAAGGCGGACGCGGTCTGCGTCGCGAAGCTGCGCCAGGCCGGCGCCATCGTGCTGGGGAAACTGTCGACACACGAGTTTGCCATCGGCGGGCCGAGCTTCGACTTGCCCTGGCCGCCGGCCCGCAATCCGTGGAACCCCAACCACCATCCCGGCGGCTCGTCGTCGGGTTCCGGCGCAGGCGTCGCGGCAGGCCTGTTCCCGATGGCGCTCGGCTCCGATACCGGCGGCAGCGTCCGCAATCCGGCCAGCTGCTGCGGCATCGTCGGCCTGAAGCCGACCTACGGGCTGGTGTCGCGGCGCGGCGTCTTTCCCCTGTCGTTCTCGCTCGACCATGTCGGGCCGATGACGCGCAGCGTGGCGGACAACGCGCTGATGCTCGAGGTGATCGCCGGCCACGACCCGCTCGATCCCGGCAGCGCGGCGGGCAAAGCCGGCCGCTACGACGCCCGGTTCGAGCGTGGCGTTCGTGATCTTCGCATCGGCTTCGTGCGGCATTTTCACGAGACGGACATCGTGGCCGATCCGGAGATGGCGGCAGCGCTCGAGCACGTGGCGCGCAGCCTGCAGACGGTGGGCGCCACGATCAGCGATGTGACCCTTCCTGCGCTGGGCGCGTTCCGCGACGTCAATCGCGTCATCCTGCAAAGCGAGGCGTGGGCGATCCATGCGCCGTGGTTGCGCGAACGGCCTGGCGACTACGGCAAGCTGGCGCGACGGCGCCTGATGGCCGGCGCCTTCATGTCGGCCGGCGACTATGTCGAGGCGCAGCGGCTGCGCGCCACGATGATCGCCCGGGTCGAGGAAACACTGCGCGACGTCGACGTCCTGTTGTGCGCCAGCAACATGGATCCGGCCTGCCGCATCGACGATCCCGCCGCGATCGATCGCTCCTATCCGCGCCAGGCGCGCACGCCGTTCAATGTCACCGGCCATCCGGCGATCGCCATGATGGCTGGACTGTCGAAGGGCGGACTGCCGCTGTCCGTCCAGTTCGTCGGCCGCTACTTCGACGAAGCGACGCTGTTCCAGGTAGCCCGGGCGTGGGAGCAGGTGGCGGCCACCGACGGCCAGCACCCGCCGATTGCGTGACGCCGCGGTGTCGACCAGCCGCGGCCGCGCCGGCCGCCGCCAGAACAGAATCTATTATGGCGCGCCGACGGCCTTGCTTTCGACCAGCGAGGCGATCTCCGCGTCACTGTAACCCGCCTCTTTGAGTACTTCGCGCGAGTGCTCGCCGAGGCGTGGTGCCATGCGCCGGATGTTCGCGGGACTCTCCGAGAACCGGGCCGGCGGACGCGCCTGGCGGACCTTTCCCTCCGTCGGATGTTCGAGCTCCACGAACAGGCCGACCGCTTTCAGATGCGGCTGCTCGGCGACCTCGGTGATCTTGGCGAAGGCGGCGTGCGGCACGTCGATCCGCAGCAGCAGTTCCTCCCACTCCGCCGTGGTCCGGCTGATCGCGATCTCGCTCATGCGGTTGTAGATCTTGTCGATGTTCTGGGCCCGCGCCACCGGGTCGCGCACGGCGAACGCCTCGATGCATTCCGGGTGCCCGACGGTCTCGAAGAAGGTGCACCAGTTGTCGCCCGAGTAAGGCAGCATCGTGATCCAGCCATCCTTCGTGCGCACCGGACGTCGCTCCCGCATGCGCTTGTAGCCGGCCGGACCGATCGGCGGCACGAAGGCGTGGCCGCCCAGCATCTCGATGCTGTTGAACGCGGCGACGGTTTCCAGCATCGGCACTTCGACCATTTGGCCCGTGCCGACGCGCTCGCGGCGAAACAAGGCGGCGGCCACCGCGGCCGTGAGCGACAGGCCGCACAGCTTGTCGCCCACCAGGCTCGGCACGAAGGCGGGTTCGTCGTCCGTACCCATGGCCGACGCGAAGCCCGAAGCCGCCTGCACCACCTCGTCGAACGCCGGGCGCGCCGCCCAGGGACCATCCTGGCCGAAGCCGGTCGCTGCCGCGTAGATCAGCCGCGGGTTGAGCCCGCGGCACGCCTCGTAGCTGAAGCCCAGCCGCGCCAGCGCAGCCGGCCGGACGTTGGTCACCAGCACATCGACAGTCGGGATCAGGCGACGCAAGACCGCCTTGCCGTCCGCGTGCTTCAGGTCGAGCGCGAGGCTGCGCTTGTTGCGGTTCGCGGCCATGAACTGCCCGCTCATGCCGCGGTTGCGGAACTGGCCGGAGTAGCGCCAGCCGTCGCCAGTCAGCGACTCGACTTTGATGACGTCGGCGCCCCAGTCGCCCAGGGTGACGGCGCCATACGGACCGAACAGGATGGTGGTGAGATCGAGCACACGGATGCCCTCGAAGGGACCGCTTGGCTCAGTCATTGCGGTTCGCCCTCGGGCGGTTTGCCGCACACCTTGGCACTGACATGCTCCACGGCTCGTCCTCGTTTGCCGATCGCCCTTTCAGCGAGCGGGCTCAGGTTCGCGGGGCCGCAAACCAAGGGCAACAACCGTTGTCGCCCCCAACCCTGATATCACATATGCGATCCCACCATGTCAGCGGGCGTGACTGGACCTGACATCAGTTCCCTTGCGCCCCGCGCACTTGCTACGCTGGTGCATCAAGAGCGGGAGGATGGCCATGAAGGTAGAAGGTGGATGCTATTGCGGCGCGGTTCGATATGCGGTCGATGGCGAGCCGATGATGAAGGCGCAATGCCATTGCCGCGAGTGTCAGTACATCACCGGCGGGGCGCCCAACATGTTCATGGTGGTGCCGCAGAACGCCTTCCAGTACACCAAGGGCGCGCCCAGGCAGTTCAAGCGCACGGATCTTGAGAACCCTGTGACACGCGAGTTCTGCCCCGACTGCGGGACGCATCTCGCGACGCGTCCGCCGCGCCCCGTCGTCGTCGTGAAGATCGGCACCCTCGACGATCCAAAGCAGTATGGCGGGCCAAGCATGGCGATCTTCACCATCGACAAGCAGCCCTATCACCAGATCCCAGCTGGGCTGCCATCGTTCGAGCGGCGGCCGACCTAGGCTGCCTTTCGTTGCAAGCGGCCAACCGTCCGGTCAGGTCGCGCGCGGCTAGACGTTGATGCGCCATTCGCTCGCGAATCGCGGCGAAGTGACGTTGTTGTACGTCGCGCGTGACGGACGCGCCGACGCCGCATGGCACGATCCATATTGACGACCGCCAGCCTCTATGGGGTGATACACCGTCTTGGCGGAAGTCGACCCCGATAGCGTACCGTCGGTTGAAGCTGTGGTGCCAGGACGACCCACGATCGCGACCACAGGACCGTGCGTCTCCTTCAGGCGTTGATCGGCCAACCCGGGCGGAGCCTCGAGATGTTCGAAGATGACCTTCGCTTCGGCGATTGGCGGTTGCTGCCGCGCACCAGGACCCTGGTGGCGGGCGACGAGCGAATCGTCATCGGCGGCCGCGCCGTCGACATCCTGTTGGCACTGATCGAGGCCGGCGGCAGTGTGGTCGGCAGGGACGCACTGATCGCCCGGGCATGGCGTGGTCGAGTTGTCGGCGATGCCAACCTGCCGGTCCAGATCTCGGCGCTGCGCAAGGCGTTCGGCGCCGAAGGGGCGCAGATCATCGCGACCGTGCCTGGTCGCGGCTATCGCTTCGGCGGCGCGCTCCAGCCGGCACCAGCGAGAACGCCGACCGCGGCGGTTGACGCAACCCCTGCGTGGTCGTCGCGCGGGCCGTCGCTGGCCGTGCTACCGTTCGTCGAAATCGGCGCGACAGACGGCCGATCTCCGCTGGCTGACGGTATTGTCGAAAACCTGATCACCTGCCTCTCGCGGATCCGCTGGTTCTACGTCCTGCCGCGCAATTCAGCGTTCAGCTTCAAGGCACGCGACTTTTCCGCAGCGGAGGTTGGCCGGGAACTTGGGGTGCGCTACGTGGTGACCGGCACCGTGCACAATGCCGACGCACGCATCAGGGTCAATGTCGACCTGATCGAGGCCAGCAGCGGCGTGGAAGTCTGGAGCGACCGCTTCGATCATGCCGCAGACGATGTGTTCTCGCTGCAGGACAGGATCGTCACCAGCATCGTGGGCGGGCTCGAGCCCGGGCTGCGGCGTGTCGAAGTCGAGCAGCTGCGGCGACGGCCAACGCGGTCGCCGAACGCCTATGCCGCCTATCGCCTCGCCGTCGAGCGTATGCGACCGTTTACGCGCGAGAACTGCGATGCGGCGCTTGCTCTGCTGGACCAGGCGTTGGCATTGGATCCGAACTATGCATTGGCCCTGGTGGGGGTGGCCCGCTGCCGGTTGTGGCGTTTGTCACAGCGCTTTACAGACAATCCCTCGGCGGAGGCGGACGAGGCCGTCCGCGCGCTGGAAGCGGCGCTGGCGCTGACCAGGGACGACCCTCACGTCCTTGCCCAGGCCGGGTTCATCTTCGGTTACCTCGGCTTGAGACGCGATACCGCCGTGGCCCTGGTCGAACGCGCGGTCGAGCTCTATCCCAACGCGTCCTGCACGCGCGCGACCGCCGGCTGGGTTCACCTCTACGAGAACGATCCGGCGACAGCGACGACGCACTTCGAGGTGTCGCGACGTGTCGACCCTATCGACCCCGAGGCCGGCGGCTGGCTGGCGGGTCTGTGCCTGTCACGGCTCATGGAAGGCCATGGTGAGGCGGCCGTGCGTTGGGGGGAACGCGCCGTCGCCGCCAGCCCCGAAATCCTGACGGCGCACTTGGCCTATGTCGCCGCTCTCGGTACGGCCGGTCAACAGGCCGACACCGCCGTCGCGGATCTGCTGTCGATCGATCCGCGATTCAATCTCGCCGACTACCGGCAGCTGCGCAGCCGCTGGTCGCATGGCCGCTGGTTTCACCACCTCATCGACGGGCTGCATCGTGCCGGAATTCCCGAGCAGCCAGCTGCAACACCGAGGCCGGCGCTCAAGCTGGTGCGAGGCGCCTGAGGAGCCTGCCCGTCGCTTGCGGTTCGAACCGACACCGGCATCAATGGGCGGGCGCATGCAAAATGCGCATCGCGGCGATCTCCGCGGCGAGTTGCAACGCCAAGCCACAGGCGCCGTGCAAGCGGATCGGAAACGCCTTATGCCGAGCCGGCGCGCATGCGGTTGGCGGCATCGCACCGAATGATTTTTTAGGAATTTTTAGCTGAGTGTTGCGCCCGCGATTGGCATGGTTCGCATCGGCGGCGATCAGCTTCGGCAATATCGGCCGGCACCGTACGGCGGACAGCTCCGGCGCCCCGGACCGCAAACCATACGCGCCGACGACAGCGCCCGATGCCGGAATGCGATGCGCCGGTTAGCGATGACCCCGGAACAGGGAGGCTTTCATGCCAAAGTTCACCACGCCGAAAGACAACTCGCCCAAAACGTTCGAGAAAATCATCGCCGACTATTGCCCTCACTTCCGCGACCCGAAGACCAGGGACAAGGACCCCTACTTCGATGATTTCTGCAAGATCGGTGCTCTGCTCCAGGACTCGGACGTCTGCAACGAGCACCTGAAGCTTCTGAACGCAGCCATGGAGACGAAGTACGACCAGAAACTGCAGGCCGCAATTCAGACCTACAAATCCGCCCATAGCAACGTGGCGCCGACATCACAGCAATACCTCGACGTGAGGACACAGCCGCGCACGGCCAGCGGCTACCTGGAAAAGATGAAAATGGACAATTCGTCGGGCACCCCGGTGCCAGTGACGGAGCATTTCAAGTTCTGGAGCTCGCTGACCGCGATCCTCAGCGAGAAGGAGGCTGGCTGGGGCTTCAACAAGGAAGAGAAGGATTTCGAGAAGAGCCACGGATCAGGGCCCGGCAAGATCGCCCTGCTCACCGGCTTCGTGCTCCCCGCGTCCTTCCAGCAGTCCTTGCTGCGGGGACATCGACATTGGAAGGACCCCATGGTCCCCGGTGCGCATGGAGAATTCTCGCACCGCCTGCAGTGGTTCATCATTTGTAGCGAACGGGAGAAAAACTTCGGGGACGGTCACTACAAGGTGATCCTCAGTCCATGGCATTTGATGGGCGCAACGTCGCGGGACAAGTACAAGCTCGACCCGGCAAAGACCAGCGGCCAGGATTTCTGGATTTGGGACCTTCTGTGCGACAGCTTCTACAATCGTGACGATCTGGGAGCCGGCTTTGGCAACACATATACGTTCAGGTCGCCCGAATACATGATGGTGACGTACAACAAGAAGATCGAGACGGGCCAGTCCGCCGATCTGCTGTCGCTCTTCATCAGACATCGGCTCGACAAGCGTACCGATATGAACTTGAACCGTTTCGATGAAGCGGGCGCGAAGGCCGGCAAGGCGTACGTCTCCCGCAAGCTGCAGAAGTACGGCATCCAGCAGACCGACTACGACAAATTCGCGGGAACAGACCTGGGCCGGGTGATCTTCAAGCAGAACTAGCGGTCCACGGCGCGCGGCGCTTCTCCGCCGCGCGGCGAGACATCGGCAATCAATGCGACAGCCTCGGCCTTGACGGCGTGCCAGCCGAGGCCTCGGCAAAGACGCGCCACGCCTTCAAGGCATGGGGCGAAGAGGCGGCGGCCAAGCTCTCGCATCGTGTATCGCTGGACAAGGTGCTGCGCTTCGCACCTGGCCGCCGGCATCGTCTCCTCCGTTGTCGTCGGACGCTGCCGCGCGCGGCCACAGACCATTGTGCCTTGCCGACCATGCGGGTGGCGCGATAATCGCCGGCGTCGCCAGGGCCGGCGATGGAAATGCGAGGTACACCGCCATGGCACGGCGTGATCCGCTTGGAAACTTCCGATTCCGCCTGGAAATCGACGGTGTGGCGGCCGCCGGCTTCAGCGAGGTGACGATCGGCGCCGCGAGCGTCGAGGTGATCGACTACCGCGAGGGCAACGAGCCCGCGCATGTCCGCAAGCTGCCGGGCCTGAGGAAGTGGGGAAGCGTCGTCCTCAAACGCGGGGTGACCAACTCAATGGACCTCTACGACTGGTTCAAGCAGGTCGTTCAAGGTCAGGTCGCTGCCGCGCGGCGGGACATTATCGTGGTCGTGCTCGACGACGCGGGCGCCGACCAGGCGCGCTTCGTGGTCAGCGAGGCGTGGCCTGCGAAGTATGAGACCGGGCACCTGAACGCCAAGGGCAACGAGGTCTTGATCGAGACTCTTGAGCTCGTCAACGAAGGCATCGAGCGCGTCTCATGACGGGCGCGCGGGGCCAACCGCCCACGCCTCTGGGCAACATGCACTTTCGCCTGGAGATCGACGGGATCGCGGGGGGTGGTGCCGTCGAAATCATCCTTCCGGAGGCGCGCATCGCGCCGACGCGGCGCGTCCGCTATGGACCGTTGATCGTCCGGCGCGGCCTGACACTGGCGCGCGACTGGTACGAGTGGTGGGACGCGGCGCGGCGCGGCAGGCGCCCGCCCCGCCGCTCCCTGCGTATCGTCCTACTAGACAGCGCCGGCGGCGACACGGCCGTTTGGATGTACCGTGACGCGCTGCCGGTCGCCTATCACCTCTCGCCGCTCAACGCGCTGGGCAATGAGGCAGTACTCGAGACCCTCGAACTATCGGTCGGCAACTTTGAGGCGGCGCCAGGCGGCACGAACGCCGACCGACCGAAAGTTCGGCGGCGCACCGCGAGGTAGCAGCACGTCCGGCTGACGATCAATCGCATCGGAGGATCGGGTAAAGTCGATCGGTACTCAAACGCGCGAAACCAGCATTTACGTTCGAGTGGTTCAGGCGCGCAGCAACCCCACCGGGGCATTGCCGCCCGGAGGGGTGGCTGTTCAAAATACGAGTTGCCCGGCTAGCGCCGCTGGCCGAGGAACATCATCAGGAACTGGAGCAGGTTCACGAAGTCGAGATAGAGGCTGAGCGCACCGAAGATCGCGCCCTTCCGTGCGGCGTCGCTGCCCAAAGCCCCGGCATACTGTTCCTTGATCTTCTGGGTGTCGACGGCGATCAGACCCGAGAAGATCAGGACGCCGGCGGCGGAGATGACGAAGCTCATCGTGCCGGACGGCCAGATCATGTTGACGACGCTGGCCAGGATCAGGCCGACCAGGCCCATGAACAGGAACTTGCCCACGGCCGACAGGTCGCGCTTGGTGGTGTAGCCATAGAGGCTGAGCGCGCCGAACGCGGCGGCCGTCACAAAGAACGTCCGGGCAACCGAGGCGCCCGTGTAGGTGAACAGCAGCAGCGACAGGCTGACGCCCATCAGGGCTGTGACCGCCCAGTAGACCGCCTGAATCGACGTCACGCTCATCTGCGCGGCGCGGAAGGAGGTCAGCAGCAGCAGGCCAAGAGGTGCGAAGATGGCAATCCAGCCCAGCACATTGAGGCCGACGACGCGATTGCCCGGCGCCACCTGGAAGAACAGGCCCGCCAGATCGGGCGAGCTGAACAGCGCGAGAGCAACGATGCCCGAAAGCGCGAGCCCGGAGGCCATGTAGTTGTAGACGCGCACCATGTGGGCGCGCAGGCCGGCATCGAACGTGGCCTGCTCGGCCGTGGTCGTGCCGCCGCGATTGAGGAAATTGGTGGTTTCGTTCGCCATGCGCTGCGCCTCCGAGGGGCCTCGTCGAGGCAACGATGACGAGAGCGACCACTCCATCGCAACACGTGGGCATCCGCATCGTCCGAATCAATGCCGAAGCCGCTTGGCGCATGTGCGATGACCCCGCCGCCCGAAGCGTCCGCCCGCCGTCAAACGTCTCGCCACCCTCTTTCCCCAGAGCTCTGATGGCATCCCTTTCGTCGTCCCGAGTGGAACCGCGCGAAGCGCGGCGCAGTCGAGGGACCTTGTATCGACAGCAATCATCGACGTTGTCGAGACAAGGTCCCTCCACGCGGCCCTTCGGGCCTTGGTCGAGACGACGGGAAAACGCCAAATGCGATAGCCCTGCCCCGTTTGCCGGGCCACGGCTGCGGATTGAAACCCCAGAAATACTGATTATTTACAGATTTGCGTCAAAGAATCCGTGGTAACCACGGGCGAAATTCTGCCCGGAGGGGCGTTATGGCGATGAAATCTGCCGAATCTGTCTCGGCGTCGGCGGCGGTCGGATGGCGCGGCATTCTGTCGGGCATTACGCCGGCCACGACAATTGACGCGGCACTTCCGTGACAGCAAACGCCAACCGCAAGCCTCGCGAGGGCGAAGAGCGGACCGACGAGGCTGCCGCCGAAGAGGCGCCCAAGGAGCGCCGATGCCTGATGTGCGGGACGAGCTTTGCCAGCCACTCGTTCGGCGAGCGGATCTGCAAGCCGTGCAAGAGCTCGAGTTCCTGGCGGGCGGGCATCTGACCGCGCGGCGTGTTCCGCTTGCAGGAACCTCGGTCTTTCGGACCACGCCTGACCCGTTCAGTGGCAGCGTGACCCGTCCCTGTTCCCGGTCAAGCCGTGCTTGATCGACCAGGATGGCAACTGTTCCGGGCAGCAGGCAAGCGGGCGCTGCTCGACTCCGGCCGCCGCGGATGGCGCACCGGCAACTGAGCGTGGCCAGGAGCGTGGCGGCGTCGCCCGACCGAGGGCAATCCGCCACGCACCAGAAGAGGTGAGATCATGTCAGACCGGAATCCCTTGTCCGCCAGTCCGGAGAAGATCACGAAGCTCGTGGCGCTGGTCGACAAGCAGCACGGCCTGCTGCGGCGGGTGCGCGATTCGCTCGGCGGCGACGGCCTGTATCGCTCCTCGCAGTTGCTGGAGGCAGAGCAGCCGTTCGAGCCCGAGCTTGACCTCATCCGTCAAGAAGTGCAGGCGATCGGCCGCGAACTGCCAGGAGAGGCGGCAATGCTTGCGACCTACCATGAGATCAAGGCGGAGAAGGGTTTGCGCTACAGCGAGGCGGTGAAGCATCTGTGGATCGGCGTACACAGGTGGAGTGCCTGACAACACTGCCTGGCTCCTGCGCCTGAAGTTATCGCCGACGCCGATCGCCTCGCCCCGGCGCAACCGCCACGTCGACAATGTGCCAGGCGAGCGAGGGGCGCCGCATCCTGTGCCCGCGGCATGACACCGAACGGCCACGCCGGTTTGCCGATGGCGGAGCACGCGAAGCGGCCATCCGACGTGCCGAGGATGCAGGGCGGCTGAAGACAGCGGTGGGGCGGCTGCAATTCACCACGTGGGTGTGACGGCAGCGAACTGGCGGTGGATTTTTAACTCCGCTACTGCCTTCTCTGAAATCTACTGCGCAGTCGGCGGGATCGCGCAGCAGGCTATCGTCGGTGTCGTTGCAGCTGGCGGGGCGGGGGGAGGGGGTTCCCGAGTTTTGAAGGAACAACCCCATGCACAGTGACGAGCCAATGGCCTCCCGCGCCACCGATACCGCCGCCGCTGCTGACGGTGCCTTCGCCATGGAGACCGACCCTGGCAAACTCGTCGACGGCTCGGCCGTGGCTTGCCGATTGTGGTGGCATCGCTTTCCTCGGCGCCAATGCAGTCGTCCGCCCAGGCCCGACAGGACGCCGTGCGCCAGGTCGCTGCGGTTCCGTCGGCTTCACAGTCTCCTGTCGTGGAGGGAGCACAGGTAAGCGTGACGCGGTGCGCGCTTCTGCCTCCGGCTGGGCATCGACGAGCCGTGCGGCCTCGGCTTCTTGCTGGCGCTTGGCTTCAGCCGCGGCGCGGTCCTTGGCCTCGGCTTCGGACTTCTGGCGTTCAGCGGCCTCGATGCGGGCTTTCTCCTCGGCGGCGAGCCGTGCGGCCTCGGCTTCTTGCTGACGCTTGGCTGCGGCCTCGGCGCTACGCTTGGCCTCGGCTTCGGCCTTCTGGCGTTCCACGGCCTCGATGCGCGCCTTTTCCTCGGCGGTGAGCCGTGCGGCCTCGGCTTCTTGCTGGCGCTTGGCTGCGGCCTCGGCGCGACGCTTGGCCTCGGCTTCGACCTTCTGGCGTGCCGCAGCCTCGATGCGCGCTTTTTCCTCGGCGGCGAGCCGCGCGGCCTCGGCTTCTTGCTGGCGCTTGCCTGCGGCCTCGGTGCGACGCTTGACCTCGGCTTCAACCCTCTGGCGTGCCGCAGCCTCGATGCGGGCTTTTTCCTCGGCGGCGCGCCGCGCGGCCTCGGCTTCCAGTCGGGCGGCAGCTTCACCGCGCTGTCGCGCCGCCGCGGTTTCAGCCTCCGCCTCGGCAGCCAAACGACGCGCTGCCGCCGTGGCTGGTTCGCGCGCCGCCGGGTCGTTTGCCGGTCGCCAGACGTAGCCAAGACCAAGGGCAATCGTCAGCATGGTCAAGCCGGCGAACGTCGTTGCGGCACGACTACGCTGGACATGGGAACCGACGCGCATCAGGAACGATTGTTGGCGCTCACCACTGCCGGTCGTCGTGACGGATGGGGCGAGCTGCGGCCACGATGGCGGCTCGATGACGGGCCGGGCGGCGATCGAAACCGGTGCGGCCGGGGTCTCTGTCTCGTCCGGTCCGGACGCGCCGGCGTCGAACAAAGCACGCCATGTGGCAATCGATTCGGGCCGATCGGACCAGCGGAAGGCAAGGCCGGCGTCGATCGCCGCCAATAGGCCATAAGGGTAACGTCCTGCCGCCTGCTGTGTCGCTGGCGCCAGCCGCGTGGCCAAGCGTTTGATCGCCGATACCGGCGCGGCGCCGGTAACGCAGTGATAGAGCGTTGCGGCGAGCCCATGGATGTCTGTGGGCGGCCCGGTCCGGC
>DATFGV010000544.1:0-2959 GCA_035249115.1 Vineibacter sp.
GCGGCGCAGGTGCTGGGAATCGACGATCCGGTCATCGAGATCAAGGCGACGCCCAACCGTGCCGACGCCCTGGGTGTGCTTGGCGTTGCCCGCGACCTGGAAGCCGCCGGCCTTGGCCGGCGCAAAGCGCCGGACGTCGCGAAAGTGCCCGGCAGTTACAAGAGCCCGATGCACTGGACGCACGGCTATGACGTCAAGCCCGGCGTCGCCTGCCCAATCGTGGTCGGCCGTCATTTCCGTAACGTCAGGAACGGTCCCAGTCCGGCCTGGCTGCAAAAGCGCCTACGCGCCATCGGCCTGCGGCCAATTTCGGCGCTGGTCGACATCACCAACCTGGTGACGTTCGACCTCAACCGGCCGCTGCATGTGTTCGATGCCGACAAGGTGTCGGACAACCTTGTGATGCGCCAGGCCCGCGCGGGTGAAACCATCCTGGCGCTCGACGGCAAGACATACACCTTGGACGAGACCGTGGCGGTGATCGCCGACAGCAAGGCGGTGCACGGCATCGGCGGCATCATGGGTGGCGAGGACACCGGCGTGTCGGATGGCACGACCAACGTCTTCCTCGAGGTCGCCTATTTTGATCCCATCGCCGTTTCGGCCACCGGCCGCAGGCTCGGCATCCTGTCGGACGCGCGCTACCGCTTTGAGCGCGGCATCGATCCGGAGTCGGTGTGGTGGGGCGCCGAGGTTGCCGCCCGGCTGATCCTGCAGCTCTGCGGCGGAGAAACCAGCGAGGTCGTCTCCAGCGGCGTCATGCCGGCGTGGCAGCGCAGCTTCACCCTGCGGCCTGACCGCGTGCGCGGCCTGGGTGGCGTCGAGGTGCCGGCGGCGCGGCAACTCGACATCCTGCGCAAACTCGGCTTTGCGCCGTCGGGCGACGGCCCGTGGCCGGTCGCGGTGCCATCCTGGCGACCCGACGTTGTCGGCGAGGCCGACCTGGTGGAGGAGATCGTGCGCGTGCACGGGTACGACAGCGTGCCGGCGGTGTCGATGCCGCGCGAGACGCCAATGTCGCATCCTGTGCGCACGCCGGAGCAGCGTCGCGTGCCTGCCGCCCGGCGCGCGTTGGCCGTGCGCGGCCTGACCGAGGCCGTCACCTGGTCGTTCACCCAGGCGTCACTGGCTGACCTGTTCGGCGGCATCGGCGACGACTTGAAACTGTTGAACCCAATTGCCGCGGACCTCGACGTAATGCGGCCATCGATCCTACCCAATCTGCTGCAGGCCTGCGGCCGCAACGAGGCCCGCGGACTGAAGGATCCAGCACTGTTCGAGGTCGGCCCGCAATACAAGGACGCCACGCCGACCGGCCAGCGGTGGGTCGCGGCGGGTGTGCGCTACGGCAAGGGCCGGCCGCGCAGCTGGACCGGCCCGGAACGGGCCACCGACGCGTTCGACGCCAAGGCCGACGCGTTGGCTGTGCTCGCTGCTGTCGGCGCGCCGATCGACAATCTCGCGGCCCAACCCAAGGCGCCATCGTGGTACCACCCCGGCCGATCGGGTGCGCTGCTGCTGGGCACTCAGCCGCTGGCTTGGTTCGGCGAGGTGCATCCCGACGTGCTGGCAAAGCTCGACCTGCGCGGCCCGGCCGCCGCCATCGAGGTGTTTCTCGATGCGGTGCCGCCGAGCAAGGCGCGACAGGGGCGCACGCGCCCGCCGCTCAAGCTCTCGCCATTCCAGCCCCTGGAGCGCGATTTCGCGTTCATCGTCGTGGCGGCGACACCGGCCGACGCGCTGGTGCGCGCGGCGCGCGGCGCCGACCGCGCCATGGTCACCGCAGCGCAGGTGTTTGACGTCTACGCCGGCAAGGGCGTGCCTGATGGCAAGAAGTCGGTGGCGCTGTCGGTCACCATCCAGCCGACCGACAAGACCCTGACCGACGCCGAGATCGAGGCCATCGCGCAGAAGATCGTGGCGCAAGTGACGAAGCAGACGGGCGGCGTGTTGCGGGGGTAGGCGACTACGCGGGAGCCGACTCCGCTATGACGTCAGCCGCGTACCACCAGTCCGCCAGGTGAAGTCGTCATGCCGGTGAAGTCGCGGGCGCTGGAGAGCATGCGCCAGGTCAGCATCTTCTGCGCGTAGACCAGCATCGCCGGCTTGGCTGACGGCACGGGCGACAGATCGTCAAGGCAGTACGGGTCGGCCGCGAGATCGAAGAACAGCGGCGGCAGGCCGGCGAAGTGCACATATTTGTAAGCTGAATCGCGGATCACCGCGAGCGAGCAGGCGTCCATCCTCAGGCCGAGCGCGGTTTCGGCGTCGGCAGGGCCGGCCCCGCGGAAATCGAACGCCCAGTGGACCTCCGTCCGCCAGTCGGCGACGTCGTGGCCACGCGCCAGAGCGAGTAGCGACCGGCCGTCGCATTGGCGCGGCACCGCGAGGCCGAGCGATTCGAGGATTGTCGGCATCAGGTCGATGGCTTCGGTGAAGCGATCGATCCGGCGGCCGCGGCCAGCATCGTCGTCGGCGAGCGGGTCGCGCACGATCAGCGGCACGTGGAAGGCCTCGTCGCAGTAACCCTGTTTGCCCAGCATCCAGTGATCGCCCAGCATCTCGCCGTGGTCCGAGGTCACGATGATCAGCGTATCGTCGTACAGGCCCCATTCCCTCAGCCGGTCGATCAGCCGGCCAACCTGGTCGTCGACCTCGCTGACCATGCCGTAGTACTGCGCCCGCAGCTCGCGCACGCCGGCCTCGTCGGCGGGCGCGGCCGCGCGGGAGAACGAGAGCGCCCGCTGGTGCATCGGGTGGACGTCGTCGGGGATCGGGAGGGGCATCGGGACGTCGGCCGGGTCGTACCGGCGTGACCACCGGCCGGCCGCCGCGTACGGCGGATGGGGGCGCATGTAGCTCGCGTGGACGAACCACGGCCCGTCCTGGCGCGAGATCCACTCGATCAGTCGATCGGTCGTGAACGCGGAGAGGCTGAGCTCTTCGTGCCGGCCCGGCT